>JBEKJU010000115.1:0-27367 GCA_050011095.1 Syntrophorhabdales bacterium
TTCACCGGGAAGCGCAGAGACGGTACCGGCAGACCAAGAAGGGGAAGAAGGCCCATCGCCTCTCCGAGAACCGCCACCGCCACGGGTTACAGCAGCACCATGAGAGAAAGATGGATGACCTCTTATGCACTGAACTGCATAAGAGGTCTTGAACTAAACCGCTCCGCGGTGGTCAACCCCACTAAATCCCTCAGCCTTCGTCTGAGATGGCACTCTTATCTCTACATCGAGAAGCCTCAATAGGCGTACAATCTCCTTCAACACCGTCGTTTAACGACGGTGAATCCATTCATAGAAGGAGAATGCACCATGGAAAAGACACTCAAGAGAAGGATGATCGAGGACATGCAGCTAAGGGGGTTGAGCCCTCACACGCAGGAGGCGTACCTCATGCGGGTGACGCTATTCGCCCGGCACTTCAAGAAGAATCCCGACAAGCTCGGAGAAGAGGAGATCAGGGCGTATCTCCTTCACCTCGTGAACGTGAAACACGTCTCCTATGGGGTTTTCAACATTACCTACTACGCCCTGAAGTTTGTCTTTGAGGTGACCCTCAAGCGGCCGTGGGAGATGAAGAAGCTGCCTCACCCGAAAAAGCCGCAAAGGCTTCCCGTGATACTCGACAGAGGGGAGGTGCAGAAGCTCCTTTCCGTCACGACCAATGTGAAGCATAAGGCCATGCTCATGATGGCCTACGGATCGGGCCTCCGGGTCAGCGAGGTGGCTCGTCTCAAGGTGAGCGACATCGACTCTGCCCGCATGACGGTCATGGTGCGGGAGGGCAAGGGGAGGAAGGACCGCTACGCCATTCTCTCGAAAGTGGCGCTCGACACTTTGACGAGGTACCTGCGACAGTACCGGCCGACGTCGTGGCTCTTCCCGGGCGTGATTCCCGGCAGGCCCATAACAACGAGTTCTATCGGGCTCGTGATCAAGGCGGCAAGAAAGCGGGCGGGGATCGCCAAGCGGGCGACCATGCATTCATTAAGACATGCCTTCGCCACCTGCCTCCTCGAGGCGGGGACGGATCTCCGCCGTGTCCAGCTCCTTCTCGGTCACCGGTCGTTGAAGACCACCGCCATCTATCTTCATGTAAGCCGGAAGGATCTCGGCACCATCGTCAGCCCTCTCGACGAATAATCCCGGTGCGGCCACAGACGGAGGTGGCCGACATCTTCCGCACTCATGGCCCCTCCTACAGAGAAACCCATAAGCTCCCCCTCAACCAGCTCCGTACCATGCACGCGATAGAGATCTGCAGAACCGCGGAGCTGGGCGGCCACGTGGACGAATGCGAGGAGTGCGGCCATACCAAAATATCGTATAACTCCTGCAGAAACAGGCACTGTCCGAAGTGCCAGTTCCTCAAGAAAGAGAAGTGGATCGAGGCACGGGGGAAAGAGCTCCTTCCTATTTCTTACTTCCATGTCGTCTTCACCCTGCCGGGTGAACTCAACCCCCTTGCCTTGAGAAACAGGGATGTCATCTACAACATGCTTTTCAAGGCGGCGTCGGAGACGCTTACCGATCTTGCGAGGAAGCGTCTCGGCGTCAGGATCGGTTCTACCGGTATTCTCCACACGTGGGGGCAGAACCTTTTGGACCATCCCCACCTCCACTACGTCGTCTCGGGGGGAGGATTGTCTGAGGGGAAGTGGATCTCCTCGAAGAGGAGGTTCCTCTTCCCCGTCAAGGTCATGTCCCGGCTCTTCCGGGGGAAGTTTCCTTGCTTTCTGAAAAAGGCCTATGAGGCCTTTCTGTCCTCAGGTTTCTTTGATCTGCCCATTCAGCACTCAGTTACGCGGAAAGAACCGCCCCCACCCCGTCTGTCACCCCGAAATCCCTAAAGACGTACTGTATTGAAAACCCATAGGACCGCGGAGCGGCATAGTTCTTCACGCGCTTTTCCGAAACTTCGCATCGGAAAAGCGCCTATACGTAATCTTCAATGTCTCGGCGCATCAGCGGGGTGAGGCTTTCAGGAGTTGTATGCACTTTCGTACACCTACTATTTGTCGCACACGGGCTTCTCAGGCGAGTGACGAATACCACCTGAAAGCGAGAGGAATTTGCTTTTAGAGAATCTGCACGTTTCTTGTTGACGTTTGGTAATACCCCATTATAACATACAGAATAATCTGAAAAAGGCTGCCCGATGGGTTCCGTTTGGGCACTGTCGGGATCGGAAGAGGCTGCCGCAATGTGCGACCGGGTCATGGGCGGGTTACCGAACATGCGGTGGGGGTGACGATATGCCCTCGGAACCGGACAACAAGGGGTATTTGCCTCCCCCGGTGAAAGCTGACCTTTCGCCGGCCGCTTCCGCAGTGCGATCGGCGGCCGTTCTGTCCACCATCTCAGCCTACAATCTGGCCTCCAAGCCGCGCGCAATAAGAAACCAACAGGACGTCCCATGCTGTGTCTCCTGCGCCCTGGCGGGTGCAATGGAGGTCGTCCACCCGGAATGGCCAAGGCTTGCGCCCCTGTTCCATTACTACGTGACGAGATACGACAACGGCAGGGCTGATTCCACAGGATCCGTGACGCTGGCCGACGCTATTGTGACGCTGACGAACCAGGGCGTCTGCAGGCACGACTTGCATCCGCTGCCGTACACCTTGAACGCGGCGGAGCGGAAACCGTCGGAGTCAGCGTACGGGGACGTGCTCGACCGGCGCATACTGCGGCGGGGATACTTCTTCCTTTACAGGCAGTTTACCGGGACCTCCCGGGCGGCATGGATCAGGGAGCAGTTGCGTCAAAACTGCCCGGTCGTCGTCGGCCTAAGGCGGCCGGAGGGGTATCCCGATAAGTTCCTCGATCGAAAATTCGAGTGGCAGGACCCGGAAAACCCCGCGCCGCAGCAAGGCGGACATTGTGTGCTGATCCTCGGCTACGACGATACCCGTACGGCCCTTAGGATCCAGGACAGCCAGGGCGCGGCCAGGTTCGACGGAGGGCGCTGGTGGATGGGCTACCGGGTGGCCGATAGCATTGTCGTAGAGGAGGCTTACAGTTTGATCCCTTAGTGTATAAAAAAGGAGGCGGTATGAAATCGCGTCTGTTTCTGCTCTTCATCGTTGCGGTATGTCTGGCGGGGTGCGCGAAGGTGGTGGTGGTGCAGGTGCCTAACGGTGCACAGGGACCGTCCGATCCGGAAAGAATGACGGCAGAGGGGGTCTTTTACGCCCTGCCCAAAACCGTGGCGCGTGTGGCGATCAAGGTCGACCACACCGTACCGAAGCCGGCCACGTTCATGAAGTTCGCACCGATCTTCGCGCCAGGCGAAGAAGAGGTATGCAAGGACCCGAACTGCAAGGGGGAGGGAGAAAAAGGGAAGTACGAGCTGCAGCAGGGGGCGTCGTTTACCACGTTCGGGGAACCCGACCCGGACAATGTTTACATGGTGAAGTTTGCGGGGGCGGGGGCGATAGACCAGACGCTTTCCATGACGTGGAACGATGCGGGGCTGCTCTCCGCGGCGTCGGCCTCGGTGACGAACCGGACTACGGACTTTGTCGTCTCCGGCATGAAGCTGGCGGCCAACATCGGGACAAAGGCGTTCTACGGCGCAACAGTCAAAGAAGGGGCCCTGGGAAAGGAGATCGATCTCTGCCCGAATCCGAGCAAGAAAAATGACCCGTGGATCATCCCGATCCTAAAAAGGGACACGGGTCCCCTGGTGGTAAATTACTGCGACATGGACGTGAAGGACAGGGAGCGGTTCGACCGGTCCACTGATGAGCAACAGCTGACGCAGGCGAGGGATGCATACAAAGACCACGTCGCCGGCCTTGCTCAGGCAAGAGAGAATTTGCTGTGCGGCGCCAGCCAATCGTTTCAGCCGGTCGATCTGCTGGGCAGATTGGATACGCTGATAGCCCAGAGGTTGACGGAGCTGTACCTGGGCACGAAGAAGAAGGACACCTGGGAAGGATCGCTCGACATCAGGCAGTTGCAGGCAGGGAAGGCAATCCCGATCCTGTACATCGATTCGAAGGAGGGGGTCTGTATGGGGCTGGCCGAGCCGGCTCCCGGTTCCAAACCGTACCCAGGGAAGTTCGAGATCCTTGCGGCCGCCGACTGCCAGAAGGCGGCGCCGGTAACCATGGAGATCACTTACTACCCGGCCGAGGCGAGCCAGTTGTTCCGAAAGGTGCGTGACAACACGAAGGAGGCATCCGGCGAGCGCAGCTTCCGCTACCGCATTCCGGCGCAGGTGAAGGCGGAACTGAAATATGAAAAGAAGACTTTCGGGGCGGGTGTCTTCTCCGTGGCCCAGTTGGGCACCATCGCCTCTCTGCCTGCGAGGCGCAGCAGCAAGACGATTTCATACGACCTGGCCTTCCTCGAAGCGACGGGCGGCCTGAAGAGCTTCAAGCTGGGCACGACAGGGGGGTTGGACAGCGCAACGGTAGATGCCCTGAGCGGGATCGGCGGAACGGTCCTGGACGCGCGTAACGTGGCGCGCAAGGCCGAGCAGACCGCCAATGACGAGATTACCGCGCTGACGCGGCAGGATAACGCGCTCAAGCTGAAGGACGACATCTGCCAGATTCAGAAGAAGTACGGCCTGGCCTGTACGGTACAGCCGCAATAAGGGGAGGAGGGATCATGGCAACCGAGGAAGCTAAGAAGCCGGTGCCCGCGCAAGGCGCAGAAGCTACGAAGATGTCACCGCTGGAAGGCAGAACGAGCGTGGACGACAAGATGGTCTTCGAGGCGGAATGGCTGAGCTATGGCAGCGCGGGCCGCCTGGCGATGACCATAGCCGATGCTGTGCAGGGTGATGTAACGGGCAAAACCGTTGTGATCGCGGGAGCTGCTTTTCTAACGGATATGGCTAATCTCCAGGCCATCCTGGTCAGGCTGGAAGAGCTGCAGAACGCTTACAAGGCGCTCGGGGAATACGCGGATGAAATGGCGCAAGCGCGGCAGGAACACGTTGAAGAAGGAGAAAAGATCAGGAAGATGGAAATCGTCCCGTTCATGGCGGGCGTTGGCCTTACGGGGGGCGCCGCCGCCCTTATGGGAGCGGTGGGCACCGTTGCGGCCGGCGTAAGCGCCGCGCTCGGCCTGGCGAGCCTCTTCCGTGAGGACGTGAACTATGCCGGCATCCAGACGGTGGTAAATCAGCTTGCCTTCGAGCTGGCACTGGCGAGCAGGGTGAAGGCGAGCGGCGCTTCCGCCGTGTTCGTGCCCGACCTCGTGGCATTGCCGTCCGTGCAAAACAAACCCGATTCGATCCGCGGACGGCTCCAGGCGGTTCAGGAAGCCAGGATGAATGTATGGAAGACCGTGGGACCGTTTATTTCGGAGTTGGTGCGGCTGGACGCCGAGCTAGACAGCGCCGCGAAGGAGAAGAAGCAGGATGTCGTCAATCAACTCTCGATGAAACTGGCCGGGCTCAGGCAGGATCTGGATCCTGTCACGGAGCCTCTGAAGCAGCTCGACCAGCGGCTGAGCGATCTGCAGACGGCATGGGACAAAACCGACGAGACAAGCGGCCTGACACTGCTGGCGCGCTTGCTGCGCGCGGAGGGCATTAAGGCCTTGAACCCCCGGTATCTGCACGCCCTGGTCGTCTCCAGCGGCGGTTACAGCCGCACAACGCGCAGCCTGTGGCGCACGATGTTCAGCGGCGACGGGCTCAGCTTCACGGGAGGCACCGTTGTTCGCTGGGCCCTGCTCGAGGAAAACGGGTCGGTGGCGAAAGGCGGTATCGAATCGGATCGGGCGTCGGAAAAATTCCCCTTGCCGCAGTCCGGCGTTTACGGCGGTAAGGGCAGCCGGCCAGGAGCATCACCGCAGGGGAATGACAAGCAGAAAGGAGAAGGCGAGAAAGAACAACTGGAAGGGAAGGCGAGAAAGAACAACGGGAAGGAAGCCGAGAAAGAACAACGGAAAGGGAAGTGAGAAAGAGAACGCTTAAAGTCGCGGTGCCAGGAAAACAGACCCGGAACTCACCGTAAAGCGTATATCTGGACCAGGCGAACTCGTGCTGGGCAACGCAACCGCCGGAGGGAGTGGGGAAGCAGGTTAGCCGGTTGTAATATTTCCGACTCAGATCACGGAAGTCGATGTTAGGGGTCACTACCCAATACCGCTTCAAATGGTGTAACTCTTTGTTCCTATCCTGCCCCTCTATTACAGGAAGAAGGCGAATACCCATACGTTCCCTAATGCTCGCGGCGCAACTCACGCGGGAGCTGGCCCTGATCGACGAGCTGGACTACTGCGGCTACTTTCTCACCATGTGGGGGATCGTCCGCTTCTGCAAGGAAAAGGGGATCCTCTGCCAGGGGCGGGGCTCGGCCGCCAACTCCGCCGTCTGCTACTGCCTGGGAATCACCGCCGTCGACCCGGTAAGGACGACCTCCTTTTCGAGCGCTTCATCTCGCGGGAGCGGGCGGAGCCGCCCGATATCGATCTCGATATCATGCACGAGCAGCGCGAGGAGGTGATCCAGCACGTCTACGGGAAATACGGCCGCACCCATGCCGCCATGGTCGCCAACGTGATCCGCTACCGGGCGAAGATGGCCGTGCGGGACGTGGGAAAGGCATTGGGCCTCTCCAAAACCTCCCTGGACCGCCTGGCAAAGCTCGCCCCTTATTATGGCGAGATCGGGCCCGACCATCTGCGGGCTGCCGGCCTGGACCCGCAAAGCTACGACCATCGGCGCCTGATGGCGCTTGCCAACGAGATTCAGGACTTCCCCCGCCGCCTCTCCATCCATCCCGGCGGCTTTCTGCTGGGACACGAGCCCGACTATCATCAGTAGAGGAACTGCGTGGCAGGACCAACTGCGGAAGATTTGCTACGAAAAAGAAAGGAACCGCTGATACTCCCTCAGCGGTTCCTTTCCACTTTTCTTCAACACGTTAAGCGATCGGCTCGCCGTGAACGGCCCTGCCCTTCGGGTTCATCCACTCGTACAGTCTATTTCTTGAAACAAGAGAGGCTATCGCCTCTCCCGATCTCACTGACCGTGCTTTTCGTCGTAGATTTGCCCGCTGACCTTATTTTCTTGCGCATTGAGAGTTCGTTGTTCCTGCTTTGTGATATGCCCTCCGTTTTGAGCAGCCATATCCCGTTCTTCCTGCCGAATCTGCCGATCCTCTTTGTGCAGCCGGGCGGCCTGGGGTTTGGCCAATGTGCCATTTTTGACGCCCTGGTTAACCCGGTGATTTTGGTTCGCGAGCCTTTTATTGACCTCCGCCCGGCGAGGGTGATTTTTCTGCCATGTTGTTTCACCCGCATGAACAGGGGATAGCCCTACGCTCGTGATGAAGCCCGCCATAACCACAAGCCCTACCATTTTCATTAGACCTTTCATTGATAAATCCTCCTTTTTTCCCTCCATTGGACGGATACGTCGTGGGTAATAGCCCCCTTGATCGTAATAGCCAGTCCTTAATCTGTCACACGAAGCAAAACACATGCCGTGATCAGAGAGGTGCGGAAACAGCAATGAATTACAGAGAGTGCGAAAAATGCGAACTTTCGGGGATAGACAATAATGTCGAGAATGGTGGGTCACTCTTCAACAATTTTTGACACAATGAAAAGCACACTTCCTAAACCGTCCCTTGATATTTCTTCCCGCCTTCCTTGAAAGACGGAGCAGGAATTCCACATTTTTGCTTTTCTTATTGCAGAACGCTCTTTGAAAGGGAAATCTTTACCCCTGGTCACTTCGGCTCATGTCCAGATAAGTGGAGGTCATGATAGAACAAATCCTTTTCCCGACGTTTACTGCTGAGCACCCTAACAGCTAAGAACCCAAGGCTGGAAAGAAGACTATGGTGAACACAAAGCCGTGCGGGGGTAATGGTGCCCATTTAACTGGGCGTTCTTGCCGCTGCCGACACTTCGTCAACTGCTGCCACGGCCTCTACAACGGTCGGTTCCTTATAAAGAGAGGCGTTTTTGATCGGCGGCACCCGGTCTTTCCGCAGGAATGATGTAATCCCAAAGGCCGATAAAACGGGAGCCAGAGCCGCGGCGAGGCGAAGCCCCGTCTGGAGATAGTGAGGCCGTCCCTTGAACATGCGAATGATCTCTTTGGCAATTTTCTTTGTGACGGGCTTCTGCTGGCGGCCGAATCCTGTAATAAGGGCATTATCGCAAAGGACGTTAAGCACCCTAGGAATTCCTTTCGACTTTCTGACGATCTTCTTCAACGCAGGGGTCGTGAAAACTGAGGCGGGATCGGTGCCGGCATGCCTGAGTCTGAACCTGAGGTATTCCAGGCTCTCGGCTCTTGAAAGGGGCCGGATGGTTGCATGGACCGCGAGCCGCTGCCTGAGTTGCCTCAGTCCGTCCGTATCCAGCGCCTTTTTGAATTCCGGCTGGCCCACCAGGACGATTTGTATCAGTTTCTCTTTGGATGTCTCGCAATTGGACATCATGCGCAAGTTTTCCAACGTATCGACGGGCATATTTTGGGCTTCGTCGATGATGAGCACAACGGTATTGCCCTGCCTGGATTCTTCGATGAGGAACTCGTACAGTCTGTTGACCATCCCCATCACGGAATTACCTTCAACCCGTCGCCCTAATTCCCGGTAAATAGTCTTGAGGAGTTCCTCAAACGTCAGCCTGGCGTTGAACACGTAGACGATTTTGAGGGGCTCGCTTTTTGTGGCATCCAGGTATGACCGGAGAATGGTGGTCTTGCCTGCGCCAACGTTACCGGTGATGGCGATAAAGCCCTTCTTTTCTTCTATGCCGTGGGTTATGGCTGACATGGCGTCCTTATGACTCGGGCTGAAGTAGAGAAACTCCGGGTCCGGTGTGACGTGAAAAGGCTGTTTCTGAAGGCCGTAGAAAGATAGATACATGAGATTACTCCATAATATCATTTTGGCGCCGGATGTGCCTCTCTTGGCGACTCGGCCTCTATGTCAATCGTCCGCATAGCCATTTTCACGGCCTCATCTCAGATAGAGTCTGTTTGCCGTATCTGTTATGCGTCTTCTGCTGGTTCCTTGTGCCGAGCCTGTCAGAGACTGCCAATCGAGAAGAGGAGGGGCGAAAACCAGAGATGCGCTGCCGCGTAGAAAAAGCTTCATGGTGAACTCTCTTGCTGTAGGTGCTTTCGGCAGTAGTTTCCCCTATAAGATATAATGTTGTCAATCATTTTCTCGCGCATACATATAGGGCAATACTCTACCGTGGGACGGTCTAAACGCTTTGCTTTGCGATAGCAAAGAGCGTTTGCCTGTGTCGTTGCCCGGAAAGGGCAACGGGTCGAAGCCTACGTCTCCGCAGTGAGGGTTGTTGATCTGTTCCTTTAATCCTTCTGCCAACCCGTGGAGCTTCATCAAAAGAAGCTTCTCGATCGTTGCCTCAATCATGGTCCGCCTCCCCGTAATAACTCTTTCCCCTCACATTGGAGTGCAACGGGATGATCCTCTGCTTTGCCTCTGGGTTCACTTTCTCCAGTCCCCGCTCCAGAAGAGATTTGACGCTTTTGTAGTTGTACGCCTTGAGATCGAGCGCCCGAAGGCATGCCTGTTCCACCCGCTCGGAAGGATAGAGCTTCGCCAGCCGTATGAGGCCGGGGCAGCTTCGATAACCGTGCTCCGGATGCTCCCTATTGCGGGAAGGCTTGCAAGTAAAAGTCGCCCATTCGTTCTTTTGAGTGCTCGGGGGGTGGTCTTGGCGAACTAAGAAAATCTCCGACCGTTTTTTATCGCTGCCCTCTGCGGATTGCCTGGATAAGATCATCAAGACGTTGCAGGAAACGGGAGCGGTCTCGTTTATCGTAGGCAGGTGCCCGGCTCACCGTATCCCGATTTCCCGTGTCCCGCAAGAAAGTCATAATATCTCTGCGCGAAAGGGCATCTTCTATGGACTCTTCCGTAAAAACGCGTCCCTTGGGATCGAGGACCCGGGCTCCCTTCTTGACGCAACGCGCAACAAGGGGAATATCAGCGGATACAACCACGTCGTTCTCGGTGACACGTTCTGCAATCCAATCGTCTGCTGCATCGAAATCGTCATCAAATAGCGTCTGGCCACCCGGATTGCCTCATTCTTTACGGGACTGGCGTCGGCATCTACATATATGTTGATCAAGCAGCATCCTTTCGTGGACCATTTTGCTCAAACCCGAACGCTTAGAGAAAACCTATGAGCAATAAGCCTATTGAGGTTGACGTTGTATCCATACTGTTCGTGATCCAAATCCGGATCGGCTATACGGCCCGAACCCGACGACGCCCGCTGCTACGAGCCGGTGCACCGGATCGTTGATGAATCCGGCTACCGCTGACCTTCGTGCTATCGCTCGTAGGCGGCAATCTTCACTTTCTCAGACTTGTGCTGATGCGCGTGTAGTAAGGTGAACCCTTGCTGCGTATAGTCAACGTGAACCTTTCCCGAATCTTCTCGGGACCGCCCCGCATCAGCACATGAAGTGTTGCGACGCGGGATGTTAAAAGAATAGGAACCATAACATGGCCACATGGTATGGTTCCAGTCGCACCAGAAGGTTACTCCATTGGCCCCTCGACCGCTTTCGGCTTTCTTCCTCTTTTCTTCGGTGCCCGTTCGGGAGACAACATTTGTTTCACGACGTCGTCATAGACATTGCCTTGAGCTTTTCTTTTGGCAGGGAGTATCTTTTTGATCTGCTCGTCCGTCATGCCGTTGCTTTTCATGGACTTCCGTAACTTCCCGGCCCAGTAATTAACCGTACTCTCACCTGCGTTCAGCATCTCAGCTAATTGACTGACGCCTTTCTCATTCCAGTTTCTAATTAATATCTGGAGCTTATCCTCGTTCACCTTTTCCTGACCTTTTGCCATATTTACCTCTCGGGAGCTTTTTTGTCTATTGTATCAGGTACGAGACCGGTATTGAAATACATTTTTGCGATAAAGCCAGGAACGTTGTTTTGAACGATGGAGGAACTGGTGGAGACTGCCCTGCATTTCCTGCAACTTTCCGACACCGGACGTATTAGAGGCGGAGTTTTTTGGGCAGCACGCGCGGTTATTGAAAAAAAAGGAGGGTAATCGCAAGCTGCCTATGTGCATATGCCTCAGCTCGGGAAGGCCTTCGCCTTTGCAGGTCGTTACAGCATCTGGACCTCTCCGGCAGGAGTTACCATGTGTACCTGTGCCATAGTGACGACGGAGGCCAACGAACTCGTGAAGCCCTTCCATGACAGGATGCCGGTGATACTTCCTAGGAACGAAGAGGATCTGTGGCTCGATCCGGCCGTCCAGGATAAGGAAGATCTTTTGTCGCTTCTCAAACCTTACGATGCGGATGCAATAGAAACGTGGGAAGTGACGGCCAAGATGAACAGGCCGGAATACGATACACCGGAGAACATCAGGCCTGTCCGAGAAGTGAACTATCCCCTGGGGAGGGTGCGCGCCCATGGGCCTCAGCGCTTGTGCCGATAGAAGTTTCCAGCCGCTTTGCCAAGTGCCCGGCTTCCTATATCAGGATATTTCGTCCGCAAGCTGGCTCTTGAGGATGTCCCGCGCTACCAGTCGGCTGCTTACACGGTATGTTCCAGATTCCAGAGCCTGCTTCACCCTCGCCACCTTTTCCTCGTCGACCACGGGGATCGTTTTCGCCTCTTCTTTCAGCCTTGTCACCTCGTCTTTCCGGTTCGACAATTCCACCGTGTCCGTCGTACCTGACGACCCCTTCGCCACGGTCTGAGAGGTATCCGTTTTGGACTTGGGAGAGGACACAGGAGAATTTTGCAGCAATGGCGGTTGTTTATCCTTACCTATCTTTATGATACACCTCCCGAGTTATCTTGCCCCGACATTTTTACCCATAAACCGAACCCCGGAACAGTCGCTGGAATCGTTGCGATTTCCACTTCTTATTCATTTCACTTAGACGATACAAAATATATGAGCCATGTTGCCGATGACGTCAATAATGTAAACAACGTCATACAATAATATTGTCGAAAGATATCAAGAATCTCTTAAGCCTTCATTTGTCATGTATGGGGAGTTATGTATCTTTATACCGTAGAAAATAGCCTTCTCGGGCCGCATGACATTTTCCTCCGGGCCACTCTCATAGGTGCGGTCTTGCCTTTGGCTTGTGCTTTGCCAGCATTCCTCCCACGAGCGGATACCCTCGGATCTAGTACAGGGGACTTTCGCCCTACAAGTTCACGCTCGTCCCGGGTGTGTACATCTGGGGGGTGCGCCAAACGCCACCATACCCAGTGGGATGCCAGAGACCGAGAGCTCAAACAAGAAAGCGACGAACAGCCATAGCGGTTATGACAAATTGATGGCGATATCATACGTGTGCCCGCTAACGGAGGAGCGCCTTGTTATCCTCCTCGCGCCGGCGCGTTTCTACAGGAGCCTTTAATTTATCGTAGTACTGCTTGACCCTTTCTATGTAGTGGACGGTCTCGTTTATGCGCGGTACGGTCATGTTGCTCTCCGTGACCCTTCCGGGCCCGGCATTGTAGGCGGCCAGGATAAGCTCCGTATTACCTGTGAATCGCTTGTAAAGCCGTTTCAGGTATATCGCACCCGCTTCTATGTTCTCGCTGGGGTCGAAGGGATGCTTCAGGTCTAGACTGCGGGCCGTATCAGGCATGATCTGCATGAGTCCTTGCGCCCCCTTTCTGGAAACGGCGTTGGGATTGCCGCGAGATTCAGCGATCATGACGGCCTTCACGAGACGGGGATCGATTCCATGCGTCCGTGCATGCCGTCTAATGAGGTTATCATAGGCGTTGTTCTCTTCATCGGTAAGGGTCGGAACATTCCGGGGAGCCTCCCCGTCACGTATTATCACCTTGGATTTTCCTTTCTCCGGCTGCATATTCGTCACGGTGAGAACTCCATTCTCGTCGATATGGCAGTAAACGGCGCACACGGAAGTCGATGGAAGAGCCGCCGCGAGGACAATAAAACAAAGCAGGAATGTAAGCGCCTTCATTTTTCAATCCTTTGACAATTCCGTCCTACGGACAGGTAAACCTTCCTTCCTCCAGACGGAATTGTCTCTTTCAGTATATTTTAACGAAGGAACACTATTGTAAACGTTTTATCGCCACATAGCAACCCTTCGGCAGGTCAAAAGCATTTGGGAAAGTCCATCTTTAACTATATGAGCCCTTTGCAAAACTCCTAAATTAGTGGAACTTGCTTACGGATTATGGAGAATTTCAGACTCTCCCCATAGTAATGTTGCGAGACAACAGGTTACAAAGGAGAGCCCATGAAGTCGTTGGAAACAATATCATGGTTGAAGTGTGCCACGAGGCTGCACAAGAGATGGGGGTGGCCCCCTCGGGGAGCCGGCTTGCATGAGCAGACTTCAAACTACCTCAGGCTGCTGCAGTAAAGAGCTGTGGTGGTGAGCGCCAATGCGGGCACGGGGGCTCCGACCGACAGCGGATTCCCTGTCACCACCGTGCTTACCTCCGCCTCCCTTCATGACAGCCAGGTTGTCATTCCGATGATAAAGATGACATCGGACAAGGTAACCTATCTTTAAGACGCTATGAATTCTGCCTATGATGCGATACAGATCTGGGACGTGAGCAAGTCATCGATGAATGGTGTACGTGGATCTCGACACCCCTACCGGAACAGGCCGTCACGAGGATGAGACGTTTAACGCTACATGTCCGGCCGGCGTGGACAATGCACGCGATCTCCACGGGATTTGTTAGTTGCCGGCAGCAACGGCCCTCACTGAGACGATGGTCTTGAGATAATCCGTCTTCTGTTTCTCGATATCCGAGGGTTTAGCCGGGAAAAGCCCAATCTTTACCGGGATGGCGTAGAGCCCCGGCTGGCGCATGGCGGGAATGCTCGATTGGAAGAGGGATTTGAGGCCGAAGTAGCCGTCCTTGATGTCGTAAGCGAGATAGCCATGATCCTTGAGTATCCCGGAGAACTCGACAAGGACTGCCTTGTTGTCGGTCTGAAAGGACTGGCGGACAAGTCGGTAGTCGAGGACCTTCTTCTCGAAGGCGAGGAGCTTGAGAACGTCACGAATGTAATTTGGCGTGCAGTAGACGACGCCGCCGAAGGACATCGCCCTCCACACAGCCCTCCGGTTCCTGACGACGAGTTCGTTGATGTGCGGCTGAATGATCTCGGCAAGCCTTGGCAGGTCCAGCCACTCGGTCATGGGCTTCATGGTGAAGGCAGGATCGGCCGATGTGATCTCGTATTCCCTGGCGCGCGCATCGGCGTCTATAATGATCCCCTCCCAACCGTCTCATCTTTAGGACCGGTGTGGTGGAGGCTGACGGCGGTAACAACGGTCTTCGTGAAGACTTCATTTCCATGGGACGAAAGCATCCGTTCCAGCCTGGTCTCCGCAACGGATTCATGGGTGCGTTTCCGGGCAGGGGAAGACCGCCACGGGGAAGCTACTTTCCCTATGTCGTGGCCAAGTGCGGCGGCGATGATGCCGGGGAGCAGGAAATCGTGGCGGTGCTGCAGCTCGTCATGTCCAATATCAAGGGCTGCCTTCAGGACATTGTAGGTGTGGTCGTAAAGGGAAACGTCCTGGAGGATTTCGAGGAAGCGCTTATGCTCCCGCAGGTTCCTTCTCGGCCCCGGCCCCGGGGCCGTGGACGGCCTTGCTGGCTTATCCGCGCCTGTCTGTTGACAAGAAAGGTATGCAAACAATATGCTTAAGCAAAGGTGAAGCGAAAATTTATCAGCGCGCCGCGTCTTCCGTGATGGCGGCGTCGCACAGGGAGAGACGATGCAACTCGTGCAGATCGACAAGGAGAAGTGTACGAAAGACGGTATGTGCCTAGGGGAGTGCTCGCCGGCCATCATCGAGCGTTCGCGGGCCGACGGCTACCCCGAGGTCGCGACGGGCAACGAGGAGGCCTGCCTGTTGTGCGGCCACTGCGTGGCCGTCTGTCCGGAAGGCGCCATCACCCATAGGGGAATCCCCATTGAAGACTCGCCGCCCATAATAAGGGACCTTACGATCGGTGAACAGCAGGCCGTGCAGTTCCTCCGGTCCCGCCGCTCGATCCGCCTCTATGAGGAGAGGGCCGTCGAAAAGGAGAAGATCCTGAGACTTATCGAGGTAGCGCGCTACGCCCCCAGCGCCGGCAATGCCCAGTCGGTCGAATGGCTCGTCCTCGAAGATAGATCGGAGATAAGAAAGATCGCCGGGCTGACCGTGGAGTGGATACGGGGGTTTCTGAAGAAGGACCCCGGCCTGGGGATAGCCCGCCCCTACCTGCCGCGGGCCGTCACGGCCTGGGAATCTGGCCGTGACCCGGTGCTGAGGGGCGCGCCGGTCGTGATCGTGGCCTCCGCTCCAGCGGAAGCAGCGAACGGTCTGGTCGATCTGACCCTGGCGCTTTCCTATCTGGATCTGCTGGCCCCCACGATCGGCCTCGGCACCTGCTGGGCGGGGCTGCTTGAAGGGGCGCTTCTTTCCTCCCCATCTCTCAGGGAGATCGTTGGCATACCCGAGGGGCATCCGCACCACTATCCCATGATGCTCGGCTATCCGAAGGCGAAATATTACCGCCTGCCCGCGCGAAAACCGCCCAGGATCACGTTCAGGTAAAGGCGCGAGGAATAAATGACCCTGCTGCAAGCAGCGGGGTATCCAAGACAACGAGCGGAGCGAGTCTTTGAGCAGCAGTCTCGGGGCACCCGCTTGCGGGTCGTGGCTTTGCCCGCAGAGGGGGCGACCGCGGGGTACCCACACAGTGGGTCGCGCGAAGTGGGTGTCCCAATAATTGCCGGCGGAGCGAAGCGGGTCGCCAACGCCTGCGTATCACAGCCGCCCGCGGCGGGTAGTGCGCGAAACGGGTGTCGCGAAGCGGGTCGGCGCGCCGAAGGCGTGGGTGGTGCCGAAGATAAGCAACTCGGTATCAGACGGTGTAGACCTCTTTGCCCAGGGTCTGGACCCAGTTCCGCCTGAGCACCTCTTGGGCGTCCTCGGTCCTGTCGACGCCGAGGATCACGATTGCCTGCCCGCTCACCCTGCCGAGGTGCGGGTAGAGGTAATGGACGTTGATGCCCGCCTGCTGGAGCGGACGAAGAACGGCGTTCATGCCGCCCGGATGATCGGGTGTCTCCACCGCGATGACATCCGTCTCACGGGTCCTGAATCCGCGACCCCTGAGGATGTTTAGCGCCTTTACCGGATCGTCCGCAACGAAACGGACCGTACTCAAATCCGACGTGTCGGCGACGGAGATGGCGCGGATATTGACGCCCTCCCTGCCGAGAATCTCGCTGACATTGGAGAGCGCACCCGGCACGTTGTCCAGTATGATGGAAATCTGTGTAATGATCATTGCCAATTGGCCCCCTTCCGATACCGAGTCACCTTCTTCGCCACACTTCGTTGCCGCATCAAAGCCCTCCTAAACGTGCTATCACGTACGCCTGCGTCGGCTCCTCGTCCTCGCCTGCGTCGGGTAGTGCGCGAAGTGGGTGTCACGAAGTGGATCGGCGCGCCGAGGAGGCGTGGGTGGATGCCGAAGATAGGCAACTCGGTATGAAGCCCCTTAAGCAGCCGCCCTGATAGAGGCGACCTACTCCCCTATGTAGTCGAAGCCCCTCTGTAGCGCGCTCCTGTTCAGCTTCGTTAAACCCGATTTCCCCTCTCCCAGGACCTCGGACAGGTTCTTGAGGAGAAACTCGAAGGAGACGATATTGCTCATCCTGATCAATGCCCCGAGCATCACCATGTTGGCCACCTTCACCGTGCCGAGCTGTTCGGCCAGCTCGCTCGTTGGGATGGCGACGACCTCTATGTCTCCCCTCGCCGACGAGATGTCAACCATCGAGGAATTGACGCAGATGAGGCCCCCCGCGGGAAGGATGCTCTGAAACCTGACAAAGGAGGGCTGGTTCATGACAACGACGAATTCCGGCTCGGAGGCGACGGGTGAGGCTATCTCCTCGTCCGATACGACGACCGTGCAGTTCGCTGTCCCGCCCCGCACCTCCACGCCATAGGACGGCAGATAGGTGACGTGCCTCCCTTCGATCACTGCCGCATTCGCAATGGTATATCCCATGGAAAGGACGCCCTGTCCCCCAAAGCCCGAAAAGATCGTCCTGATCAGCATGGGACCTCTTTCACGATGCCGAGGGGAAACTCCGCGGCCATCACCTCGTCGATCCACGTGCACGCGGCGAGGGTGCTCATCTTCCAATTGGTGGGGCAGGGGGACAGGATCTCCACCATGGAGAACCCCGTTTTCTTCAGCTGGTGCTCGAAGGACCGCGCGATGGCCTTCTTTGTCTTGAGGATCGCCGCGGGCTTGTTGACCGCCACCCTCTCCAGGTAGGACGTCCCCTGGAGGACCGCGAGGACCTCGCACATCTTCACGGGATGACCTTCCTTCTCCGACGTCCTGCCCTGGGGCGATGTGGTCGTGATCTGATCGATGAGGGTCGTGGGCGCCATCTGGCCGCCCGTCATGCCGTACACGCCGTTATTCACGAAAATGACCGAAATGGGCTCGCCCCGGTTGGCCGCGTGAAAGCTTTCGGCGGTGCCTATCGCCGCCAGGTCCCCGTCCCCCTGGTATGAAAAGACGAGGTTTTCCGGCAGTACCCGCTTGATCCCCGTGGCGACCGCCGCGCCACGGCCGTGGGCCGACTCCAGGGTATCGAAATCGAAGTAGTTGTAGACGAGCATGCCGCACCCTGCCGGGGCGACGCATATGGCCTTCCCGCGCAAGTCCATCTCTTCGACCACCTCCGCGATTAGGCGGGTCACGATGGCGTGGCCGCACCCCGGACAATAGTGGAAGTGGGCCTCCTTGAGGAGCCTGGGTCTCGCGTAGACCTTCTTCACGGTTTTTTCCCTCTGACCGATTGGTAGTAATGACGGGAAATGATGCGGAACAGCTCCACCGGCGTGGGGATCACGCCGCCGGGCCTTCCGTAGAAGTGGACGCGGCCCCTCCCTTCGAGGGCGAGCCTCACGTCTTCCACCATCTGCCCCGTATTCATCTCGAAGACGAAGAAGTCGCTCACCCGCGAGGCCGCTTCCTGGATGGCCTTTTTCGGGAAGGGCCAAAGGGTGATGGGGCGGATGAGTCCCACCTTGAGCTGCTCCTGTCTGAGCCGCTTGATGGCGCCCCTCGCGATCCTCGCGCCCGTGCCGTAGGCAACCACGATCATGTCCGCATCCTCGGTCAAAACCGATTCGACGCGTACCTCGCTCTGCTCCATGCGTTGGAATTTCCTGAAGAGCTTCCAGTTGTGCTCCTCTTCCTCCTTCACGTCGAAGAGGAGCGACCGGACCATGCGCGAGGGCCTGTCCTCGGCCCCGGTGAGGAGATAATCCTTCACGTAATCCTTTCCCCTCACGATCCCGTCAAAGCTCACGGGCTCCATCATCTGCCCGAGCATGCCGTCGCTCAGCACCACCACGGGGTTCCTGTAGCGGTCGGCGAGATCGAAGGCCAGGGGCATGAGATCGGCTATCTCCTGAACGGACGAGGGGGCGAGGACGATCGTCCGATAGTCTCCGTGGCCCCCGCCACGGGTCGCCTGGAGGTAGTCCGACTGGCTCGGGGAGATGTTCCCCATGCCGGGACCGCCCCTCGACATGTTGACAATGACGGCCGGAAGCTCGTCCGCCGCGAGGTAGGAGATGCCCTCCTGCTTGAGGCTGATCCCCGGACTGCTCGATGACGTCATGGCCCTGGCGCCGGCGACGCTCGCGCCGAGGACCATGTTGATCGCCGCAATCTCGCTCTCGGACTGAATGAACACCCCTCCCGGCACCTCCGACAGTCTGCGGGCCATGTACTCGCCCAGCTCGTTCTGCGGGGTGATGGGGTAGCCGAAGTAGCAGGTGCAGCCGGAGAGGACGGCCGCCTCCGCGCAGGCGCTGTTCCCGTTCATGAGCTTCCTCATGCCCTGTACACCTCGATGGCCACCTCGGGGCAGACCACGGCGCACGTGGCGCAGCCGGTGCACCCGTCGCCGCTAAGTTCCACCACGAAATAGCCCTTCATGTTGAGTTTGTTGCCGAGGGAGATCGCCTTCTTCGGACAGTATTCGACGCAAAAAAGGCAGCCCTTGCAGCGTTCCTGATCGATCTCTATGGTCCCCTTCATGGCCCTCCACGCGCCGGGGCCGGGAAAACGGCCCTGTGGGGCGCGCCGCAATTCGAAACAGTGGAAATGCTAACCTACGGGGTTGACGCTTGTCAAATT
The DNA here is from genome assembly GCA_050011095.1 of Syntrophorhabdales bacterium. Classification (GTDB taxonomy): domain Bacteria; phylum Desulfobacterota; class Syntrophorhabdia; order Syntrophorhabdales; family WCHB1-27; genus JBEKJU01. Next base: position 19,187 of record JBEKJU010000115.1, read on the forward strand.
ATTCTCATACCGGGCGCTGTCTGCGGCGGGTAGTGCGCGAAGCGGGTGTCGCGAAGTGGGTCGGCGCGCCGAAGGCGTGGGTGGATGCCGAAGATAAGCCTTTTATACCACAAAAGGCCGAGGGATGACATCTTAAGCCCGCCTTTGGCGTGCCTCTACACGAGGGGCATTCACGTTTTTACCCCGATCGGGAGACCTGCGGATGGCCAGCGCGAGCCAGAGCAACACAGGGAGCGCGTATTGCCCTAGGTCGCACAAAAACAGGTCCGGTTGCAGGAGAGGGGTGTAGTGGAAGGCCGAGATCAGGGCGTTATCTACCCTGTGAAAAAGATGGAGAAGGAAAAATAGCCCCAGTCCCGCAGCGAGTATTTTGCCTTTTCTTGCCCACGGCGCTGACCGGGTCGCGAGGATTAGCGAGGCGAACGTAACAATATCGAAGGTCTCGTAATAGACGGCGGCGTTTGGCGGAAAGAACAACCGGTGGCCGAAAAAGGAAAAACGGGCCGGGAGGGGAACCCGTGTTCACCCATCTCAGCCACAGAATGCAGGCCAGGATCACCAGGAGCATGGTGAACACCTGCCCCAAATAGACGTGAACGATCCCGAAGAGTCCCGGGTTATGCCAGCTCACCACGAAAATCAACACAAGCCTGGCGAGGTTCCCCAGATACAGAGCGGGAATCCCCATGGCGAGCCCTATTGTCTTCCTGTGGGCTTCGGCGTGATAAAAACAGACGAAGCAGATGAAGAGACCGACCATGGAGAGCGCGGTGCACTCGAGGACGATCTGAAACAGCAGCCCGCCGCCGGAAACAATGTTACTGCAGGCAACCACGGGGAAGCCGAAGGCATCCAGGACCAGGGTCATGGTCCGGGCCGTATGCTCGCAGATGACCCTGTAAAATGAGGACGGCAGCACCAAAACAAGCGCGTGGAACCCGAGACAGGCGAGACCGAAGGCCACGGCGAAGCGAAAACGTTCGGACCGGACCATGCCCGGTAGGGTAAGTCGGTCGCGAGGGGCGTGCGTACTCGCGGTTCGTTTTTGGGCGGGACGAGGTCCTGCTCTCTGCCTCGCCATGGGTTCAGGGTTTTCTTCTTCGTTTCATCGCGATCCAGAGCATCCCGCACGCTGCTCCAATGAAGCCCCACAAATCCATGGCAGGGACGGGCGTGGCCGATAGGGGAGAAAAGGTTGCATCGACCGTTTGGTTGGCTGTGACATCCGTGATCGTATAGGTGAACGTGCCCGATGAGCCCTGGGTTGGGGTCACCGCTACCCCGTTGTCGGTGAGCCCGCTCAAGGTATAGCCGCCGGCCGGGGTGATGGTGAAGGTGACAGAGCCGCCGTAAGAGACAGATCCGCTCGAATCGGTAATGCTGCCGTTGCCGCTTTCCACGGCGGTGATAGTGTAGGTATCGATGGCGAAGGTTGCAACGACCGTATGATTCGCCGTTATATTCGTGATGGTGTAGGAGCCGTTGGAAACGGCGGTCGTCACGTTGGTGCCGTTGTCGGTCAGGGAGGCCAGACCGTAGCCGGTAGACGGAGCGACGGTCAAGGTGACGCTGCCTCCCGTGGCGACCGTAGCTGAGCCCGGTGTCACGGTGCCGCCGGTCCCATTGGCGACCGATGACGTGACCGTGTAGGTCTGGACTATCACAAGCGTTACCGTCGTCGTATTGGTCGTGCCGCCGCCCGTGCCGGTGACGGTCACAGGGTACGTGCCGGCGGGAGACGATGCGCCTACCGTGATTGTCATGGTCGAGCTTCCGGAACCCGGCGCGGCGATGGTGGCAGGACTGAACGCTGCGGTGACCCTGGTGGGAAGGCCGGAGGCGGACAGGGTAACGGCGCTATCGAAGTCGCCCAGGAGACTCGCCTGTACGGTAGACGCGCCCGCCGATCCCTGGTCAATAGAGAATGCGTTGGGCGAAGCCGCGATGGCGAAGTCCGGAGTCCAGTTGGTCACGAGCGCGTAGGCGTCGACCGAGCCGAGGCCTGTGGTGCAGCTATAGCCTGTTCCGGCTGTGTAGCCGGTGACGCCAGGGACGCTGTTGTTTCCCGAAGTAATGTTGTGGAAGACCACGGCGCCGCCCGCGCCGTACTGCGAGTTGCCGAGCTGGTAGAAGCGCGTGTTGACGTTCCCCTGACGCCCGCCTGTCTTTTGCACGATAAGGGCCATGAGACCTGCCATGCTGGGCGAGGATGCCGATGTGCCGCCCACGGCATAAAGTGCTCCCAGCGTCTCGACGAGGTAGGCGTCGTGGGTGGCGGCGCTCAAGGCGACGTCGGGGACACAGCGGCTATCGTTGGAGGGAACCCCCGGAGCGACCTGCCATGCCGGCTTGGTGTATTCTATCGAGAGGCCGCCGCCCGTGGACCAGAGATCGGAGCCGCCGTTCGCGCCGCTCTGGTTCCAGACTACTTCCGGGATATAGCTGAGGGCGGAGGTGTACCCGTTGTTCGTCCCGCCCCAGTAGGTGCCTGACCCCTCGTTGAACTCGGTCCCCCCTACGGCCACGTTGTATGGAGTGGAGGCTAGTCCGTTCACCGCCTTGCCCGAGCCCCTGGCATCGCTGGCCGAATTGCATCCCGCGGCTCCCGAGTCGCCCGATGAGACGAAAGCGGTGATGCCCTGGGCGGCGGCCTGCTGCCAGAGACCATCGTAGAACTGATTTTCAGACGTCCCCAGGTCCGATTCACACTCGCCGAAACTCGTGCTCATCACCGGCGCCAGGTTGTTGTCGACGATATACTGGGCCGACAGGTCCACCCCGTCCGTTGTAGATGTCGACTGCGAGGTAACGAACAGAATCGAGGCGTTCTGAGCCACTGCCCCCGACCACTCAACATCGAGGTCGGCCTCGACGTCCTCGTCCCCGCCGAGATCGCCGGGGTCGGGGCCGTTCACGATCACTGTAGGGGGATTGGCCGGAAGCCCCATAAGGGTGCGGAAAGTCGCCCACTCCGTGCCGGATGGATGGGTGCGGCCCACGATGGCGATACTTTGGCCGCTGCCGCTGATCCCCGCGCCATAAAGCGCGTTGACGTCGTAGATGGTCGCAAAATCCCCCGGGGACAGGTAATAGCTGCCGCCGGAGGTGTAATTGGGCTGATCGACCGGCTGGATGCCGTTGTGCATCGGCTTGCGCGGAAAATCATTGAGGGAGGCCACTCCCGCCACCACGTCGGCCAATCCCCGGGGGATCGACGGATCTTTGGCATTCGCGTGGTAGAGCCGGCCGTTGACCCGATACAAGTGAATGCTCGTGTGAAAGGCGCGCTCAACGCCTCCCGCCGTACCGGAGAAATTGATCGAGGCTTTACCTCTCCCGACAGCCTCCACGACGAAGCCGTGGGACGCGAGCCAGCGGGTTATCGCATTGATATCTTCGGAAGACGGGCCGAAGCGTCGGCCGAATTCATCCGGTGCGAGCCACCGGTGAAAGTCGGGGGAAGAGGGGTCCTGGAGTCCTGCGAGGAACCGGTCGAGCTGGGCCTGCTTCTCGGCGCTTCGCCGCAAAATGAGGATCATCCGCTGCATCGGGAAAGACGATGGCGCCGCTCCGGTGTCGTACTCCGGGCGGGCGAGGGGATGGACGTTTCCCGGCAGGGTGATGATGTCACTGTCGCTGATGACGCGTTCCGCGGCCCCGGCTCGCGCCGCGCCGAAGACCCCTGCGACGACGAGGACGATGACGAGAAACTGGATACTTTTCATAATGCCGTGCAGGATATGCATATCATATACTCAGCGCCTCAAGGGATTCGCTCTAACGGCCGGGCAATACTCCCGAACATGCATCGCTTCAGTCGTATTGTGTTCCGTCTCTCAGCAATAATGTCTACCAAATTGATTTTGCGGTATCATGAAAGCTGTGTTAAGATTTCTCGAAGAAACCGTTGAACCCGCTTGAGGACTGTGGACGTGTTGGACAGAGGGTCGACCGCAACGCGTGCCCTTCCGCCGGCGTGAGTTTCCTTCCTCCATTCATTCATGGTAACGGTCAATGCAACATGCGCCTTTCATAGTGAACGAGCATGCATCATCTTTCTCGGATCATTCCCTTGCCGCTGCTCCTGCCGGTCCAATACCATTTGCGGAAGAGCCGTTGATGAGAAATCACGATGAGTACTTCGCCGGTGCCGGGCATCCCGGCAGGCGCTCCACCGCTGGCTTTCGGTCCCATCCTCGCGGATGTCCCGGCATTGTCGAGCTTGCGTTATATTACACTAACCATAACGATACGGCAAGAAAGACCATGCGCAGAATGGGGAGAAAAGTACACGGGTGTCTCTTTTTGGCCGTAATAGTGAATGCATGCATCTCTTGACTCACCGGGAAGGTATGTTTACTTTAACGACGAGGGAGCGGATGGTTCCGTACGAGTCGCTTATCTTCGTCACATTTTTGTTGGCGCATCAAAGCCCTCCTCAACGTGCCTTTGATGCGACTCGGTATCAGGTCGTACATGAAGGTCGCCATGATCAAGGTAAAGAGGATATATGACTCACTCACGGCCGAGCCGGGTGATGGAAGGCGCGTCCTGGTCGATCGGCTCTGGCCGAGGGGGTTGAGAAAAGACGACGTCTTCGTCGACGAGTGGATGAAGGAACTGGCGCCCAGCACGGCGCTCCGGAAATGGTTCTCCCACGACCCGGCCAAATGGGAGGAATTCAAGAAGAGGTACAGACAGGAACTCAATGAAAAGACGGAACTTTTCGAACACGTGAAGACCGAGGCGAGGTACGGGAACATCACCATCCTTTACTCGGCCAAGGATAGGGAGCACAATAACGCCGTTGCCCTGAAAGAGTTCCTGAGCTGATACCAGGTCGATTATCTTCGCCACATCTTTGTTGTCGCGCAATTATTGGGACACCCGCTACGCGCGACCCACTGCGTGGGTGCCCCGCGGTCGGCCCCCTCCACGGGCAAAGCACGACCCGCAAGCGGGTGCCCGGAGCCTCCCCCTCATGAAAAGGAAGGATCGAAGGCGCTCTCCTCGACATAAAACCGACCCACATGCGGGACACGTGGGGGCCCCGCGCCTTCGTTGGCGCATCAAAGCCGCCCGCGGCGGATAGTGCGCGAAGCGGGTGTCACGCAGTGAGTCGCCGCCGAAGGCGAGGGTGGTGCCGAAGATAAGCAACTTGGTATGATACCCGGACCCCGGCGGTTCCTTCCGAGGAAAATGCCCCATATTCCACCTCTGGCGGACGATATGTAGGGGAGCCCCCAAGGGGATAGGCTTTGACAAAGAGTGAGGACTGTAATAAATTATGGGCGCACTAAATCACCTTGAGCACGCGGACACGGCGACGCATGGTCCGGTTCGTTCCTCTCTCGAAAAGGAAAGCCTTCCTATGGACATGATGCAGGTGAACGATCTCGTCGTGGTCGTCTACAGAGACAAGAAGTATTTGAAAAAACTGGAGATGGGAAAATCTTTTCATGGCAAGGGCGGGATCCTTCCCTTTGAATCCGTAATCGGTTGCCCCTTTGGAACCAGGTTCGGCGAATACGAGGTTTTCCGGCCGGTCATCGAGGATATCATCATGTACGGCGTCAGGCGGGAGACGCAGATCGTCTTTCCCAAGGACGCCTTTTTCATCTCTGTCAAGCTCGATATCAAATGTGGGTCGCGCGTGCTGGAGATCGGCACTGGTTCGGGCGCGCTTACGCTGCTTCTGTCCCGGGCAGTGGGGCCGGACGGTCTCGTTGTCTCCATTGAGAAAGAGGAGCGCCATCACAAGAACGCGCAGAAAAACCTCGCGAAGCACCGCGAGTTTGCGAATGTCGAGCTGCTGAACATGGACGTCGTCGACTTTGAGGGTCAGGAATTTGACGCGGCCTTTGTGGACCTGCGCGAGCCGTGGCTCTACATGGAGCGGGTAAGGACGTTCCTGAAGGGTGGGGCGATGATCGGATTCATCGTGCCGACCGCGAACCAGGTGTCGGACTCGCTTCAGACGCTCAAACAGGGATTTGGCGACGTGGAGGTCATGGAGATCCTGCTCCGGAAGTACAAGACGGTGGCGGCGCGCCTGCGGCCGGAGGACCGGATGACGGGTCACACGGGCTATCTGCTTTTCGCGAGGAAGGTCGAGCTGATCAAGGAAACGGCCGGCACCGTCTGATACCAGGTCGCCTGCAATTACCGGGGCTCAGCGCCCCCTCCGGCAGCAAAGCTGCCGGAGCCACCCCCCTCAAGTGCGTTAAACTGCTACCGGGGCTCAGCGCCCACTACCCGCAAGCGGACTCTACCAATTTGCCATCATTTTGACATATCCCTGCGCGGCGTAACGACACCGGTTTTTGCAAGCACGACATCAGGAAGGCGACAGAAACAGGCATGGAGGAATCAGGTCCCCGACTACCTGAAAAGCGTAGGACATCCGGCACTATGCGGGAAGTTGGCCGCCATTTATGGTAATATAATAGAGGGCATGTCGGCTTTTCTATTCCCGGAACGGGAAAACAATCGTCCTGCAAGAACTATTTAGGTTGCTAAGGAGGATAGCGTGCCATTCAATGGCAAGAACTCTCGGGAGCATTTCATGGACAGGCTTCGCTCGTTGTTGGGGCAGCAGGGTCCAGGGAAAGGGAAGGACGGTCTGCCCCCCAAGGCCCATTTCAGCATCTGGTATTTCCTGATGGCCATCCTTCTTCTTGTGTATTTGCAGCAATACTTCTTTTCTTCCAGGGTGGAGACCATCTCTTACAGCCAATTTAAGCAGAAAGTGGCAGAAGGCTCGGTGAGCAAACTGACCCTAAGCCCGGAAAGCATCTCCGGTACGCTGAAAGGAAAGGAAAGCAAGCCGGACCAGCAGTTCGTGACGGTCCGGGTCGATGACCCCGGCCTCGTCAAGGAACTCGACGACCGCAAGATCGATTATTCCGGACGCTACGACAGTAAGTTCCTCGGTAGCATATTGGCCTGGATCCTCCCCCTGGGCATTATGTTCCTCATCTGGCGATTTGCCATGAAAAGGATGGGGCCCGGGCAAGGGGTCATGTCTTTCGGCAAGAGCAAGGCCAAGCTCTTCGCGGAGAGCGAGACGAAGGTCACCTTCGCTGACGTTGCGGGGATCGACGAGGCCAAGGAAGAGCTTCTGGAAGTCGTGGAGTTTCTGAGGACCCCGGACAAGTTCAAGAAGCTGGGCGGGAGGATCCCCAAAGGGGTTCTTCTGGTGGGACCGCCGGGGACCGGCAAGACCCTCCTCGCCAAGGCCGTGGCAGGGGAGGCAAGAGTGCCCTTCTTCAGCATCAGCGGATCCGAGTTCGTGGAGATGTTCGTGGGCGTGGGAGCGTCCCGCGTGCGCGATCTTTTCTCCCAGGCCACGGGCCAGGCCCCCTGCATCATCTTCATTGACGAACTGGACGCGTTGGGTAAGGCCAGGGGGATGAACGTCTTCGGGGGCAATGACGAGCGCGAGCAGACGCTTAACCAGCTTCTGGTGGAGATGGATGGTTTCGAATCGAACAAAGGCGTCATCATCATGGCCGCCACCAACCGGCCTGAAATCCTGGACCCCGCGCTCTTGCGTCCCGGGAGGTTCGACCGGCAGATCCTGGTCGACCGCCCGGACATCAACGGGCGGGAGGCGATCCTGAAAATCCATTCCAAGGGCGTCGTTCTGGGTCCCGACGTCGATCTCCGCAAGATCGCGAGCCTCACCCCGGGCTTTGTGGGCTCCGACCTTGCCAACCTCGTTAACGAAGCCGCCCTGCTGGCAGCCCGGAAGGATAAGGAGATGGTCGGATCGCCGGAATTCGATGAGGCGATCGACCGGGTGATCGGTGGACTGGAGAAAAAGAACAGGGTCATGAATGCGCGGGAGAAGGAGATTGTCGCCTTCCATGAGTCCGGACATGCGATTGTGGCCGAATCCGTGGAGCACACCGACCGGGTGCACAAGATCTCGATCATCCCCCGCGGGATTGCGGCCCTCGGATATACCCAGCAACAGCCGACGGAGGACAGGTACCTGCTCACGCGCCCGGAGCTGTTGGATCGCCTTGCCGTATTACTGGGCGGCAGGGTCGCGGAGGAGCTGGTGTTCGGAGACGACTCCACCGGTGCCCAGAACGACCTGCAGCGGGCCACGGACATCGTCCGATCACTGGTCGCGGAATACGGCAAGAGCGACCGCCTGGGGCTGGTCACCTACGA
>JBEKJU010000116.1:0-9977 GCA_050011095.1 Syntrophorhabdales bacterium
GTTATGATGCTACAGCCTGTATCGCCATGGTAGCCTGGATTCAGAAGAGGAACCATGTGGCCTACCTATCGTACAGAAAACGGAAACTGGCTCTCGTACGTCAGGTATCGTTGTGGGGTTATTGGCATGGTCCCGACGGATGCATGGGTCTGTGGGGCGTAATCTTGAAGATCGGCCGGGAAGGGGTGCCGGAGGTCTATTTCCTTATTTATTCCAGTCAAGTCTTTTTTATCTGTTTTGAGCGCCGCAGGTTTTGATTGGCTGACGGGTTTCCCCATCGAATGGCAACATTCTACCCGACCCTTATGATTTTAGAGCCGCCCGCTGGCTGGCGCTCTCACCTTGCTTAATTGGGGTTAGGATGTTGACGGGGAGTCAGGTATTCTGGAAGAGGAGGTCACATAAAGCGCCTCAATGGAAGAAAACGATGATCCCCCCGTCAGCCATGATCATACCTTAAGCAGCCTTCTTTATCATCCTCCTTTTTGGAGCGATGCATTCTCCGACGTAGTCGCGGTCGTCCCTGACAATCGCATGAATGATACCCAAGAGCTTCCTCATCACGGCCACGAGCGCCCTCATTTTCAACATGCCTCTGATAAAGCGTTTCCCAAAGTAGAGTCCCGGTTGGTTCCCCGACGGAAACGTTCCTGAGACAGTCCCGTTTGCAGCGGTGGATAACGTTAGCTCGGGTCCTTGGTCTGCTTGGTCGGGGCATCATACTCATGTCTGTTCCGGAGCCACTCAGGATATTTGTACGAAGCGAAGAGCCCTTCCTCAGTGCCGACGCGAGCGCGTATGCCTAGGTCGATAAGCTAAATCACCGTAGCCCCCATATTTCAAAATTGATTTCAGGCAGAGAGCGTGCAAAGGGTACACGATCCCTTGGAAAACAGGAGGGCAAGCGGCATTGACGATCAGCGGAGAGAGACTGATAGTTAAATAAGTAGTAGTAATATGATATATGGGAAGATCGCCGAATTTAGAGTTTGTGGAACGCCTCAACACGGTGCGCTCTCTATTGAAGGAGGACGCGGCCCTGGCGAAAAGCGTGTGCGCGAGGGATAGCGTCGTAGACCGGTACGCGGAACAGGGTCTGAGAGAGCTTATCACCTACATGTCTACCGATCCGGCCGTCGTCGAACGAGGTTTGCGCCTGCTCGACATAAGCCGCAACCTTGAGCGCATCGCCGACCTATCGACGAACATCGCCGAGGACGTCATATTCATGGTGGAAGGCAGACTTATAAAGCATCACTATGTGGAGCACGAGTGAAGTAGACCGTCCTATCTCAGTCGAGCGCTTGCAGGAGCAGGCCTCACCCATGTCTTCTTGAAATGCGCAACTCGATCAGTTCTTTATAGATCGAAAGTTACTTGTGGCAATCGCGTACCTGCATGCTCGGCACATGGATGAGGTTGATACGCGGACAGGTCCATTTACAGTTTTTTGTTCGTCCGGAAGGATCTTTCGAGTGCAATTCGGACAAGCTGGGCGCGCGTTCGAGCACCGGTTTTGTACAGTAATTGCTTAACCGTTGCCTTAACCGAATCTTCAGATACGCCTAATCTTGCAGCTATTTCCTTGTTTGCAAGCCCTTCGAAGATGCCTTGAAGCACTCGATCCTCCCGCTCAGTGAGGGTTCGAGGTGGATTTTGTTGGTCGCCTTGCAGAGTCTGGTCGGCCAGTTGTTGAATGATTTTCTGGTCAACCCATGTCTCTCCGCCGGCGACCAGCCTGATAGCTTTTACCAGGGTGCTCGGAGAATTATGCTTGAGGATAATTCCGGATACGCCAAGCTTCAGTGCAACTGAAGATTCCATCGGGCTCATGCCGGCGGTGACCATGAGTATCTTGCCCGCATATCCGGACTGACGCGCGGACGATATGAACTGATTACCCTGCTCATCCCCCAGGTCAAAATCGAGAAGCACTACATCGACCTCACACCTATTGAGCACTTGGATAGCCTCGGTTGAAGTGCTGCACTGGGCAACCGTCTCAAGGTCAGGCTCCGACGCGAGGAGGCGCGCCAAACCTTCTCTAAAGAGTGGATGATCGTCTACCAACAAAAGTCGTATTCGCTGCATCCTTGACCGCTCACCCATGATCCGCGTTAGCCGCACCTGATCCGGCCAGTTCAATGACGAAACAACATCCCCCGGCTTCGGCATCGTATCGAAGGTCACCTCCGAAAGATCGCATGAAAGCACGCGAAAGGAACAATCCCAGTCCCGTGACATCGGCGCCTTTCTGCAATGGCTGGAACAGCTTCTCGGCCAGCGCGATACCTGGCCCGGTGTCGCAAAACCTGATAGACACGATTTCATGCTCGACTGTGACCGAGATGTCGATCCTCTTCAGGCTCGCGCCTTCGACCGCTCGGAGGCTATTCTTTGTAAGGTTAAGGAGCACCTGTAACAAGCTGTGACGATCGACCCAGACGGGGGGCACCTCTTTCGGAATGTTCCAAACCATCGTGGCATCCGATTCTGTACAATAAGACTCCAGTACAATGCGAGTCTCTTCGAGAATCTCTACAAGATCGCCAACCTCGGCCTTAAAACCGCCGGCGCTCTGTCGCAACTCCAGGGACGCGATCTTGTTCAGTGTTTCAACTAAAGAGCCGAGGGCCTCGAAATCCTGGTTCTTCCATAGGTCTCCCGACCGTGCCAGATTCTCATAAATGACCGCAATGGCGCTGCACACATTTCTCACTTCATGAGAAACTGCTCCCACCAGGATCCGCGAACCCGTCATAAGCTGCTCGAGGCCGTATTCCGCGCGATCCCGCAGATCCTCAGAGGCGTCTACCACCACCGCAGCCAGACGGGGACCCATGGACGTCCTGTATGTGGAAAAGAAAACATTAGCCAAGAAAACGTCCCCGTTGTCCCGTTTTCCGTGGCACTGCATTTCCGTCCGGAAGGTTTGGCTTGTGTCCTCTATGGAAGGCACGTGGCCGAGCGACGGTATAAAGCCGGAAATATTTCTTCCCACCAACTCCATCCCTGCTACCCGGAGGAGGTGGTGTGCCCCGGAATTTGCGATAAGAATCTCTCCATTCGAGCTCATGACGAGAATAGCGACGGGACTCGTCTGAATGAGGAACTCCAGTTGCTCTTCCGCCTCACGCCGGGCCGTGACCTCCTTTTCCACCCTTCGGCGGTTCTCCACTTCCTGCTTGCGGTTTACCGTCACCTCATGGGAAAACAATCCCATCCCGACGAGCGCGATGAAAAGCAGAAAGCCTTGCGGCAAAGCGACGGCGCCCACGAAAGGAAACGGATCGAAGATCTCGGCAAGGATCGTACAAAAAACCGCGGTCAGGCCGATTTGCCAACGCGGAAGAATGGTCCCGACCAGCAGCATGGGGAATACGTAGAGAAAGCCGAAGTAGATATTCAGGTTCTTCCAGTCGACAAGGGCAATAATCGCAATGAGAATGGCGGCGCTGATGAGCGTTGCACGAGGAGTTCTCAGCAAAACACGCAGAAGCAGATTCATAAACGGCCACCGGGCCCATGAGGCCAGACTGAAGATAAAGACGTTGACAGTAGTGTACCCCCAAAATTGACATTTTTGTAGTATGCGGCAAGCAAAACGATCGTTCAGAAGGGGAACGCCATGAGATCCTGTGGAACCATGTATGGCGTAGCATGCCGTATTTTCATCAACTTACAGCTGTCCCCCGCATTCCTATGACGGCATGGCCCGAAAGAGAGGCGCGAAAGAGAGGCCCGAAAGAGAGGGTCCTTATGCCCAAAAGGTAGGTCCACTCGATTGTAGAATTGTACTAGGACTACTGATCTTGACACGACCTGAGGGTTGCGGATGCGGATATTCGCGGGTCCGGTGACATCGGAAGCCTTTCGGGAAGGCAAAACCGACATGCTGAAGTAGAGGTGACACATGCATCGCCTGGCGCGCAGTCTGCTTGTGTTGTTTGTCGTCGTGATCTCCGCCGGCAAAGAGTCGTTCGCCCAGCAGCCCCTCACGTGGCAGCAGGTGCGGGCCAAATTCATCGCCACAAACCCGACCCTGCTCGCGGGGCGGCTGGGCATCGAGGAGTCGAAGGCGGAGGAGATCACCGCCAACCTGCGACCGAACCCGCAGTTCACAGCGGCAACGGATTACATCCACCCCTTCAAGTCTTACGGCGCCCTCGAAGACGCGCAGCCTTCGGTCTCTGTAGGCTACCTGATCGAGCGGATGAACAAGCGGGGCCTCCGCCTGGAGACCGCGCGGAAGGGAACGGCAGTCGCCGCCTCCCAACTGGCCGACCAGGAAAGGACGCTCCTGTTCACCCTGAGGAGCGCCTTCATACAGGTCCTCCAGCAGAAGGCGCTTCTGGCCTTGGCGAGAGAAGACCTCGCCTATTACGACAAGGTGCTCGACGTGAGCGCCGAGCGGTTCAGGACGGGGGACATAGCGAGGATTGACCTCGACCGCCTGCAGCTCATACGCGTCCAGTATGAATCGGAACTGGAGACTGCCATCGTGAGCCTCCGCACGGCGAAGATCCAGCTTCTCATGCTCCTGAACGAACGGACGCCCGTCGAGGCCTTCGACGTGGCGGGGCCCTTTGACTTTTCGGAAGCAGTTTCGCCCCTTTCGGACTTCCGCGCCATAGCCCTGGAGGCAAGACCGGACCTCCGGGCCGCCGTGCAGTCGATCGACCAGGCGAAAAGCGCCCAGCAACTCGCCGAGGCGAATGCCTCGACCGACCCGACCGTCAGCATAGACTTCGGACGATTTCCCCAGACCACTGTGCCGGCGCCGAGCGTCGTGAGCTATGCGGGCTTGAGCGTCAGCATCCCCTTGCGCATCTTCGACAGGAACCAGGGAGAGAGGGCCCGCACGAAACTGGACATCACGCGCAACGAACGGCTGCGCGACGTCACAGAGGCGCAACTCTACAACGATGTCGATTCGGCCCACGCGACACTCAACGGCACTGTCGTACTCCTCAAGCCATACAAAACGCAGTACCTGAAACAAGCACTGACGGTCCGCGATACCGTGACCTTTTCCTACGAGCGCGGCGGGGCGTCCCTCCTCGATTTTCTCCAGGCCCAGGCCGACTACCGGAGCGTCCAGATCGCCTACCTGAACCTTGTCGGTTCCTATTTATCCGCCGCGGCTCAATTGAATCTCGCGGTGGGCAGGGAGGTTATTCAATGAAGCGTCTGATGTTTGGAACAATTCTCTCAATAGCGATGATCTCCCTCCTTACGGCGTGCGGCCCGAAAGTTGAGGCGGATCTGGGGGCGCCTCCACCGGCCCAGGTCGAGCGAGAGCAGGACTCGAGCCTCTTCAAGATAGCCCACCAGGAACAGTTTCCCCTTGCCATGGCGGGCGAGCACAAGGCCGCACCCGAGCTGACCGTGACGGGCGCGGTCAGTCCCGACGTGGCGCGCTCCGTGCCTGCCATCTCCCTGGCCTCCGGCCGCGCGATGGAGGTGAAGGCCAGGCTGGGAGACACCGTGAAGAAGGGGCAACTCCTCATGAGGGTGAAAAGCAACGACGTCGCGGGCGCCTACGCCACTTACCGGAACGCGGTCTGCAGCGAGGAGTTGTCAAAGCTTCAGCTCGAGCGCGCAAAGCTCCTCTTTGTCAAGGGGGCGATCGCCAAGAAGGACCTGGAGATAGCCGAGGAGACGGAAGAATCGAATCTTGTCGTCCTCGACGCCGCCATCCAGGCGCTGCGGATCCTCGGTGTTACGGACCTCAAGAACCATCCCAACGGGATCGTCGACGTCTACGCCCCCATTTCGGGCGTCATCGTCGAGCAGAACGTGACGAACGGGGCCGGCGTGAAGACCCTCGACAATTCGCCGAACCTCTTCACCATCGCCAACCTCGACTATGTCTGGGTCTTGTGCGACGTATACGAAAACAACCTTCCCTTTGTCCGTCTCGGTGAGTATGCGGATGTCCGCCTGAACGCCTATCCCGGCAAGGTGTTCAAGGGCCGGATCAGCAACATAGGTCCCATCCTGGACCCCAACATCCGCACCGCCAAGGTAAGGCTCGAAATGAAGAACCCCGGCTGCATAAGCATCGGCATGTTCGTCACCGCCACGTTCTATGCCCGGGAGAAGGAGACGTACACCACTGTACCGGCAACCGCGATCCTCCACCTCCATGACCGCGACTGGGTTTACGTGCCTGCGGGCCAGGGTGAGTTCCGACGCGTCGAAGTCGTGAGCAGGAAGATTCTTACCGGCGCCATGCAAGAAGTGACGCGGATAAAGCCGGGCCAGCAGGTGGTAGTGAACGCCCTGTCCCTCCAGGCCACGACGGAGAAGTAACGGGAGGAACCACAGATGATTCGCGCTATTGTCGATTTCGCCCTGAGCCACCGCTGGTTCATGCTGGCCTTCGGCATCTTTCTCTTCGGCGTCGGCATCATTCAGTTCCACCAACTCAATATCGAGGCCTATCCGGATACCGCCAACAATTACGCCTGGATCATCACGCAATGGCCCGGCCAGGCGGCCGAAGAGGTGGAGCGGCAGGTCACGATCCCCATCGAAAACTGGATGAACGGCATACCGTACCACACCTACCTACGTTCCGTGACGGTTGCCGGGCTGTCGGTCGTGATCATCTGGTTCGAGGACAAATCGGACAACTTCCAGAACCGGCAGAGGGTGCTGGAGCAATTGACCATGGTCACCCTTCCGCCTGGTCTGTCCCCCGGCATCGGCCCCGATTTCAGCCCTGTCGGTCAGGTCTACTTCTTTACGTTGAAGAGCACCAATCCTGCTTACGACGACATGGAGCTCAAGTCCCTGGAGGACTGGTTCCTGGTGAAGCAGTTCAAGTCGGTGCCGAATGTGGTGGACTGCGCGGTCTTCGGCGCGCCCACGCGGGAATACCAGGTGCGCGTCGACCCCGACAAGCTCGTCTCCTACGGCTTGAGCATCAGCCAGGTGGAGCAACAGCTCACCAACAACAACGTGAACGCGGGCGGGAGCTTCATCGAGTCAGGCATGCAGCAGATCAACGTGCGCGCTGTCGGCCTGGTGCGCAACGTACAGGACATCGAGAATACGGTCATCACGACTAAGAACGGCACGCCCGTGCGGGTCAAGGACATCGCAGTCGTCGCCCAGGGTCCCAAGATACGGCTCGGCCAGTTCGCCAGGTCGATACATCGGGCGGATGGGCGGATCATCGACAACGATGATGTCCCCTCCGGCATTGTCCTCATGCGAAAAGGTGCCCCTTTCGACGAAACGATCAGGGGCGTCGAGAACAAGGTGAAGGAGCTGAACGAAAAACTTCTGCCCCCAGGCGTGAAGATCATTCCCTTCAACGACCGGGGCGACCTCGTCCGATACACGACCCGCACCGTCCTCCATAACCTCACGGAGGGGTTTATTCTCGTCACGATCGTGCTCCTCCTCTTCCTCGGAAGCATCCGCGGCGCCCTAGTCGTTGCCCTCACCATTCCTTTTGCCCTGTTCTTCGCCGCAAGCTGCCTGCACCTCCGGGGGATACCGGCGAACCTCCTGTCGCTGGGCGCCCTCGATTTCGGCATGGTCGTAGACGGGGCCATAGTGATGGTAGAGAATATCATACGCCACATAGGCCACAAGGACCCCGGTACGCCACTGCCGGACAGGATCCGGGCCGCTTCGCACGAGGTGCAAAGGCCCGTCTTCTACGCCATTCTTATCATCATCACCGCCTACCTGCCCATTTACACGCTGCAGAGCGTCGAAGGGCGTCTCTTCAACCCCATGGCCTACACCGTGGGGTTTGCCTTGTTGGGCGCCATGATTTTCTCCGTGACACTCGCGCCGATCCTTGTGAGCTTCCTGTTCCGCAAAGAAACTCCCGAGTGGCACAATCCGGTGGTTGTCTGGCTCACGAAACAGTACCGGACGGCCCTATCCTGGTCTATCCACCATCGCGCGGTGATGGTCACCGTTGCGGTGCTCACCCTGTGCAGCAGTCTCTATCTGGTCGAGAGCGGCGTCATCGGATCGGAATTCCTGCCTCATCTTGATGAAGGCGCCCTCTGGGTGCGCGGAACTTTAGCGCCGAGCGTGGGGCCGAGTGAGTCTGTTCGGGTGGCGAACCAGGCCAGGATCGCACTGGCCTCGTTCCCCGAGGCCACCCAGGTGACCAGCCAGGCGGGACGGGATGATTCAGGACAGGACTTCACCGGATATTTCAACACGGAATACTGCGTCGTACTGAAAGACAAGAAAGAGTGGCGTCCAGTGTTTCACCAGGACAAAGACAAACTGATCGCCGCCATGAACCGGGAGCTTGAAAAGATACCAGGTGTGATCTGGAACTTCTCCCAGCCCATCGCGGACAACATGGAAGAGGCGATGAGTGGGATCAAGGGACAGCTCGCCACGAAGATTTACGGCGACGACCTGAAGGTCCTCGAGGAAAAGGGCCAGGAGATCGTCAATATTATGGGCCATATCAAAGGGGTCCAGGACCTCGGCCTTTTCCGCGTCGTGGGCCAGCCGAACCTGAACTTCGTCGTGGACCGGCAGGCATCGGCCCGCTGGCAGATCAACGTGGCCGATGTACAGGACGCCATCCAGACTGCCGTGGGCGGCAATGCCCTGACCCAGGTCCTCAAGGGTGAGGAGCGCTACGACCTCGTCATGCGCTACCTCCCCCCGTACCGCGACACGAAGGATGCCCTCGAGAAGATCCGCCTCCTCAGTCCTTCCGGCGAAAGGGTTTCGCTTGCCCAGCTCTGTAATGTGGAGACGAAAGACGGCGCGGAGCAGATCTATCGCGAAGGGAACAGGCGCTATGTCGCCGTCAAGTACAGCGTCCGCGGCCGCGACCTGGGCAGCACCGTTGAGGAGGCAATGGCGAAGGTCAATAAGCAGGTGCGCTTGCCGCCGGGATATGCCATCAGTTGGATGGGCGAATACGAGAGCCAGAAGCGGGCCGACAAACGGCTGCTGGTCATCGTGCCCGTGACGATCTTCTTCATATTCATGATCATCTACGGCGCCTTCGGCTCCGCCAAGTGGGCCTGCCTCCACATGGTCAACGTGGCCGTGGCGCGGATCGGCGGGCTTCTCGCACTTCTCGTGACGGGTACCCATTTCAGCGTCTCCTCAGGGGTGGGGTTCATGGCCCTGTTCGGTTGCTCTGTGCAGACGGGCGTAGTTATGGTGGAGTATATCAACCAGTTGCGCGCAAGGGGCTATCCGGTCGTCGATGCCGCGATCGAAGGGGCAACGCGCCGGTTAAGGCCCATCATGATGACCATGCTCGTCGCGACGCTGGGCCTACTTCCCGCTGCAATGTCCCATGCCATCGGTTCGGACTCACAGCGGCCCTTTGCCATCGTCATTGTGGGCGGATTGATAGCCGACCTTCTTATGAGCATTTTCCTTTTGCCCACGTTTTACGTCTGGTGGGCGAGGCCCACCGACCACCTGCCCAAGGCCGAAGAGTCGAAGAATATAGATGCCGGAGACGCGATCAGCGAGGGCACGTGAGGAGTCGCGCGGAGGGAGCAGTACTTTGAGCACCATTCGCAAGAAGAACCTGTTTCTCGTCACGATATTAGCCGTTTCCTTGCTCTTGTCCACTTCCGTGACATCGTGCAAGGAGCACCCGGCGCAGCGGGCAGGAGCCACACATGGCACAGGAGAGGGCGAAACCGTTGCCACGGCGGAACGGACACTCAAAACATTCAACGAGATAATCGCAATAGCGGTCCTGGTAGGCGGGCTCATTTTTTTGGCGTACTGCCTTGGAACAAACAACAAGACGAGGAAAAACCGGGCCCGTAGGCGTGGATCTCCTCCATTGAAAGATGGGAAGCAAGTAGAGACGCTTACTTCTCCTCACAGGAGGCCCTAGTGTCACGTCACTGCTCTAATGTCGGATAAAGACGGCGCAACCTCACCCGAGCATCCTGTGTCGTGAAGTGCCAGCTTACCTTCGCGTTGAGGTTGTCGCGACGTGTCTGCCAGGC
>JBEKJU010000117.1:0-9952 GCA_050011095.1 Syntrophorhabdales bacterium
TAACACGTCATTTATTTTAATTTTCTCTTGATAATAGGGGGTTCTTATGACCGCAAAACTCGGGCCCGGCGATCTTTCCAAATCTTGCAATCCTGAGGAGTTTACCTTTGCCACAACGGACGACATGGTGACGCAAATCGGTATAATCGGGCAGGAAAAGGCGCTCAGGTCACTCGATTTCGGCCTCGATATCAATGCCAAGGGGTTCAATATCTTTGCCCTCGGCGAAACGGGCACGGGAAAAATGACCACCGTCACGACGATGCTCCAGGAGAAGGCAAAGGGTGAGAAGATCCCTTCGGACTGGTGCTACGTCTACAACTTCAAGGACCCCGACATCCCAATCGCCGTTTCCCTGGAGCCGGGAAGGGGGAGGGTACTGCGAAAGGACATGGAGGACTTGATCAAGGGGGCCAGGGCGGACATACCGAAGGCCTTCGAGTCGAAAGAGTATGAGAAGCAAAAGAGCCAGATAGTGGAGGAATTCCAGCGGAAGCAGAACGAGCTTTTCTCGAAGCTGGAAGAGGAGGCAAAAGAGAAGGGGTTTTCGATCAAGAGGGGCGTCGCCGGGATCATGATCGTCCCCCTGAAAGAACAAAACGAGCCGCTTACGCCCGAGGAGTTTGGCAAGCTCGACGAGAAGACGAAGCGAGAGATGGAGAAGACGGGCAGGTTGCTCCAGGAGAGGTTGAACGAGGTCTTCCGGGCAATGAGGGATACCGAGAAGTTCGTCCAGGAAATGCTGAACAAGCTGGAGCGCGCCATAGCCTTCGATGCGCTGCAAGCGCCCATCGAGAACCTGAAGAACAAGTATAAGGGAAACGACAAGATCATCGCCTACCTGGACAACGTCCGGGAGGACATGCTGAGCCACCTCGACGAATTCAAGGTGCAGGAAGAACAGCCTTCCCCTTTGCCTTTTCTGAAAATGCCGAGGCAGGAGGCCTCGTTCACGAGGTTTACCGTCAATGTGATCGTGGACAACGCGGATACCTTGGGCGCCCCCGTCGTCTTTGAGAGCAACCCCACCTACCTGAACCTCTTCGGAAGAATAGAGAACAGGATAGCCTACGGCATGGCCACGACCGATTTTTCCATGATCCGGGCGGGCTCGGTCCACCAGGCGAACGGTGGCTATCTCATCATCGACGCCCTCGATATGCTGCGGAATCCCTTCTCCTATGAAGCCCTGAAAAGGGCCATCAAGAACCAGGAGATAAAGGTCGAGGACGTCCTGGAGCAGTACCGCCTCATCAGCACGGCGACCCTCAAGCCTCAGGCCATACCCTTCGACACAAAGGTCATCATCAAGGGAACCCCGGATATCTACTACCTCCTCTACAACCTCGACCCCGAATACAACGCATTGTTCAAGGTAAAGGCGGACTTCGACAGCAGGATGGACAGGACTCCCGAGAACGTGGACAAGTATGCCCATTTTATCGCCGATTGCCAGAAGGCCGAAAAGCTCCTCCCCTTCGACCGGACAGGGGTTGCGCGGCTCGTCGAGTTCGGGTCGAGGCTTGCCGACCACCAGGAGAAACTGACGACGAGGTTGTCCAGTCTTTCCGATCTCATGAGGGAGGCGAACTACTGGGCGAAGAAGGATGGCGCGAATTTCGTGCGGGCGGACTACGTAACGCAGGCGATTAGTGAGAAGGTGCACCGTTCCAACAGGATCGAGGAGCGCCTCCGGGAGGCGACCCTCGAAGACACGCTCATCATCGATACGGCGGGGGAAAAGGTCGGCCAGGTGAACGGTCTCGCCGTGCTCGACCTCGGCGATTACAGCTTCGGCAAGCCATCGAGGATCACGGCGAGGACCTATGTGGGCAGGGCAGGCATCGTCAATATAGAGCGCGAGACGAAGATGAGCGGCAAGATCCACGAGAAGGCGATTTTTATCATCGCGAGCTACCTCGGGAGCAAGTACGCCGCGAGCAGGCCGATAAGCCTTTCCGCGTCGATCACCTTCGAGCAGCTTTATGATATGATCGAGGGCGACAGTGCGACGTGCGCGGAGATGTACGCGCTCCTTTCGAGTATTTCCGGTCTTCCCCTGAAGCAAAGCTTCGCCGTGACCGGCTCCATGGACCAGAACGGTGACGTTCAGCCGATAGGCGGCGTCAATCAGAAGATTGAAGGCTTCTTCGATCTCTGCAAGAGCAGGGGGCTCGACGGGAGCCACGGGGCGATTATCCCGAAGAGGAACGTGAAAAACCTGATGCTTAAGCAGGAAGTGACCAATGCGGTAAAAGACGGCCTCTTCACGATCTATTCCATCGACAAGATGGAGGAGGGGCTGGAGATACTGACCGGCGCACCTGCGGGCACCATTGGCGCTGATAACACGTATCCGGAAAATACCGTCAACGACCTTGTGATGAAGAGACTGACCGAAATCACGCAGGCGATGGAGGCGAAGAAGGAAAGGGAGGGGGAGGGCTCGGGCATCGAGCCGAGATCGGGCCGCGACCTGAAGGAATAGGAGAGCTGGAAGGGTGCAATTATTGGGACACCCGCAAGCGGGTACCCGGTCGCCCCCTCCGACAGCAAAGCCCATCCAGTTCGTGCCACCTGTCCTTGCCGGGCACCCGCGACATAGTGCGTATGTTAGCCGGTGCGTGCCTGTCACGCGCGGGTGGCGCTCCCCCTCATGAAAAGGAAGGACCTGAGGCGAAAAAAGGCCGCCGTTGGCTTGCGTCACCCTCCCACGGGCAAAGCGCGACCCGCACGCGGGTAACCCCCCCGGCCAAACCCGCCTCAGCCCACCCGTTGCGCGGGTGCCTGGACGCCATGCCCCGTCTCCGCTATATAGCCTCCTTTTGCCCATTTTTTTTGAAAGAATGATAGGAACAGGTCCTCCGCCGAACCCGTAGATGCCTCTTGCCGGCTCCCTCAAGATAAGATAGTTTTCACCGATAATCCTTAAGGAAGGGGTCTTTTCTGTGGCGAGGGCTGTCGGGCTGAATCATCTCGTGGGCTGGTCGGGGGTCTCCGCGTCGGCGGCGGAGGCGTCCGCCTTGGCCGGGCGCCGGATCGCGGTGGATGGGCGCCATGAATGACGACAGGTACATGGCCATTCCTCCAGGTGTGATCATACCGGGGAGCCTCCCGAACTTCAAGGTCTACATACCGTCCAAGGAGGGGCGTTACGTGCTCTGGGCACGCGAAGGCAACAAGGTCAATGAGGAACAGCTCGCCAGGCTCTCGAGCAGCGGGGTCGAGGAGGTCTTTCTCGACCTTGATGAAGAGTTCAAGTATGACGAATACCTTGAGACCCACCTCGGTGACATCCTCGAAAATCAACTGCCTTCCGAGGAGCAGAAGGCTGCGATATTCGGCAAGGTTTCCACCAATGTCGTGAAGGATGCCTTCGAGGAATCGCTGGGGTTCGGCTCGATGGGCGGGGCCGTCATGCTCAGGACCGAGAAGATGATCAAGAACGCCCTGATGTTTATCGCCCAGTCGAGATCGCTTCAGGCCCTCGCAAAAATGATCGGTCATGACTATAAGACCTACGAGCATGCCACCAAGGTCCTCTGGTTCACGATGGCGTTTCTCCGGGATAAGCCGGATATCCTGGAGCGGATCGAACCGGGCTACCCGACATTCGACGATAACGAAAAATTGGAGATGCTGCGACAGTGCGGTGTGGGCGCGCTGCTCCACGACATTGGCAAGGCCTTCGTTTCACAGGAGATACTCAACAAGAACGGACCTTTAAGTGAAATCGAGTGGGAGATCATGAAACGCCATCCCTTGAACGGTCTGGCGATGCTTCTCGATGCCGACCTCCCCGCTTTCGTCAAGAAGGCCGTGTTGCACCACCATGAGGATTTTAGCGGGGACGGCTATCCCATGAGCCTGGAAGGGATGAACATAAGCGTCCTTGCCAGGGTGTTGAGGATTATCGATACCTTTGACGCCATGACGTCCCGCCGGCCTTACAAGGACCCCATACCCCCCTTAAAGGCTATGCAGATCATGGTCGGTATACCGACAGACAAAAAAGGGGATGGGAACGGGAACGGATCGGCCCAGAGTATGCGCGATCAGGGCATGAGACGGTGCTTCGACGAAGAGCTGCTCAAGAAGTTCATCATTTTTCTAGGCACCATGAAACTGGATAGATAGACGCCCCGTCCACTTTCGTACACCGGGCATTGCCGGAGGATGGGAGCATTCCCTTTACTCGCCCCCCGGCCTTGGGTTAATATTAAGGAGGGAGGGATGAAGACCGAATGGACCATAGAGCTATAGAGAAGCTGCTTTTCCCCGAAAGTGTCGTCGTTTACGGCGTTTCCGACGGCCCTGTCAACCTGGGTAGGGAGATCATCAGGAACCTGAACCGCTTCGCCTTCACCGGCAGGCTGTACGGGGTCGGGCGAAAGGCCATGGAGGTGGAAGGCAGAAGGGTCTACGTGTCCCTCGAAGACGTCCCCGAAGTGCCCGAACTCGCGGTGATCCTCGTCCCTGCCCTTGCCGTGGCAGGCGCCCTCGAGGCGTGCGGCAAAAAAGGCGTCCGCCACGCGGTGATCGAGACGGGCGGCTTTTCCGAGTTCGGGGCGGAGAGAAAGGGCCTGGAGGATGAGGTCAGGCGCATCGCCCGCGACTACGACATGACCTGCATGGGCCCCAACTGCATCGGCGTCATCAATATGGAGAACGGCCTCTGCCTGCCCTTTGTCGCCTTCAGCCCCGGTGAGATAGAAAAGGGCGCCCACGCCTTCGTTTCTCAGAGCGGCGGACTCATCCACGAGATGGTGCGTCGGTGTCTGGCGGAGCACGTGGGGCTCGGCAAGCTTGCAAGCATCGGCAACTCGCTCATGGTGGACGCGAACGACTTCCTGGAATTCCTCATAGGAGACCCGGCAACCGGCCCAATCGGGCTTTACCTCGAAGACGTGAAGAACGGAAGGCGCCTCATGGACCTTGCATCGGGGACGGAAAAGCCCGTGATCGTGCTCAAGGCCAATACGAGCCCCGTCAGCCGGGAGATCGCCTCATTCCACACGGCGGCCCTCCTGGGCGACGAAATCGTCATCGATGCCGCCTTCAGGCAGGCGGGAATCCACCGCGTCGCGACCCTCCAGGATATGGTCGATTGTTTCAAGATATTCAGCCTCCCTCTGCTCGCCGGACCCAACCTCGTCCTCATCTCGCGCTCGGGCGGCCAGGCCGTTGTGCTCGCCGACGAGGCGCACAAGCACGGGTTCGTCCTGCCGAAGCTGCCGCCCGCCTTTTTCAACCGCATCGGTGAAAAGGCGAAGGCAGGGGTCATCAGGGCGACGAACCCCATCGACCTGGGCGATGTCTTCAACGACCTCTTCTACCTGGAGGTGATCGGGGCGGCCCTGAAGGAACCCTCGGTGGACGGGGTCATCTTTTTCTATGATTACCCCTTTAACGAAACTACGGTCTTCGACATGGCGAAGGGCATAGAAGACCTCCGGCGCGTCTCTGAAAAACCGCTCGTTTTGTGCATGGTCCCGGATAGGCGTGACTGGTTTGACCTGAGGTACGGCTCATCCGGCCAGTGGTTTTCCGAGCCGGAGCGCGCCTTCGCGGCGCTCAAACGGTCGCTCGCCCACTACCGGAACGGCGTCTCGGGTCGCCGGACGACGGGTGACGGCGCCACCGCTGACGCCCCTGCGGCAATGCTCGGGCATGGGCAACCGGGGATCGCCTCGACGGCCGGGGCGCTCTCTCTCATGGAGACCTACGGTGTGCCCCTTGTCCCGTATGAGCTTGTTACAGACCTGCCGGGGTGCATCGAGGCGGCCCACCGGATGGGATACCCGGTGGCGCTGAAAGCGGCCGAGCCCTTCATCGCCCACAAGACCGAGGCAGGCGCCGTCCGGCTGAATATCGGCAGCGATGGGGAGCTTACGGACGCCTTCGACGCCATGGCGGCCGATGTCTATCTTCTCCAGGCCATGGCAGCCTCCGGTGTCGAAACCATCATCGGCGGAAAAAGGGATGCCGAGTTCGGTCCGGTCGTCATGTTCGGTCTCGGCGGTATCTTTGTGGAGGTCATGAATGATGTGACCCTCCGCGTCGCGCCCGTCGATGAGAGGGCCGCGCGGGAGATGATCGAGGAGATAAAGGGCGCGCCCCTCCTTTCCGGCGCGCGGGGCGCCGGCCGGGCGGACACGGGTAGCATCGCGAGGGCGCTCGTCGCCGTGTCGAGGCTCCTCGTCGATCATCCCGAGGTCGAGGGCATAGATATCAACCCGCTCCGTGTCTTCAAGGAGGGAAAAGGCTGTCTGGCCCTCGACGTGAAGATCGCCTCTCCCGTCCGGAAGGAGTGAGGCCGACCGGTTTTTCCGGATACGTACCGCGCCTCCGCATCAGGCAGCGTGTTTTTTCACCCACGCGACATACCGGTCCATCCAGCCCTGCAGGAATTGTTTGGAGTCCGGCCCGATGTTTCCGGCCTCGTCGAACAACCCGTCCTTTACGTAGATGTACGCCTCGGGCTGGCCGAGGGTAGGCACGTCCAGATAGGCGAGAATGTGGCGCAATTGCTGCTGCGCCAGGGCCGAGCCGATGAGGCCGATCGAAGCGCCCACAATACCGGCCGGCTTTCCCGGCCAGGCGCTGTCGCCATAGGGACGCGAGGCGTGGTCGATGGCGTTCTTGAGCACGCCGGGTATAGAGCGGTTGTATTCGGGCGTCACGAACAGAAGGCCCTGGGCGGCCCTGATTTCGCTCTTCAGCCTTTTTACGGGCTCGGCCTGGTTTGAGTCGTCGTCCTGGTCGTAGAGCGGCAGGTCGCCGATCTGCAGTTGTTTGAACGAGAACTCCGGCGGCGCCAATTTTATAATGGCGTTAGCCAGCTTGCGGTTGAATGAATCCCGGCGAAGGCTTCCGATAACAACGGCGATTTGGTATTGGCTCATGGCGAATCTCCTTTAAAGGTTATTACTCCGTCTTTCCATTGTACATAAACTTTGGTGTCCGCGATGGGTTATCGAGGATAATACCCTTGTTCTCGTTCCATTTTTCTCTTGTCTTGGACGTACTGTAATCGCGCCTCCAGGGAAAAGCAAGGCCAACTTGGAAGGGCGACGGATACGGTGCGACTCTTTCAGGGCGGCGGCGGAAGCATGTTGGAGATTTTTTTCACATGAAATGTTCGCTTTTTCGGGCGACCGTCGGATTCGAGGTTTTCCCTATCCCACCACGCTCCCTAGCTGGAATATGGGGAGATACATGGCGATGATCAACCCGCCGAGGACGACCCCGAGGATTACCATGATGACGGGTTCGAGCAGGGACGTGAGGTTGCCCACCATGGCGTCCACGTCGTCTTCATAGAAGTCGGCGATCTTGTTGAGCATGGTGTCCAGGGCGCCCGTCGACTCGCCCACCTGGATCATTTGAACGGCCATTGGGGGAAAGACGGCGCTCTCCCTTAAGGGATCGGAGATGCTCCGGCCCTCGCTGATATCCGAGCGCGCCCTCACGAGCGACTCCTCGACGATCCTGTTGCCCGCTGTTTTTGCCACGATCGTGAGGCTTTCGAGGATCGAGACGCCGCTCGCCAGCAGGGTTGCCAGGGTCCTGGTGACCCGGGCGATCGACGCCTTCTGGAGGAGACGTCCGATGACCGGCACCTTCAGGACCATCCTGTCGATCGTTCTCCTGCCGTTATCTGTCTTGTAGTATCTTCTCAAGGCGAAGGCCGCCGCGACGGCGACCGCGGCGATGTAAAGGATGCCGCCCTTGACGAGGTTGCTTACGCCTATCACTATCTGGGTCGGGAGGGGCAGCGCCTTTCCGAAGCTCATGAACATGCGCTCGAACACGGGTATCACGAAAAGCAACAGGACGAGCACCACGCCAATGGCTACCACGACGATGCTCGATGGATAAATGAGGGCGGTCTTCACCTTCTTCCTCAGTTTTTCCGTCTTCTCGATGTAAGTTGCGAGACGCATGAGGATGGTGTCGAGCATGCCCCCCTCCTCGCCGGCCACGACGAGGCTTATGTAAAGCTCGTCAAAACAGGTCGGATAGTCCTGAAGTGTCTCGGCAAACCGCGAACCCGCCTCTATCTTTGCTTTCATCGCCGCCGTTATTCCCCTGAGAGAGGCGTTTTCGAGCTGGGTCGACAGGGCGTCGAGGGACTGGACGAGGGGCAGGCCCGAGTCGATCATCGTGGCGAGCTGGCGCGTGAGAATGCCGATCTGCATCCGCTTTATCTTTTTGCGGCGGCCAAGCCTCCCGCGTGGTCGCGCCTCCGCCTTTTCATAGGCCCTGGTGAGGAAAACGCCGTCCTTTCTCACCAGGGCCCGGAGTTCATCGACCGAGTCGGCATTCAGCATGCCTTTCTTGAACTCGCCCTGCTGGCCCCTTCCTTCCCATTCGAATACAGGCATCGGTCCCCTTCGTCTTTTGTTTTCCCTTTCTTCCCGCTATCCGTTTCCGCCTCTTATGACGGCGTAGAAGGTCATGTTGTCCCTCTTCACCAGCATGACGACCCCGTCCCTTGGCCGCGCCCTGCCCACTATTTCCTTGAAATCCTCCACATTCCTGACGGGTTTCCTGTTTATCTCCTTGATGATATCGCCCGCCCTGACATCGGCTTCGTCCGCGGGGCTTCCCTGTTGAATATCGGTCACTATCACGCCCCGGGTATCCTTCAGCTGGAGGTGGTGTGCGATTTCGGCTGTGATGTTTTGGACCACCAAGCCGAAGTTTTTGTCCACTTCGGGCGCCGCATTACTGGCCTCCCGCGTTTCTTCCCTGCCTTCGGCGACGGTCGCCTGAACCTGAATGGCCTTGCCGTCCCGTATAAGTCCCACCATGACCTTCTTGCCGACCTCCGTGGCCGCGACGAGCCTCGGCAGCTGGTCCATCTCCTTTATCGGCTTTCCATCAAAGGAAACAATCACATCGCCCCTTTTTATGTCGGCGTCGGCCGCGGGGCTTCCATCCATAACATCCGAAACGAGGGCGCCCTCCGATTCCTTGAGGCCGAAGCCCTTCGCAAGCTCGGGCGTCACCTTCTGGATCACCACGCCCAGCCACCCCCTCACGATCTTTCCTTTGCTCTTCAACTGGGGGAGGATGGCCTTCGCCATATTGATCGGTATAGCAAATCCTATGCCCTGACCGCCGGAGATGATCGCGGTATTGATCCCCACCACCTCGCCCCGGAGGTTGAAGAGCGGTCCGCCGCTGTTGCCGGGATTTATCGATGCGTCGGTCTGGATGAAATCGTCGTAGGGCCCCTGGCCTATGACCCGTCCCTTTGCGCTCACGATCCCGGCCGTGACGGTATGATCGAGGCCGTAGGGATTGCCGATGGCGATGACCCAATCCCCCACGTCGAGCCTGTCCGAGTCGCCGAGCTGCGCGACAGGCAGGCTGATCCGCGCGTTCACCTTTATGAGGGCGATATCCGTTTTGGCATCCTTCCCTATCACCTTCGCGTCATACTCCTTGCCGTCGCTCAGCTTCACCTTGATGCTCGATGCCCTCTCCACCACGTGGTTGTTGGTGAGGATGTAGCCCTCCTTGTCGATGATTACCCCTGAACCCAGGCTCTTCTGCTTGAACTCGCGGGTCGGCTCATCCCGGAGGAACTTGTCGAGAAACTCATCACTGCCGAAGAAGCCCCTGAACATATTACCGAACCGGCCGGGCATGTCGATGCCCTTTACCACGGTTGTCGTGCTTATGTTGACGACGCTCGGCTTTGTCTCTTTCACGAGGCCGCTCAGGGTGGGCAAACCCTTGTCGAAGGTGATCGGCCTGGGGTTTGCGCTCTGCTGCGGGGCGGCTATGTCCGGCGCGGCCATCCTCCCCTTCACGTAAAGAGAAAGGGCTGCCGCGATGACCAGTGCCCCGATAACCACGTACAATTTCTTGTTCTTCATGCAGTTCCTCCGCTCACGGGCAGCCTTATGGAAAAGAGGCTTCCTGAAGAGGGGCGGCTCTC
>JBEKJU010000118.1:0-12603 GCA_050011095.1 Syntrophorhabdales bacterium
CTGGCGATGCTTTGTCGGCATTCGTATTCTTGATACCTTTGCCTTACTTTTGCTGGTAGGCAAAGCAATGGAATGGGAGCATTTCTCAATCCTGAGCCGAAAGGACCTGAGAAATTTCCTTTTACAACGAGAGGCCAAATACGGTAATCCGGAGGCTTCACTTCATTGGGATATCCGTTCGACTCCCATATCAACCATTCCTCTAACGGTTGACTTCCCAAGCGAGCCGCAAGAACTTTGCACTTCCGAAGCACCGCTCCAAGAGCGCACCGTGGATCAACAGCCTCTTGTTGAATCTCTTCAATAAGGGACAATTTGCACCTCCACACAAGCCTTGGCGTGGAAACGGTTGAGGGGGAGAAGGTTCGTTCTCAAGTAGTTAAATAACTTCTTCCCTTACCCTTTCTCAAGAAGCTCATACCCCGTTCCCACAATCATTACCGATTGTAACACTTGCTATCGGCTCGGTCGAGCGAAATCTATCCCTCCAAGAAGTGAGCATCGGCAACACAAACGTTGCATGGAGCAGCACGATATAGTCTATCGACCACCAATCGAAACCCGCGCTCGAACTTACTCATCGGGCACTTATTAACTGTCTCGTAATAGTATCGTCATGCCGGACCGGGGGAGTGCGCTTGCGGGTCGCGGCATCCAGAAAAGGCCCTGGATTCCGGCGTCCGCCGGAATGACGGCGTACAGACAATTATGAGACGGTTAATACCTGATGGCCCTTGCAACCGCCTCTATGGATAAGCGCTTAGAACCAGCGCACTTCTCTCTGTCTGCGCGGCACCGTCTTTCGGTAAACATGCGTGGGATAGCCGAGCATAATGGCGCTATAGACATTACGATCGTCGGAGACCCCCAGGCGGCGCGCTATCTTCTTCGTAAGGCCGGCCGCGACCAGGAGAAAGCCTGCCCAGCACGTCCCCAGGCCCAGGCTCATGGCGATCATCTCCATGTTCCTCGTGGCAATGGCGCAGTTCTCATGGACGCTGCGGTTGGTTCTCTGGCCGTGAACGGCGATTACTACGGGGGCATTCCGGAAAATAAGGCCCCCCGAGTCACCGCTGTCCCGCGCGGCCTTGAACCTCTCATGGTACAGCATGGATTGCCGCACCGTTTCCTCGCCATATCTGATGCGTGCCAGTCTCTGTCCGATGCCGCTGCCCAGGAGCTTCAGCTTGTCCCATAGAATCCCGATCACCATGTCTTCGAGTTCCGCCAGTAGCCTTCGATCCTGAATGACGATGAAGTTTTCTGTTTGTGCATTCGATGCCGTTCCCGCGTGGGTGCCGACCTCGATGAGCTGTTCTATCAGGTCTCCGGGTACCGGCTTTTCCTTGAATGCCCTGATGGATCGCCTTGACAGGAGGAAGGCCCTCATGGCGTCGGGGCCGATTACGACGTTGGGTCGACCCTCGAACTTGTCCACGGGTAATTCTCCATGGACAATAGCATCCTGGGGACAAATAGCGACGCAGTGGCCGCAGCCGGTACAGCGGCTGAGATATCTCACCTGAGCCATACGGCTGCCATCAGGGGCCGGGCTCACCACAAAGATGCCGGCCGGGCACTCGTCCGAGCAGAAGCCGCATCCCGTACATTTCTTCGCGTCTACCTCTATCATCTGCCACCCTTCTCTTTTTGATTGCGGAACCGGCCCTGTCCGGGCTCTCGTCCGTAGCTGCACCCTTTGCCCTGTTCCCGGCGATTCAACGATTGCTATTCGTACTATCGCATGACCGACGCAGGA
The DNA here is from genome assembly GCA_050011095.1 of Syntrophorhabdales bacterium. GTDB lineage: Bacteria > Desulfobacterota > Syntrophorhabdia > Syntrophorhabdales > WCHB1-27 > JBEKJU01. The sequence continues at coordinate 1,760 of JBEKJU010000118.1, forward strand.
GGTAAAGTGAATGTTGCCGGAAGATGTCCGCAAGAACCGGATGAACCACTATTCCGGCGCTCGCGCCGGCCGTGCGGCATCCGGAAAGCCCCTTCGTTCCGGCCTCGGTGGGAATGACGGCGTACAGACAATTATGCGACGGTTGATAAGTGACCTGGTATCAGCCTTGACAAAGACGATGCCGGAGATTACGTGAATTAATATACATGCCGACAATGCGGGCATCGTCCAAAAGAGCGGTCCGGGATATCCGGCGCGGACCGCACCGATAATCATTGCGACGGGCGTGCGTCCACGCCTTTACGGGGTGCGCCCGGGGAACGCTACGAAAGGGGGTTTCGAAAATGGCAGGAGAGCTTGTCACATTGCTATCGGACCTGGAGGAGGAAAAGGCCCTGGAATTCGTCGGGGAAGCCCTCGAAAAGGGGGCCGATCCCATGGACCTCCTTGAGGAGACGAAGGAGGCCATGCGCATCGTGGGTCAGAAATTCGCAGCCTGCGAGTACTTTATCCCGGACCTCATCTTCTCCGGGGAGATCCTCAGGCAGATTGTCCAGAAGCTCGAGCCTCATCTCAAGAAGGGCCAGGGGGCCGAAAAGCTCGGCAAGGTCGTGATAGGCACCGTCGCGGGCGACATCCACGATATCGGAAAGGACCTCGTCGTTTTCATGCTCGACGTCAGCGGCTTCGACGTCATCGATCTGGGCATAGACGTACCCGCGCAGAAATTCGTGGACTCCGTCAAGGAAACAGGCAGCACGATCGTGGGCCTGAGCGGTTTTTTGACCCTGGCGTTCCAGAACATGCTGGCCACCGTGGAGGCCCTGAAGGCAGCCGGCCTCCGGGACAAGGTAAAAATTATGATCGGTGGCGGACAGATCGATGAAGAGGTGAGGGAATTTACCGGGGCGGACGCCTATGGGAAGGATGCCATGGAGGCCGTGAGCATAGCCAAGGGCTGGATAGGAGGTTAGGGGGCCATGGAAAAGAAATGGCAGGAGATGTCGGCTGCGGAAAAGAGAGAGGCGAGATTTCAGACCTGGCTTTCGGCCCAGGGTGTCCTTTTCCAGAGCCCTGAGGCGGAGGCTGCCTACAGGGCGGCCATCACGAGACTTAGGGATGCCCTGGAGAGGGAAAAGACCCCCGACAGGGTGCCGGTGCTGCTCTTCGGCACCTTCATGGTCGCGCACCTCTACGGGCTGACCCCCTATGAGGCCATGTACGATACCGACAAGCTGGTCGTGGCCCACAAGAGATTCCTCGTCGATTACAAGCCGGACTATTCCTCCAGCCCGGCGTTCATCGGCGCGGGCAAGGTCTTTGAAAAACTCGACTACAGGCAATACCGGTGGCCCGGTCACGGCGTGTCCAAAGAGTCCGTCTACCAGTACGTCGAAGACCAGTACATGCACGCCGAGGACTATCAGGCCCTGATCGATGATCCTTCCGACTTCTGGGTAAGACGCCTGCTGCCCCGCGTCTTCGGGGCCCTTGGCCCCCTTGCGCAGATCCCCTCCTTCACCGAGCTGTGGGAGATCGTCGGCGTCTCCCTCCACATGATCCCCTTCGGCATTCCCGACGTGCAGAACGCGCTGAAGGCGCTCATGGATGCGGGAAATGAGGCGATGGCATGGATACAGAAGATCATGGGCTTCGAGATGGAGGCCAGGGGCATGGGCTTTCCCGCCATCGTGGGAGGGGCGACGAAGGCCCCCTTCGATCTGCTCGCCGATACGCTCCGGGGCACCAGGGCCATAATGATCGACATGTACCGGCAGCCCGATATGGTCGTGAAGGCCGCGCAAACGCTCACGCCCCTCGCGATCAGACAGGCCGTCGGCTCGGCTGACGCCCAGGGGAATCCCGTGATATTTATCCCCCTGCACAAGGGGGCCGACGGCTTCATGTCGGACGAGCAGGTCCGGAAATTCTACTGGCCCGGCCTCAAGGCCCTCATCCTCGGGCTCCACGCCGAGGGATGTGTGCCGTACCTGTTCTGCGAGGGCTCCTACAACACGCGTCTCGACTACCTGAAGGAACTGCCCAAGGGCTCCTGTTTCTGGGTATTCGACCGCACCGACATGGCAAAGGCGAAGGAGGCCATCGGGGACAAGATCTGCATAGGCGGAAATGTCCCCTCGGGACTGATCCTCACGGGCACCGCCGAAAAGACAAAGGCCTACTGCAGGAACCTCATCGATGTGGCGGGAAGGGGGGGCGGATTTATCATGGCCCTCGGCACGGCCATGGATGAGGGAAAGGCGGACACCCTGCACGCGGTGGTCGAGGCGACGAAGGAGTACGGCGTCTATTGACAGGTCGGCGGGTTTTCATCGGTCTCATTTCGCGACCTCCCTGAAGCTGCGGGTATGCGACGAGCGCTACAAAACCGCCGTGGCAAAGAAACATAAGAGCATACTAGCCTTATCGGCATTTACCATTTGGGTTCCCGGGCAGTCACCCCCATTCACCTGCAGCACGATGACAGATATTTGCCGATGAGGATAAGGCCCATGACGATCACGGTGCCCGCCGCCACGCGCTCCCCCAGGAGGCGCGCCCTGAGAGAGAAAAGAGACGCCGAAAACCCCGTGAAGAAAAGGACGGGCACGGTGCCGAGGCCAAAGAGGACCATGGTGAGGAACCCGAGAATCGCCCTGCCGGTGGTCGCCGCCTTGACGATCATGGCGAACGAAAGCATACAGGGGAGACATCCGGCGGCCACACCGAGGAGGAGCTTCGACGCGACACCTTTCGAGGAAAAGAGGCGGACGGGAAATATCGCCGCCAGCGGCCCTGTCGCCGGGAAGCGGAGCCGGCCGAGCCCGACGGGGACCACGGATAGCAGTCCAAGGCCGAAGAGGACCATGAGCGCGCCCCCTCCGAGGGTGACAGCGCCCCTGAGACCCGCGAAAAACCGATGAAAATCGACGATGCCCGTGATGCCGGCGGCGAGTGCGCCGAGTAGCCCGTATGTGAGGAGGCGTCCGGTGTGGAAGGCCAGGTGGTGGCGGGCGCTTGCCGGCCAGAGAGCGTCTCGCGTGTGCGCGCCGGGGGGGCGGAGGTGGAGCGAATAGGCGAGGACAAGGGGGCCGCACATGCCCAGGCAGTGAAGGCTGCCCGCGAGCCCGAAGATGAGAGGACCGATGAGATCGAGCATACCCCCTCCTTGTTGCGCATGAGCCGCCTTTCACGAAAGACGCGGACAATGCGGTCACATCCTTCGGATGGCCCGGAACGCGGGCGCGCCGCGACGGGTGGGCGCCTCCCGTCCCTATTCAGTATGCCGGCGCCATGGGCCCCTGTCAATAAACATAAGGAAAAATCGAATGCCGTCCCCTGAGGCTTTGCCTTGCGCCCACCCCCGCCGGTAGTTATGTTACTTCATGGTGCGAAACCCGCACGGTGTAACCATTCTTTTAAGGAGGCTCTCGTATGAAAAGATTGTATCCGGTTTGTCTCGCGATCTCTCTTCTTTTTCTCGCCGCACCGCTCTTTGCGCAGGAAAACGATGTAATCAACGAGGAAATGATCGTCCCCGTTGCGGACATGTCTTCCCAGAACCCCCCGCAGCCGCCCATGGCCGCCCATCACCCCCATGAGGGCTTCCATCCGGGATTCTATCAGGGGCATGAGGGCTTCCTCAACCTGTCGGAAGATCAGAAGATGAAGACGCGCAACCTGTGGCTCCAGCACCTCGCGGACACCCACGGCCTGAGATATGAACTCATGCAAAAACGGGTGGAAATGGAGAGACTCTTCACCGATCCCAAGGCGGACGCCGGAGCGCTTCTGGCCAAGGAGAGGGAGTTGAGCGCCGTGAGACAGCAGCTCGAGGATAGAAGGGCCCAGGCGATGATCCAGTGGAGAAGCCTCCTGACGCCGGAGCAGATCCAAAAGCTGGACGTCATGATGTCGGCCCACAGGATGGCCGGGGGGATGGGTTCCGACGGCATGGGCGGCCCCATGGGACACGAAATGATGGAGCACCACATGGGCTGTCCGTGCGGGATGGGCGGCATGCACCATGAAATGGGCGAAAAGGGTCCCGGCATGCACCATGAAATGGGTGCCGGCAAGTAACAGGCGGGATCCTCAAATCCTCCCGGCCAGGCAGACCTTAAACGGACGGGGAAAGGGGCAACGACGGCTTCCCCTTCCCCCTGCCACCCGTGGGCATCACGCATGTCCCGAAGAAGCCCGCGAGGCTTGCTTCTTCCGATTTGTACTGAGGGCTCGCCCCCGAGGTTGACAATCTCCTCCGCCGGCTCTACGTTTCAACTAGCGGACGCGGCTTCTCGCGGGCCGGGGTCCGCGACGTACACGCTATGAAAAAGGAGGTCCCCGATGCCCAGTTGCGAAGAGATGAAAAAAGGGCAGATCTACGAGTGTAAGGAGTGCGGGCTTCAACTGCAGGTGGTCAATGAGTGCACGTCCTGCAGCACCACCTCCGCCTGCGGCTGTCCCTGCGCGTTTACCTGTTGCGAAAAGGAGCTGAATCTGAAGGAGTAGATCCCGGCCCATGCCTCCCGACGGGGAGGGGCAGGTTCTTGGGGCGGCCATTTCCGCGTCGATAAGGGGCAGTGTCACGGTTCATCATTGTCGATACTGTCTCCAGAAACATTTTCTATTGACATCATCCGCTCCGTAGTTTAATTTCTTTCAGAATGCCTAAAAGGAGTGCGCCCGTAATGGAAGACGACCCTGGCGGTCACCCGTGTTCCCATTGGAGCGAAACCGCTCCTCTTGCGGCGGTCGTCCAGATCCCCTGATCTCTTCGGTCCCCTCTTGAGCCTGAGCGGTTCCTGAGGACCCCGTTCCCTTCGCTTCAAAACTTTTGAGTACGAGCATTTCGTTACTGACAATCAGCGGGCAGAGAAAGAGAGCTGACAATGTACTGGCTCAGCAAATCGATTCACCATCTGGGGAGGTTCCGCAAGGGGCTCTACCTTTTCCTTGTCATTCTGGGGCCGGGCATCATCACGATGATAGCCGACAATGACGCGGGCGGCATATCCACCTATGCGGTCACGGGATCGAAGTACGGCTTCAACCTGCTTTGGGTCTTCTTCATCCTCGTCCCCATGGCCTACTATGTCCAGGAAATGACGGTGAGGCTGGGGGCAGTGACGAAGCGCGGTCACGCCGAGGCGATCTTCGACGGCTTCGGACGGTTCTGGGGATGGTTCTCCATCTTCGACCTCGCGGTCATCAACTGGTGCACCCTAGTGACCGAATACATCGGCATGACGGCCGCGATGAGTATCTTCGGCGTCCCTCCCTGGATCACGTTCTTCGTCGTCACGGGCATACTGATAGCCGTCGTCATGTCCGGGAGGTACTGGACCTTCGAGAAGATCACCCTCGCCTTCTGCATATTCAATTTTGCCTTCATCCCCGCGGCGTTCTGGGCGATGCGGATGCCAAGCGCCCCGTCCTGGAACGCCGTGCTCGGCGGCTTCTACCATCCTACGTTCGCGACGGGTTTCACCGCAGATTTGCTTTTCATCATCATGGCCAACATCGGCACGACCATCACGCCCTGGCAGATATTCTTCCAGCAGAGCGCGGTGGTCGACAAGGGCCTCGACCTCAAGGACATCAAGTACGGGAAGGTTGATACGTTTATGGGCTCCTTCCTTACCGGCGTTGTCGCTGTCTTCATCATCATCGCGACCGGCGCCGCCTTTTATTACCACCACCCGCCCATAGTGGTGGAGGACGCGAAGCAGACGGCGGACGCGATCGTCCCGCTTTTGCCTTTCGGTCAAGGACAATGGGCCAGGGCCCTTTTTGGCATCGGTCTTTTCGATGCGGGCTTCCTGGGCGCCCTCTGCATATCCCTGGCCACTTCCTGGGCCGTGGGGGAGGTCTTCGGATGGGCCCATTCCCTCAACAAGGGCGTCAAGGACGCACCCTGGTTCTACGTGGTCTATATCGTCTCCCTTGCGACCGCCGGCGCGGTAGTGTTGATCCCCCGCGCCCCCCTCATCCTGATCACCATGTTCGTTCAGGTCATTGCAGTCACCCTTCTACCCGCGGCGCTCATGTTCCTCGTGCTCCTCCTGAACGACAAACCCCTCATGGGCGACCATACGAACACGCGGTGGCAGAATATCGCAAACTGGAGCATCATCGCCTTTGTCATCCTGATGTCGACGCTTTTTGGTATTTCGGTGCTTTTTCCCGGCCTTTTCGGCCAGGGATAGATTTCGCACCCGCGCGGGCGTCCGACCTTGCGCGGTATGGGAGGTCCCCATGGCAGTCACTCCGTCCGATCTGAAATTGGCCGACGTTGGCAGGGAGTTTGAATTTTACTGGTTCTCGGAGCTTCTCCGCCGTCCTGTCTGTGCGGGCAAGGTCAACAAACGCCTCGGGAAGCTCTCGGACCTCGTGTTTCAGCTCACCGAGCCCCATCCCGAGGCAGCGGGCATCTATATCGAGCACGGGTGGGGAAAGCCGACGGAGTTCATACCCTGGGACAGGGTTACGAGTATCGAATCCGATGCGATTTTTGTCCTCCCCCCGGAGCGGGGCGACGTCTACCCCCCCTTCGTGGACCAGCCGGGCTGGATACTGATCGAGCAGCACCTCATGGGCAAGACGATCCTGGACACGGACGGCCGGAGGGTCGAGGTCGTCAACGACGTGCACCTCCTCTATTCGCGGGGCCGCATGATCATCGTCCACGTCGACGCCTCCTTCAACGGGTTTTTGCGCAGGTGGGGGCTGGGGAGCGTCCGATGGATCAAGGACCGGCTCATCTCGTGGAGGTATGTCCAGCCCTTTTCCGTCGAGGATGCCGTCACGACCGATACCGTCTCCCTGTCCGTGAAGAAGGGACGGGCCCTCGAATTGCCCGGCGAGGACCTTGCGGACGTGCTCGAAATGCTCTCGGGAAAGGAACAGCAGGCGTTTTTCGCGGCCCTCGATACGGAGAAGGCGGCGGAGACCCTGTCGTACGCGGAGCCGAGGGCGAAGCGGCAGTTGATCGCGACGCTGAGGAAGGAGAAGGCGCAGAATATCCTCTCCGAGCTTTCGGTGCCCCAGCTCGCCGACCTCTTCTCGGTCCTGCCTTACGAGGACAGCTTGAAGTTCATAGAACTCCTGCCCGAGGAGGAGGCGAAGAGGATCAGGCGGATCATCTCCGAGCGCGAGATCACGGCCCGCGAACTGATGTCGGGCGAGTTTTTGACCTTCCGCAAGGACGCGACCGTTGCCGAGGTCCTCGCGACCATACGGACAGGCGGGTACGAGCACGCCGTCGTCTCCTACCTCTATGTGGTCGAGGACCTCGTGCTGATAGGCGTCGTCGATCTTCGAGACCTCGTTCTCGCGCCCGATGCCGCGAGGCTCGTCGACCTGATGATAACGTCCGTCGTCGCCGCCGAGGAGGAGACCCCTCGGGACGACCTCGAGGAGATGTTCGCCAAGTACCACTTTCGCATGATACCCGTCCTCGACGTCCAGGACCGCCTCCTCGGGGTCATCTATTACAACGACATCATGCAGGGTCTCGTGACCCGCGCGAAGCCATGAGGTGAAGTGAGCCATGCCCCGCATAAAGATAACGAGAACGGCCAGGGTTGCCCTCTATTTCTTGCGGTTCTACCTGCTTTTCCTGATCGCCCTCATTCTCGTCAAGTTTATCAGAACGGTCTGGTAGGGGGCCGCCCTTCCCTTCCGGCGGCCCTTTGACGGTTGCGCCCCGATGCCGCGCGAAGGGCGAGGGCAAGGCGCGCTGTTGCGCAGAGGGCATATTTTTTCAGTATGCCCTTTAAAACATTTGTCGAAATTAACAGGACGTGATAATATGACAACCACTAGGGGAAGCAAGGGGGAAAATTGAGAAAAGAGAACCAGTCGGTCCGCGAATCGATCATGGAGCAGCTTACCTATTCCTTGTCCAAGGACATGTATTCGGTGACAGCCCGCGACAAGTTCACCGTGGCGGCGCTCTCGGTGAGGGCGGAGCTGGCCAGGAACTGGCTCTCGACACAGCAGCAGCACTACCACGTGGATGCGAAGCGCCTCTATTTCCTCTCCCTTGAGTTCCTCCTCGGGAGGCTCCTCCGGAATTACCTCAATTCGATGGCAACCCTCAAGTACCCCTGCTACGGCTACGGCATCCGTTATGAATACGGCATCTTCTCGCAGAAGATAAAGGACGGATATCAGACCGAGGCGCCCGACAACTGGCTCAGGTACGGGAACCCATGGGAATTCCCGAGGCCCGAACTCCTCTACCCGGTCCGGTTCTACGGCAGGGTCGATATCCACGCGGGCCACGGCGGGCGCAGCCGGGCGGACTGGGTCGACACGGACGAGATCATGGCGATGGGTTACGACTATCCCGTGCCCGGCTTCCGCACGGAGGTCGTGAACACGCTCCGCCTGTGGGCGGCAAAGTCGACGCGGGACTTCGACCTCGAATATTTCAACAGCGGCGATTACGTCAAGGCGGTGGAAGACAAGAACAATAGCGAGAACATCTCGAAGGTCCTCTACCCTAACGACTATTCGAGTGCGGGAAAGGAGCTTCGCCTCAAACAGCAGTACTTTTTCGTGGCCGCGAGCCTCGCCGACGTCGTGCGGCGCTACAAGAAGTTCCATGGACGCTATGCCGAGTTTCCCGATAAGGTCGCCATTCAGCTCAACGATACCCACCCCACCATCGCCATTCCCGAGCTGATGCGGATCCTCATCGATGAAGAAGGCTTTGAATGGGACAACGCGAGGAGGCTCACGACGGCCACCTTCGGCTATACGAACCACACGATCCTCCCCGAGGCGCTTGAGACGTGGCCGGAGGAGTTGCTCCAACGATTGCTGCCGAGACACCTCCAGATCATCCAGGAGATGGACCGGCGATTTTCCATTCATGTATCGCGCCGTTTCCCCGACGAGCCTGAAAAAAGGCAGAATACGGCCATCATCACGGGCGACAACGGAAGGATGGTCCACATGGCGCGCATGGCGATCGTGGGCAGCCATGCGACGAACGGCGTCTCCAGGCTTCATACGGAGATACTGAAAGGCAAGGTCTTCCGCGACTTTTATCTCCTCTATCCCAACAGGTTCCACAATGTCACGAACGGCATCACCCCGAGGAGGTGGCTCCTCGAGGCGAACGGCCGCCTTGCGGCCCTCATCACGGAGGCCCTGGGCGACGGATGGACGGGCGATCTCGAGAAACTGAGGGGCCTCGAACCGCTTGCCGATGATGCCGGCTTCGCAAGACGGTTCGACGAGATCAAGCAGGGCAACAAGGAGCGCCTCGCCTCGATCCTCAAAAAGAGGGGGGAGACGCCCTTCGATCCGGCGTTCCTCCTCGACTGCCAGGTGAAGAGGTTCCATGAGTACAAGCGCCAGATATTGAACCTCCTTCACGTGATCACCCTCTACAACAGGATAAGGGAAGGCAGGACGGACGAGACCCTCGTGCCCAGGGTCGTCCTCTTTTCGGGGAAGTCGGCGCCGGGATACCTCATCTGCAAGCTCATCATCAAGCTTATCCACAACGTGGCGGACGTCATCAACGCGCACCCCCTCGTGCGGCAGAGCCTCAGGGTCGTCTTCGTGCCGAATTACAGCGTCACCCTCGCCGAGGAGATCATGCCCGCCGCCGAGTTGTCGGAACAGATATCCACCGCGGGCTATGAGGCCTCGGGCACGGGAAACATGAAGTTCATGCTGAACGGCGCCCTCACCATCGGCACCCTCGACGGCGCGAACGTCGAGATGAGGGAGGAGGTGGGCGAAGAGAACTTCTTCCTTTTCGGCTTGACGGCCGAGGAGTGCGCCGCCATGGCCGCTTCCTACAACCCCAGGGTATGGATCGAGCAGAACGACGAGCTTGCGAAGATCATAGGCCAGATATCGGAAGGTTTCTTTTCACCGGAGGAACCCAGGCTCTTTCAGCCCATCGTCGACAGCCTCCTCGGCACGGACAGGTACTTCGTGCTCGCTGACTATGCCTCCTACGTGGCGTGTCAGGAAAGGGTATCGAGGGCCTATCAGGACAGGGACCAGTGGACGAGGGCGGCCATCATGAACGTCGCGCGCTCCGGGCGGTTTTCGAGCGATAGGGCCGTCAGCGAGTACGCGAGGCATATCTGGCACATGTCCCCCATCGATCTCTAATACCGTGGCATGCCATAGATACAGTACAAAGGATGCCATGAAAAAACGCCTGAATCACACTGCGCCATGTGCCCTGTCGATTTAGGTATCACATATTGCAGAAATATCTGTGATATTTTGTGGCTTTTGCCCATTACAAGGGATCGGTCATCGACCGGCCGCAATATCTCCGCATCAGGGGACCGGCCTTGTGCCCCGCACCGGACGGCTGTACCCCGCGCTTTCGGCAAACATACCGGAACTTTCTGACGTATTTCACAGTTAGGGTCCGTGCCCCCGGGGTCCTTCCGGTTCAACCTGGGTTCTCTGGCACGCTTTATGCTTCACCCCTTTCAGGCATTTCCTGGAGCGAACGACTTTTTGTATCCTTTTCCGTACGTGCTACGATCTATCATTATTCAAAGGAGGCCCGCGAGATGAGAAGCCCCACCCCCGTACCATATAGCCCCGCCGGGGCTGGCGTTCGTCCCTCACTTCTTTACGAAGTGAGGAAGGTCCTTAAGTACCAATCGGAACTTAACCCGGAGTTCGGCAAGGATGTTGCGGCTATGGCCCACGGCGAGAATCTGTTCTCCTGCATCCAGTGCGGCACCTGTTCAGGCACATGCCCGGTGAGCCACTACATGGACTATACCCCAAGGAGGATCATCGCGATGGTCCGCTCGGGGTTCGAGGAGGAGGTCCTGGCAAGCTCCACCATC
>JBEKJU010000119.1:0-9831 GCA_050011095.1 Syntrophorhabdales bacterium
GTGTCTGACAATACCATGAGAATGGGGAGGAGGAATATATGAAGGAGGGTAGGTCGACCGAGACTATACTCGCCCATGCGGGCACGTGCTGGGATCGCGATACTGGGGCAGTCTCGATGCCCGTTTACCAGACCGCCGCCTTCCGTCACCCCGAATTGGGAAAGAGCACAGGCTACGACTATTCGAGAAGCGGAAACCCGAACAGGACCGTCCTCGAAGAAACCATGGCGCTCCTTGAAGGCGGAGAGAGAGGATTGGCGTTCAGTTCCGGCATGGCGGCCATTGATTGCCTCCTGAGGCTCTTCAGGCCCGGGGATTCCCTCGTCGTCAGCGAGGACCCTTACGGCGGGACTTTTCGTCTTCTCCGGAAGATTTATCCGGAAATCGGCATCGAGACGGTCTTCGTTGACACCTCCGACCTGCACGCAGTGAAAAAGGCCCTCGACAATGGGCCCAGGGCCATACTCGTCGAAAGCCCGACTAATCCCCTTTTGAGGATCGCCGACATAAGGGCCGTTAGCATTGCCGCCAGAGAAAAGGGCGTCATGACCGTGGTGGACAATACGTTCCTGACGCCGTGGTTCCAGCGGCCCCTGGCCCTGGGCGCCGACGTGACGGTCTATAGCGCCACGAAATACCTCTCGGGGCACAATGACGTGGTCGCGGGACTTCTCGTGACAAAAACAAAGGAATTGGGCGAGAAGCTCTACTTTTATCAGAATTCGACCGGGGCGGTGCCGGGCCCCTGGGACTGCTGGCTCGTGCTCCGCGGCCTCAAGACCCTGTCGTTGCGCCTTGAACGGCAGGAGCGGAACGCCTTCGCCATCGCCGAATGGCTGAGCGGGCAGCCCCGCGTCACTAACGTGCTCTATCCCGGCCTGGAGACGCACCCCGGACACGGGCTTCTGAAAAGCCAGGCGTCGGGGTTCGGGTCCGTCATCTCCTTTGAGGTCGATGACCCTGACCTTGTGCCGCAGGTCCTTTCCACCGTGCAGGTCTTCCTCTTTGCCGAGAGCCTGGGCGGGGTCGAGTCGCTCATTACCTTTCCCGCTGCCCAGACCCACGCGGACATGGACGAGGAGATCCGATGTAAGCTGGGGATAAGCGATCGCCTGCTCCGGCTATCCGTGGGGATAGAGGCGGTGGAAGACCTTATCGACGACCTGTCATCGGCTCTCGGCGGCTGAAATGACCGGGGCCAATCCGAAGGAGAAAGCCAGGGATGGACTACAGAACAAAAATTCTTCACACCGGAAAGGACAAGGACCCCCACACCGGGGCGTCGAGCATACCCATTTACCAGGGTTCGACCTTTGCCCAGGACGATCCGCTGGTCTTCGGGCAATACGAATACGCGAGGGGCTCGAATCCGACGAGGGACGCCCTCGAACATACGATAGCAGTCCTGGAAGGGGGCAGCCACGGCTTTGCCTTTTCCTCGGGCATGGCCGCCATATCGTCGGTCTTGCTCCTCTTTAGAACGGGGGATCATATCGTCGTGGGTGAAGACGTCTACGGAGGTACGTACCGCGTCCTGACGAGGCTTTTCGACCGTTGGGGCCTCCGCCACACGTTCGCGGATATCTCGACGGCCGACAAGGTGCGGGCGGCCATCGAACCGGAGACTGTCGCGATCTTCGCGGAGACGCCGTCCAACCCGACCCTGAAGATCACCGATCTATCGGCGATTGTGGAAGTGGCCCGGAAAAGGAACCTCCTTACCATTATCGACAACACCTTCATGAGCCCTTTTCTTCAGCGGGCCATAGAGCTTGGCTTCGATATCGTTATCCACAGCGCCACTAAGTTCCTCGGTGGACACAGCGATCTCATCGCGGGGGTGGTGGCGACGAAAAACGGCACCTGGGGCAAAAGGCTCAAACCGGTTCAGAATGCCTTCGGCGCCATTCTCGGTCCGCAGGACTCTTGGCTCCTGATGCGAGGGATAAAGACCCTGGCCGCGAGGATGGAGATCCAGCAGCGAGGCGCCGTGAAGGTTGCGTCCTGGCTCTCCCGGCAGGAAGAAATCGCGAAGGTCTACTACCCCGGTCTGCCATCCCATCCGGGAAGAGAGGTACACGAGCGACAGGCATCAGGTCCGGGGGCGGTCGTCTCATTCGAGTTGCCCACCGTTGAGGCGGCGCATGCCTTCATGAGGTCCGTGACCCTTCCCCTCCTTGCCGTGAGTCTCGGCGGCGTGGAAAGCATCCTCTCCTATCCCGCGACCATGTCCCACGCGTCCATTCCCGCCGAAAAGCGGCTCGCCCTGGGCATTTCCGACAGACTGGTGAGGCTCTCCGTGGGTCTGGAAGACCCGCTCGACCTCATCGATGATTTCACCCAGGCCCTGAAGAAGGCGACCGGGGGCAGGTAAGGGAATACGTGGACAGAAGGCATAGGCGTGAGCGGTTTCCTTACTTTGTAAATGATCGGCGAGATTATCCTTGACAACCCTTGTCGAGTTAAACTATATTAATCCTACTGTAGTAGTAGTATAATGAGCCGGTCAGTCGGACCGGCCACGGCGGGATGGACCTGAACCGGTATTTTTCCGCAGGTTCCAGCCGGCAAAAACCCACGGTATGATTTTGATGGGCTTTGGCCATGGAAGGGCGACCGGGGTACACATGCAGTGGGTCGCGCGCGTGCGGTGTCCCAAAATATCACAGGAGGTCACTATGGGTAGATATGAGGATAACAGTCAATCGATAGGGGGGTCGCCACTCATCACGCTCAACCGGATCGTCGGTCCGGAAGCGACGGTCCCTGCCAAGATCGAAGACAGGAACCCGGCTTACTCCGTAAAAGACCGTATCGGGGCCGCAATGATCTGGACGCCGAAAAGACGGGCCGATTGAGGCCGGGCATGGAGATCATCGAGCCCACCTCCGGTAATACGGGCATCTGACGGGGGGAGACAGGGGTATAGTAACCGATGAAAGTATCGACCAAGGGTAGGTATGGACTCCGGGCCATGATGGACCTGGCGGCGCATGAGGCGGAAGGAAGGCCCGTGTTTCTTGCTGATATCGCGAAGAGACAGGCCATATCGGAAAAATATCTGGAGCACATATTCGCCACCCTGCGGGCCGCCGGGCTGGTACGTACGGTGAGAGGCAGAAAAGGGGGCTTTCTCCTGAGCAAATCGCCTGTCGAGATTACCGCCCGCACCATCATCACCGTCCTTGAAGGACCCTCCATCCTTGTGGACTGCGTTTCTAAACCGGGGACGTGTCCGAAATCCGAAACCTGTGCGACCAGGGATATCTGGAGCCTTCTCGGCGATAGTATAGACGAATTTCTGTCCGGCTTTACCCTCGAAAAGCTCGTCATGATGCAGGAGGCCAAATCAGGCGCGGGAACGGATATGTACTATATTTAATACCTAGTCGCATTCAAAGGCATCCACCAGCGCCTTCGGCGCGGGTAACGCCCAGAGGGTACCTGGCGGCTCTGATGCGCTGGCGGAGGGTCTTTTTTCGCCTCCTGTCCTTCCTTTTTATGAAGGGGAGCGCCACCCGCAGATGCAAGCCTTGCCTCTCATTTATGACTGTGAGGCTGCGGGTGCCCGGCAAGAACAGGTGGCACGAGAGGAGGGGGCGACCGGGTACCCGCCTTGCGGGTGTCCCGGTAATTGACCCGGTATGAGCAGGATATCGATTTCATAGAAGGAGGAAGGAGACCCATGGCAAAGAGAAGACCCGATACACTTGCAGTTCACGCGGGACAGGAGACTCCGGACCCGGCGACCGGGGCGAGGGCGGTGCCCATATACCAGACCACGTCCTACGTATTCAAGGATACCGCCCATGCTGCCAACCTCTTCGCACTGGCGGAGCTTGGCAACATATATACGCGGATTATGAACCCCACGACGGATGTCTTCGAGCGGCGCGTAGCCGCCGTCGAAGGCGGCAGCGGCGCGCTCGCCGTATCATCCGGCCAGGCCGCCGAAACCCTTGCGCTACTGGCGATAAGCCGCGTGGGAGACGAAATCGTTGCGGGCAACAACCTCTACGGCGGCACCTACGAGCTATTCCACTACACCTTCCCCAAGCTCGGTCGCACCGTTAGGTTCGTCGACTCCACGAAACCGGAGGAATTCCGGAAGGCGATTACCGGGCGGACACGGGCGCTCTACGCAGAGACCGTCGGCAACCCGAAGCTCGATGTGCCCGATTTCGAGGCCCTCGCGGAGATCGCCCATGGTGCGGGCATTCCCCTTGTTGTCGACAACACCGTCGGCGTCGGCCTCACGAGACCTCTCGATTTCGGCGCCGACATTCTTGCCACATCGGCAACCAAGTATATAGGCGGCCATGGCACCTCCATTGGCGGCGTCATTGTGGACGGCGGTCATTTCGACTGGGGGAACGGAAAATTTCCTGAATTCACGGAGCCCGACCCCAGCTACCACGGGCTCAAGTTCTGGGACGTCTTCGCGAACTTCGGCGATATGGGGAATGTCGCCTTTATCTTCAAGGTGCGCGTCCAACTACTGCGTGACATGGGCGCCGCCATGAGCCCCTTCAATGCATGGCTTTTCCTCCAGGGATTGGAGACCCTTCCCCTCAGGCAGAAAAAACATTCGGAAAATGCCCTTGCGGTCGCGCGGTTCCTGAAGGGTCATCCTCTCGTTTCCTGGGTCAATTATCCCGGCCTCGATGATAACCCGAATTACCCGGTGGCAAGCAAGTATCTGAAAAATGGGTTCGGCTCCTTGATAGGGTTCGGCATCAAGGGCGGCCTGGAGGCGGGAAAGAGATTCATCGAGTCCGTCGAGCTTTTCTCCCATCTCGCCAATATCGGCGACGCCAAGAGCCTCGTTATCCATCCCGCTTCAACGACCCATCAACAGTTGACGAGGGCTGAACAGGAGGAAACGGGTGTCACCGAGGATTATATCCGCCTGTCGGTCGGCATAGAGGATGTGGAGGACATCAAGGAAGATATCGACCAGGCACTAAAGAAGGCAGCGGGCTGATGACGACGCGGGGTCACGAGGGGCTCGGTATCGTCGAGACAAGATATTATACCTTGTCCGATGGGTGCCCTTTTGTCACCGATGGGGGAAAGGTCCTTTCCCCCATCACCCTGGCCTACGAGACCTACGGCAGCCTCAATGCAGACAAGTCGAACGCGGTCCTCGTACTCCATGCCCTGACGGGCGATGCCCACGCCGCGGGTCTTCACAGGGGAGATAAGGGCCCAGGCTGGTGGGACACCATGATAGGTCCGGGCAAGGCCTTCGACACGAACAGATATTTTATCGTCTGCTCGAACGTGCTGGGGGGCTGTAGGGGCTCGACCGGCCCCTCGTCAATCAATCCGGCAACAGGAAAACCCTATGGCCTTGATTTTCCGCTCGTTACCGTCAAGGATATGGTGAATGCCCAGCGTCATCTCCTGGATTACCTCGGGATAGACCGGCTCCTCTCGGTCGCCGGTGGCTCCATGGGGGGCATGCAGGCCCTTCAGTGGGTCGTCTCTTATCCGGAAAGGGTCCGGTCGGTCATACCCATCGCCACGACGGCTACCCATTCACCGCAGCAGATTGCGTTCAACGAGGTGGGCAGACAGGCTATCATGGCGGACCCTAACTGGAATGAGGGCGACTATTATGGGAGAGAACTCCCCGCCAAAGGCTTGAGCGTGGCGAGGATGGTGGGGCACATCACCTATATGAGCGATGTGTCGATGAACGAAAAGTTCGGCAGGCGCTTCAGAAACGGACAGTCACGTTTTTCCTTCGACCCGGATTTCGAGGTGGAGGGCTACCTTCAGTACAGGGGAGACAATTTCATAAAGCGCTTCGATCCCAACTCCTACCTCTATATCACGAAGGCTATCGACTACTTCGATGTTGCGGAAGGCAAGGGTCTGGCAGCAGTGCTACGGGGCATCAAGGCACGGTTTCTCGTGATCGCCTTCAAATCCGACTGGCTCTACCCGGCGTATCAGTCGCAGGATATCGCCCGGGCGTGCAAACGGGCGGGTGTCCAGGCGATCTATGCCGAGCTGAATTCGACGTGGGGTCATGACGCATTTCTTATCGAGGTGGAAGAACAGTCGCACCTGATCAGGCATTTTTTGAGAAACGTGTGCGCGAGACCATAGAATGAAAGATCGTGTGGACCTGAGGCTGGATCAACTGGCCGTAGTCGAATGCATAACCCCCGGCGCCTCCGTGCTCGATCTGGGCTGTGGCGACGGCGAGCTTTTGGCTGCGTTGGCCGAAGAGAAGCAGGTGAGGGGCCAGGGCATAGAGATCGACGACGAGGCCATACTGAGATGCGTGACCCGGGGCTTGAACGTCTTCCATGACGACATCGACCGGGGTCTGTCGGAATACGAGGATCAGTCCTTTGATTTCGTCATCCTCAATCAGACGTTCCAACAGGTGAGGAAGCCGGAGGAGGTCTTGAAAGAGGCCCTGCGGGTGGCCTCGAAGGTGATCGTCGGCTTCCCGAATTTTGCGACCCTCAGTACCCGTTTTCAACTCGGGATCAGAGGGAGGACGCCCGTCAGCCCTTCGCTGCCCTATGAATGGCACGACACGCCCAACCTCCACTTCCTGAGCCTCGTTGATTTTATCGATTATTGCAGGAAGCGGAGCATACGGATAGAAAGGGCCTTCTATTTCGGTGCGAAAAAAAGGATAAGGTTCTTCCCGAATGTCTTTGCCCACGTAGGGGTATTTCTCGTGACGAAAGGCTGATGCCAAGTCGCCTTCTTCGTCATATCTTTATTTTCGCATCAAAGCCCTCCTCGACGTACAACCGACCCACGCCGTGGGTACCGGGACGCCTTCGTAGGCGCATCACAGCCGCCTGCGGCGGGTATCCGCGAACCGGGTCGGCGCGCCGGAGGCGTGGGTGTTGCCGAAGATAAGCAACTCGGTATCAGTCGTTATCCTCCGCCATCACGGCCTCAAGCCCCAGGTCCCTTATCATTTCCATATCGAGGTTTGAATCCCTTCCGGCCGTCGTGAGGTAGTTTCCGGTCATCAGGGAGTTACAGCCGGCGACGATCCCGAGAGGGAGCAACTGCCGGAGATTCGTCTCCTTTCCGCCGCAGAGCTTGATGTCCTTATCGGGGAGCATGAACCGGAAGATCGAGATGGTAACGAGCAGATCGAGGGGGTGAATGGCGGGACTTCCCATAAGGGGCGTACCCGGCCTGGGGTCCAGGATGTTGAAGGGCACCGAGTCGACGTCAAGCCCCTTCAACGTCGCGGCGAACTCGATTCTCTGCTCGACCGACTCGCCCAACCCGATAATGCCGCCGCAGCAGGTCTTGAGCCCCGCCTGCTTGGCCGCAAGGATCGTATCGATATCCTCGTCGTACTCGTGGGTCGTGCAGATCGTATCGAAGAAGCTCCTCGCCGTTTCGAGGTTGTGGTGATACCGGTAAAGACCGGCCTCCTTCAGGGCGACCGCCCTTTGCGCGTCTATCATTCCGAGGGACGCGCAGGGCCTTATGCCCGAGGCCTTGATCCCCCTGACCGCGTCGTAAATCACTTCCCATTCCTTTTCGCTCTCGATGCGCGTGCCGCTCGTGATGATCCCGAACATGTGCGCCCCGCACTGCTTCATCTGCCTGGCGCTCTCGACAATCTCTTCGCTGGAGGCGAGGCCGTAGACGGGCGCGTCGGTCTCGTAATGGACCGACTGGGCGCAGAACGCGCAATCCTCCGCGCACCTTCCCGACTTGGCATTGATGATCCCGCACAGGTTTATGCGCTTCCCTTTAAAGAACTCCCTTATTTCAGATGCCGCCGCCATCAGGGCGAAGGGATTTCTCGCGCCTATCTCATGAAGCGCAAGCGCATCGTCGCGTCCTATGTCCTTCTCATTCAAGGCCCTCTCTTTCAGTTGCTTCAAGACATCATCCATGTGATTTCATCTCCTGTTTCCTTAAATTGGCCCCAATGACGCTCAAGCCAACGTGTGTGCCCTCATTCTATGAATATACTAGCACCCGTGTCAAGAATAAGACCGGGCGTGATCGCTATCCTTGACTGTTATGGTTGACAACAATTCCTTGTCGGATTATAGTTATCGTTATGTTGCCATATTGTCGCGGAAGGGGCATTCGCCCGCGCTTTCTCGCAGTGACCCTGGCTGTTTCTCTTCTGCTTCTAGGAAGTGGACTGGCCAACGCAGGAAAGCAGGCTTGCCGGATGTCGGCGGGCCGGGGACCGGAGGCGGTCCAGGGAGGCGGGGTAGGGTGCTGCTGCCGCGGCGCCGGAGAAAACAGCGGGGCGCGTTCCGGACTGAAGGCGAAATGCGGGCAACAGACTCAGACGTCCGGTCCTGTCTCCGTCTCGAACACTGAAGATCCGTCCCTTCACGTCGGCCTTGCGCCCACGGATGTATCGCTGCCCACTTCCGGTATAGGGCGCCCCCCCAGGATCGTTCCCGGGCATCACGCCATCCGGCCCGTAATCCTCAACCTTCTCTGTTGAGCCCCCAACCCTGGTTTTCTCAACCGGGGTTTCTCTAGTTTCCTGATTCATTACGCTCCACCCGGTCCATTGTCCAGGATAACAAACAGACAAGGGAACGACTATAATAATGGTGAGCGCGCGGAAAGAAGCGCTAATATCACATATCACGAGCAAGGAGGAGACCCATGCGCAAATTGACAATCATTATCGCCATGCTTCTGTTGGTAGTGGGCGTCGTTTATGGAGCCACTACCATTACGAAGAAGGCGGGGGAGTATACAATCGACGTGACTATCGACAGGAACCCCCCGACAGCCGGAAAGAATAACGTCGACATCACGGTGAAGGACAGGATGGGCACGACCGTGAGCGATGCAAAGGTGCTGGTGGAGTATTCCATGCCGGCCATGCCGGGTATGCCCCCGGCACACTACAAGACCGATGCGGTCCTGAAGGGTGAGAGGTACCGGGCCGTTATCGAGCCTTCCATGGCCGGACCGTGGAACGTGGCGATCAAGGTGATCCGGGCCGGCAAGACGGATACGGCGAAACTGACCCTGGACGTGAAGTAACCGCATTAAATGGGAGGTGCCTCGTGTCTTCCTTGATACGAAGGATGTGGAATTGTGGAATATGGACATCGCTGCCATTCTGGCTCTTCATCTGGCTCGCGGCACCTCCCCAGATCCTTTATGCAGAAGACGGGCTTCACCTCGATGAGCTAATCGAGGAGGGACTGAAAAACAGCCCCGAGATCCTGGCCGCCCAATTCCGGGCACAGGCGGCCGGCTACCGCATCCCGCAGGCGCAGTCGCTGCCCGACCCCATGTTCATGTTCGGCTACCAGAACGAGGGGTTCCAGGCGCTCACCATCGGCCGGCCGGACAACCCCAATGCCATGGGCATGTCCAGCCTTTCCCAGCAGTTCTATTTCCCTGGAAAGCGGGCGCTCAGGGGGGAAATGGCGACGAAGGACGCCGAGAGCCTCGCCGCCCTCTACAACGCGGGGAAGCTGAGAGTGGTCTCGCAGATAAAGGTGTTCTTCTACGACCTCTTCCTTGCCTACAAGACGGTCGACATCCTGAAAGACAGGACCGATCTCTTTTCACGGATCGAGGACGCCGCGCAGGCGCGCTACGCATCCGGCACAGGCATGCAGCAAGAGGTCATCATGGCGCAGACCGAGAAGTATATGATCCTCGAAAAAGAAGAGATGCAGCGGCAGCGTATACAGACACTCGAGGGCATGCTCAATACGACGGTGGGAAGGGAGGTCGGAAGTCCGCTCGGCCGGCCGGCCCTGCCGCCGGCCACCGCCTTTCCTGTCACCCTGGACGAGGTGGTGAGCCTGGCGAAAGACCATTCACCTGAAGTTAAATCGA
>JBEKJU010000120.1:0-19351 GCA_050011095.1 Syntrophorhabdales bacterium
GTCAGCATAAGTTGCATGAGGTTACCCGAAAGGGCTCCAACCAGCCTCTGGGGCAGGCCGATCATCAGCCCGAGGAGCCTGCCGACAAGGACGCCCTTCCCCGGTAACGTCGCGAGCGTGAGGATCTCAGCCGCCTTGATCCTCTTTGCGCCGAGAAGGCCCGCTTTCAGCTTGAGCTTCGGAATGTCCTTCGCCGTCGCCGCGAGGACCTTGGCAACGCCCACGGGGTCTCCGTAGCTGTAGATGACCGCATTGGGACCCGTGAACTCGTCCTTAAGCGCCTCGGCCTGCGTTCCCGCCGAGGCTATCTTCAGAAGCGTGTTCTTGGCGACCTTGAATTCTCCGCCTGCATTGTCAAGCTCCCTCCGGAGCTTCGAAATCTGGGCCACGTTCATGCCGCTATATTCGGCAAGGAACAAGGCGCCGGCGCGGCTGAGCTTGCCCTCAAGCTCCTCCACCACTTTTTGTTTGGCCTTTCTTTCCAATGGTTTTCATCCCTCCTTTCACAGGAATTATGTATGGAAAGCCAGAGAGACGAAAATGCACATACGGGTGTCTCGGCAGGCCGTACTCATTTAACCGGGAATGGCACCTGCTGTCTCTGACTCTTTCCCTACTTAACCAGACTTCTCACGTTGGTAGGATCTATTTTGACACCTGGACTCATGGTTTTTGAAATGGCCACGCCCTTCACGTATGTGCCTTTGCTGGAGGCGGGCTTCAGCCTGATGACTGCGTCAAAAAGCGAGTTGATGTTCTCTGTCAGCTTCTCCTTGCCAAAGCTCCCCTTGCCCACGGGAACATGGAGGTTTCCTGCCTTGTCCACCCGGAATTCGACGCGGCCCGCCTTCACCTCGTTCACGGCCTTCGCCACATCGAAGGTGACCGTCCCGACCTTGGGATTCGGCATGAGGCCCCTGGGGCCCAGTATCTTGCCGAGCTTGCTCACGGACCCCATCATATCCGGTGTCGCGACGGCCTTATCGAAATCGAGCCAGCCTTTCTGGATCTTCTCGATCAGGTCATCCGATCCGACATAATCGGCGCCCGCTTCCTCGGCCTCCTTTTCCTTCTGGCCCTTGGCAAAGACGAGGACCCTCACCGTCTTCCCCAGCCCGTTAGGAAGCACCACGGAACCCCTGACCATTTGATCGGCGTGTCTCGGGTCGACGCCGAGCCGCATGGCCACCTCGACGGTCTCGTCAAATTTTCTTTCAGGCAGTTCGGACAGGACGTCGAGGGCCTCTTCGAGGGTATACCTCTTCTCCCTGTCCACCTTTTCCATCGCTTCCTTGTATTTCTTTGCCTTGTTTGCCATTTCCATCACTCCTCAAAAAAGTAAAAACCACTGGATCAGTAATCTTCCCTTACTGTTCCATCGGAATCACCCTATCATCGAATGTTTTTCGCTCGACTTCCTCTTAGTCCTCCGCTACCTCCAATCCCATGCTTCTCGCGGAGCCCTCCACGATCTTTACGGCCCCGGCCAGGTCCTTCGCGTTGAGATCGGGCATTTTCAGTTGCGCGATCTCCTCAAGCTGCGACTTTGTCACCTTCCCGACGGTCTCCTTCCTGGGGTTGTTCGCGCCCTTCGCCAGCTTCACCGCTTTCTTGAGGAGAAAGGAGACAGGCGGCGTCTTCGTGATAAACGTGAAGGTCCGATCCGAATATATCGTGATGAGCACAGGAATGATCGTCCCTTCCTGCGTCTTCGTCCTCTCGTTGAAGGCCTTGCAGAACTCCATTATGTTGACCCCGTGCTGACCGAGTGCCGGGCCGACCGGCGGTGACGGGGTTGCCTGTCCTGCGGACAACTGCAGCTTCACCATAGCGGCAACTTTCTTCGCCATCTTTTACAGCTCCTTTACATTTTTTCTATCTGCATAAAATCCAGCTCCACGGGCGTCGTCCTCCCGAAGATGTTGAGGAGCACCTTCACCTTCCCCTTTTCAGGCTTGATCTCTTCGACGCTGCCCGTAAAATTCGAAAAGGGCCCGTCGATCACCTTGACGTTGTCGCCCTTGTCGAAGCGGATCTTAGGCTTTATCTTTCCCTTCCCCTCCTGGATGGCGGACACGATATCCCTGATCTCCTCATCCGGAAGCGGGGTCGGTTTCATGCCGTAGCCGACGAAGCCGGTCACCTTCGGCGTATTCCGCACCAGGTACCACGTATCCTCGTTCATATCCATCTGCACGATGATATAGCCGGGAAAGATGGTCCTCTGGGATTTCTTCGCCTGTCCCTTCACCCGCTCCATGATGACCTCGGAAGGGACGATGATCTCGGAGAATTGCGCCTCCATGCCGCTCGTCCTTATTCTCTCTTCAAGGCCCTCCTTGACTTTCTGCTCGTAGCCCGAATAGGTGTGAACCACGTACCATTTTTTATCCATCAATTTATCCACGGAACAGCAGCTGGATGATCTTCGCCAGCCCCACATCGACCACGCCAAGGAAAACGGCGGCGATGATAACGGTGATGAGGACCACATAGGTACCCTTCATGGTCTCCTTCCTCGAAGGAAACGTGACGCGCTTCGTCTCGAGGTAGACCTCCTTGAAATACTCCTTGACCGTGTCAACCGTTTTTTTTACGTTCATCCCCTCTCCGAATACAAGCAGGCCAGGAGGGATTCGAACCCCCAACACCCGGATTTGGAGTCCGGTGCTCTAACCGTTAGAGCTACTGGCCTCCTATTTCGTTTCCTTATGCGCCGTATGTTTCTTGCAGAACTTGCAGTATTTCTTCATTTCCAGCCGGTCCGGCGTCTTCTGCTTGTTTTTTGACGTTGTATAGTTCCTGTTCTTGCAATCGGAACAGGCAAGAATCACCAATTGCCTCATCGTTCGCTACCCTCTCCTACTCTGTTATCTCCGTTACGACCCCTGCGCCGACCGTCTTCCCGCCCTCCCTGATGGCGAAGCGAAGCTCCTTTTCGAGGGCGACGGGGGTCACGACGGGCATTATCATCTCCACCCCTTCGGGAAGCTTCACCACACCGGTCACGTCGGTGGTGCGGAGGTAGAACTGGGGGCGGTACCCCGTGAAGAAGGGGGTGTGTCTCCCTCCCTCTTCCTTGGTGAGCACGTAGACCTCGGCCTTGAACGTGGTATGGGGGGTGATCGATCCGGGCTTTGCCAGGACCTGTCCCCTCTCCACGTCGTCTTTCTTGGTGCCCCGGAGGAGGACGCCGATATTGTCGCCGGCCTGACCCTGGTCGAGGATCTTCCTGAACATCTCGACGGATGTCGCCACCGTCTTCTGGGTCGGTCTGAAGCCGATGATCTCCACCTCTCCACCCGGCTTGATGACGCCCCTCTCCACCCTGCCCGTCACGACGGTGCCCCGGCCGGAGATCGTGAAGACGTCCTCGATGGGCATGAGGAAGGGCTTCTCCGTATCGCGGACAGGCTCGGGGATGTAGGAGTCGCACGCATCCAGGAGCTCGAAGATGCTCTTGCAGTGGGGGCAGTCGGGCTTCCCGTCGCCGCATTCCAGGGCCTTCAGGGCAGAGCCCTTGATGATGGGAATCTTCTCTCCCGGAAACTCGTAGGCCGTGAGAAGCTCCCGAAGCTCAAGCTCCACAAGCTCGATCAGCTCGGGGTCATCCACCATGTCCACCTTGTTCAGGTAGACCACGATGTAGGGGACGCCGACCTGCCGGGCAAGGAGGATATGCTCCCTCGTCTGGGGCATGGGGCCGTCGTTCGCGCCGACGACAAGGATCGCCCCGTCCATCTGGGCGGCGCCGGTGATCATGTTCTTGATATAGTCCGCATGGCCCGGACAGTCCACATGGGCATAGTGACGGTTCTCCGTCTCGTACTCCACATGGGCCGTCGCAATGGTGATACCCCTTTCCTTTTCCTCTGGGGCCTTATCTATCTGATCGAAGGGAATCCATTCCGCCATCCCCTTATTCGCCAGGCATCTCGTGATCGCGCTCGTCAGGGTCGTCTTCCCATGGTCGATATGGCCTATTGTCCCGATATTGACATGGGGTTTTTTCCGTTCAAACTTCTTCTTAGCCATAGAGAGCCTCCGTTCCTTACCAAGGAAGTGCTCTACCACTGAGCTACGCGGGCATCTGGAGCGGGAAACGGGATTCGAACCCGCGACCCTCAGCTTGGAAGGCTGACGCTCTGGCCAGCTGAGCTATTCCCGCCACTTGAACATATAGAGTTATCGACTCGGCGCCCTCACGGATCACCCCACGATCACCCGTGGACGGAACTCCCGACCTCGCAACCCCAACTCGTCTATAATAAAGAAGCGAGGGGCGCTCGTGCGCGCCCCGCGCCTGTCAGCGATAAGATGGTGGAGAGGGGAGGATTCGAACCTCCGAAGTCTGAGACAACAGATTTACAGTCTGCCCCCTTTGGCCGCTCGGGAACCTCTCCCCCAGAGCTGGTGATGGGACTCGAACCCGCAACCTGCTGATTACAAATCAGCTGCTCTGCCTGTTGAGCTACACCAGCTTTACTTAAAGCGGTATTATAATATAGGACGTGGGACAAAATCAATATATATGTGCGCCCAATCTCTCTATTCTTTACCAAAGAAGGGCTTTCATTAGTATATAACAAAATGCTCCCGAAGAAAAGACCCAAATCATAGCAGCGGGGCAACCCATGGGCCGGATGCATCGGCAGGGGCGGCGACCGCAGAAACCAGTTGACAATCTCAAGTCTTTATAGTTATATATTGTCCTTAAAACCAAGAGGGAGGTGATGCCGTTATGCAATGCCAAACGCAAAAACCCGGAGTGGAGTGCCTGTTCATGAAAAAGGCGGGCTGTACCTATAATGGCGGTAAGTGCCATCCGATCATAGAGAACTGTGAGGGGTGCACGAGGGCGCTTGAGTTCCCCGCAGGGAAATACTGCAGCAGTTTTCCTTCCCCGGCGCAAAAATGGCAGAATGCCAGCTGTACGATGGCAACGCACGTAAAGAAGGCTCAGAAGGCGGAGGATCAGAAAATCAATCCTCTGAAGGCCTCGAAGAGGAACGCGGGAAAGAAGTAGTCCTTCAATTTCCTTGACTTGACCTTACAAGTATATTACTTTTAATCAAAGGTGCAGGGATGGATACATTTTTCCCGAAAGATGGGGAACTGAACAAAAAGTGGTATGTGACGGATGCCGAAGCGGCTGTCCTCGGACGGTTGTCGGCGAAAATAGCCGCTATCCTGAGAGGGAAGCACAAGCCGATCTACACGCCCCACACGGATACCGGTGATTACGTGATCGTGATCAATGCGGAGAAGGTGCGGCTCACGGGCAACAAGCTGGAGCAGAAGACATACGCACGATACAGCGGCTATCCCGGAGGCCTCAGGGAGGTGAACGCGAGGACCCTTCTCGCGAAGAAACCGGAAGACGTCATCAAGCTTGCGGTGCGGGGTATGCTTCCCAAAAATGCCCTTGGAAGGAAGATGCTGAAGAAGCTGAAGGTATACAGGGGGAGTGAGCATCCTCACAAGGCACAGATGCCCGAGACGCTGGATATCAAGGAGGTACGGCGTGCCTGAGAAGAGGTATTACGCAACGGGGAAGAGAAAAACGGCCGTCGCGCGGGTCTGGATCAAGCAGGGCGCAGGGCAGTACGTCGTGAACGGAAGGCCCCTGGAAGACTACTTTCCCCTGGAAGAATGGCGACTTATGGTGAACAGGCCCTTCGTGATCACGGAGAATGCGGAGAAATTCGACGTGGTCGCCAACATTTACGGCGGCGGGGTTCCCGCCCAAGCCTGGGCCCTCGGACACGGAATAGCGAAAGCCCTTCTGGAATTCAACGGGGGCTTAAGGGGTCTCCTCAAGAAGCAGGGCCTCATCACGAGGGATCCCAGGGTCAAGGAAAGAAAGAAATACGGCAAGAAGGCCGCCCGGGCGAGCTTCCAGTTCTCCAAGAGATAAGACCGATGCGGCGCGCAGGGGTCCTGGGAGCGACGGGATATACAGGGGCGGTGCTCCTGTCGATCCTGCTTGGTCACCCGGATATCGACATTACACTCATTACGTCGAATACCTATCGGGGGAAAAGGGTCTCCGACGTCTTCCCCTTTTTAAGGGCGAGACTCGATACGCCCCTCGAGGCGACCGACGACGACCACCGGGGCAAATGTGACGTCTACTTCCTGTGCCTGCCCCATGGCGTCTCCGGCCGGCAGGCGAAAAGCCTCTTCGACGGCAAGGCCCTCATCATCGATCTGGCCGCGGACCTCCGCTTTGAGGACGCCGCCCTCTATGAGCGCACCTACGGCGAGCACCCCGCAAAGGAGCTTCTCCGCCGGGCCGTCTACGGCCTTCCCGAGCTTCACCGGGCCCGGCTCGCGGGCGCGAGGCTCGTCGGGAACCCCGGATGCTATCCCACGAGCGCGATTCTTGCCCTCGCCCCCCTCCTCCGCCATGGCCTCACCGGGGGACGCGTCTTTATCGACTCGAAGTCGGGCGTGAGCGGCGCCGGCCGGGAAGCGAAGCTGGGGAATCTTTTCTGCGAGGTGGCGGAGGGCTTCAAGCCTTACGGCGTGGGCGTCCACAGGCATGAGCCCGAGATACAGAAAGAGCTTGCGAAGATCGGCGACGTCCAGATAACGTTCGTGCCACATCTCCTACCCATTAACAGGGGCATCCTGACGACCGTCTACGGCGGCCTCACGAGGTACGTGCCCACGGCTGAACTCCTCGATCTCTATCGAAAGACATACGCCGATGCGCCTTTCGTGCGCATCTGCGACGAAGGCGCCTGGCCCGATACGCGGTTCGTCCGCTACTCCAACTACTGCGACATCGGCCTCAAGACCTTCGAGGACGGACGGTTCATCCTTGTCTCCACCATCGACAACCTCGTGAAGGGCGCATCCGGCCAGGCAATACAGAACATGAACGTCGCCCTCGGAATCGAGGAAACGACGGGCCTGACATTTCTTCCCCAGTATCCTTGACATAGGTGCGGCCGACGCGCTTTTCGCGCCCGATACGGAGTCGCTTATCTTCGCCACACCTTTGTTGTCGCATCAAAGCTTTCCCCATCGCAAAGGTTCACCGTTTCCACTTGAACTCCTTCGCCCAGGGCCGGTTCTCAAAACACTCGACAGCAACACGGATCGGAGGCGCGGGACGGGGCGACATTAATTGTTACAATTTGACTCAAGAGGGCCTAAAGTGGTATTTTCGAAGGGGTATGCAGTGAGACACCGTAGGTATTAACCGTCTCATAATAGTTTCGTCATGCCGGACCGGGGGAGTGCGCTTGAGGGTCGCGGCATCCAGAAAAGCCCTGGATGTCCCGCCTGCGCGGGATTAAGGCCCGCTTCGCTCTACCGGCGAACGCCTGAATGACGGCGTACAGACAATTATGAGACGGTTAATAATCCAACCCTTAAGTGAGGATGCTTTTGGAACGCAGTGATACCCTGCTCATATTCACCCTCTCCGGACAGCGTTGCGCTTTGGCTCTTTCAAACGTTGAAAGAATCGTCCGCGTAGTCGAAATAAATCCGTTGCCCAAAGCGCCCGAAGTTGTGATGGGCCTGATAAATGTCCGGGGTCGGGCCATACCCGTCCTCAACATCCGCACACTGTTCAATCTGCCTGAGGTCGGGATCGCCTTGACTGATCAGATGATTATTGCCCGTACATCGCGCCGGACAGTTGCGATTCTCGTGGACGATGCCGTGGGCGTCGTCGATTGCGGGAAGGAAGATATTACCGCCGCGGAAGCGCTTTTTCCGGGGATAGGGTATTTGAGGGGCGTCGTAAAACTGAAGGACGGCATTGCGTACATCTACGATCTCGACAGCTTCCTGTCCCTCGATGAGGAAGCCATGCTCGACCGGGTACTGCCTCTCGGTGTAAAGACATCAGAGGTGGACGGGCCCAATGCGTAGCGCGCAAAAGGCGTCTCCAAAACCGGGCGGCGGCGCGCCTGCCGGCAGGGGACCGACAAACCTGGATCCTTCCCTGCTTTCCGAACTCGGCAGGTCGTTGAAATGCATATGGGCTTACACTTCCCGGCGGAACGCCATCCCGACCTCGAGAGGAATATCTGCGGAGCGGCGAGAGAGTGTGGCTACCAGGATGTCGAGTCGTTCATACGGTGGCTGCTGTCATCTCCATCGTCACACGATCGGATCGAAATGCTGGCACGTCATCTTACTATCGGAGAGACGTATTTCTTCAGAGACATGGGGGGTTTCGACGCTTTCGGCGAGCAGGTTCTTCCTGAGCTGATCCGCATCCGAAAAAGAACGGATCGGCGGCTCAGAATCTGGAGCGTGGGGTGCTCGACCGGTGAAGAAGCCTACTCTATAGCAATATTGCTCGACAGGATGGTTCCCGATTTGAAGGACTGGAATATTACAATTCTGGCAACCGACATAAATCCTGATTTTCTGAAGAAGGCCGCAAAAGGAGTGTATCGCGATTGGTCTTTCCGTAATCCGCCGCAGTGGGTAAAAGAAGGGTATTTCACAAAAACAAAAGACGGGTTTGAGGTCCTCGGCCGTATCAGGGAAATGGTCACCTTTGCCCATCACAATTTAGCGGCTGATCAATATCCGGCGCTTGCCAATAATACCAGTGCAATGGACGCCATTTTTTGCCGGAATGTATTGATGTACTTTTCCCATGAGCGGGCGCTGCAAGTCGTACCACGCCTTTACCGATGTCTCATGGATGACGGATGGCTCGTCATCAATCCTGTCGAATCCTCTCTTGCGAAACCCTCTTTGTTCGAAGGCGTCAGCTTTCCCGGCGCGACCCTCTACAGGAAAAGGGGCAGCGCGGCGCAGGGTGCGGCGACACGGGACCCGGAGATCGCCGTCATCGGCGAAACGGAGAGATGGGGCACGGAAAAGACCGCCAATCAGGTGAGGAGACCACAAAAGGACGAGCCGGAGAAGCGATGGAGGCATGAACAGGCAGGGACTCACAGCGTCGCCTCTTCTGCGGCGCCCCGGCTCGCCGACCCTCCGGTTCAAGAAGCAGCCTCTCTATCTTCGCTGGCAAAAGCGGCTGCCGATAAGGGAGAACTTTCCAAGGCCCTGGAATTGTGCGAAAAGGCAATTGATGCCGACAAGCTGAATCCATCCCTCTACTATCTGCAGGCAACAATCCTCCAGGAAATCGGCAGGGCAAGCGAAGCCGCAACGTCGCTCAAGCGGGCGATCTACGTCGACCAGGATTTTGTGCTGGCCCATTTCGCCCTGGGACATCTGATGCACCTACAGGAAAAATACAAGGAGGCTGAAAAGTGCTTCGCGAATGCCTGCTCTCTCCTGGAGTCGTACGGAGATGAAGAGATACCGCCCGAATCGGAAGGCATCAGCGCAGGCAGATTGATGGAAGTAATTCGTACGATGAGACAGCTATCGCATAAGAGGTGAGATCATGCGTGACGGCAAACTCGACTGGACCAAGATCCGTCTGCGGCTTGAGAAGGCCGGCGCTGCGATAGAGAGCGGTTACTCGCCCAATCCGGAGGATATGAAAAAAATCCTTAAGGCCAGAGCGCATTTACTGGCGCGTGCGCCCGAAGAGACGAAGCATGGAGAGGTGATTGAAGTACTGGAGTTCTTACTCGCAAATGAGTGTTATGCCGTTGAAACACAGTTCGTTCGTGAGGTTTACACGATAAAGGATTACACCCCCCTTCCGGGCACGCCGTTGTTTATCCTGGGACTGATCAACGTGCGCGGACAGATCGTTTCCGTCATAGATATCAAAAAGTTTTTCGATATGCCCGATAAAGGGATCAGCGACCTTAATAAGGCCGTCATCATCCATGACGATACGATGGAGTTCGGCGTCCTTGCCGATTCCATGCTCGGCGTGCTGCGCATTTCCATGAATGAAATTCAACCCCCGCTGCCAACGCTCACGGGAATCCGTGAGCAATTCCTTAAGGGCGTCACCCCGGAAGGGATAGTGATTCTGGACGCAAGGAAGCTCCTGGCAGACAAAACGATTATTCTGAATGAAGAAACCTGACTATAAGGAGAGTTGCCCATGAAATGGTTTCGCGATCTTTTTGAGCCGGGAAACGCAGAGCAGGCTTCCCCACCACCGGCAGACGGCCTTGTCTCTGCCGCGGGTCATGGGGGTACGAAGAAACTCGAGGAGGAACTCCGGAAGGCATCGTCATACGCCCGAAGCCTCCTTGAGGCGAGTCTCGACCCCCTGGTAACGATAAGCCCGGAGGGAAAGATAACCGATGTCAACGAGGCGGCGGTAAGGGTGACGGGGGTCTCACGGGAGCGACTCATCGGGACGGATTTCTCGAACTACTTTACCGAGCCCGAAAAAGCCAGCGAGGGCTACCGCCAGGTCTTCAGGGAAGGTTTTGTCACGGATTACCCGCTGACGGTCAGGCATGTCAGTGGAAAATTGACCTATGTCCTGTACAACGCATCGGTCTACAAAGACGCGCAAGGGGCCATCCTTGGCGTTTTTGCCGCGGCCCGCGACGTGACGGAACAGCGGCAGGCATCTCAATACGCCCGAAGCCTCCTTGAGGCGAGTCTAGACCCCCTGGTAACGATAAGCCCGGAGGGAAAGATAACCGATGTGAACAAGGCCACCGAGCTTGTGACGGGGCTTGCCCGCGACCATTTGATCGGGAGCGATTTTTCCGATTATTTCACGGAGCCGGAGAAGGCGAGGGAGGGTTACCGGAAGGTGATATCCCAGGGGTTTGTAAAAGATTATCCCCTCACCGTCCGCCATATATCGGGACAATTGACGGATGTGCTCTACAACGCTTCCGTGTACATGAGTGATTCCGGCAAGATGCTGGGCGTTTTTGCCGCGGCCCGCGATGTCACCGAACGTAAGCAGGCCGAAGATAATCTTCGCACGCTCAATCAGCAGGTACGGGAAGCAGCGAATATCCTTGCCGCCTCGGTGGGCGAAATCCTGGCATTGACAACCCAATTGGCCTCTGTGTCGTCGGAGACGGCCGCGTCGGTAAACGAGACGACATCAACGGTTGAGGAAGTGAAGCAAACGGCCCAGCTTTCGGCGGAGAAATCAAGGAGTGTTTCGGAAGGCGCGCAGAAGGCCGCATCGGTTGCCCAACAAGGTAATGCGGCAGTGACCAGGACGGTGGACGGGATCAACCATATCAGGGAGTTGATGGAATCGGTCGGCGAGAGCATTGTGGAGCTGAGCGAACAGACTCAAGCTATAGGGGAGATCATGACCGTGGTCAACGACCTTGCCCAACAGTCACACCTGCTGTCGGTCAATGCCGCGATAGAGGCAGCGAAAGCCGGCGAGCACGGGAAAGGTTTTGCGGTGGTGGCCCAGGAAATCAGGAGCCTCGCCGATCAATCGAAAGAGGCGACCGGACAGGTGCGCACCATCCTCAGCGACATACAGAAGGCGACCAGTACATCCGTCCTGGCCGCGGAACAGGTGAGCAAGGCGGTAGAGGGCAGCGTGAATCAGGCCGCCGAATCAGGCGGCGCCATCAGAAAGCTCGCCGACAGCATTGAAGAATCGGCGCATGCGGCCACCCAGATTGCAGCGTCGAACCAGCAGCAGTTTGTCGGCATGGACCAGATTGCGCAGGCCATGGAAGCTGTCAGGCAGGCGTCCGCGCAGCACGTGGCCGGGACGAAACAGGCCGAAAAGGCGGCGTACAACCTGAACGAGCTTGGAGAGAAGCTCAGGGAGATGGTGGGGAAATACAAGGTGTAATGTAAGGATTCAGCATGGACAGTAAGGACGAGGAATTTCGGAAAAGACTCCTTTTGACGTTCAACGTTGAGGCGCAAGAACACCTCATTGCCATGACCTCCGGTCTCATCGAAATTGAGAAGGGCGATCCGCAGAAGCAGAGCGAGATGATCGAAGCCGTGTTCAGGGAATCGCATAACCTGAAAGGCGCGGCCCGTTCCGTGAATCTGGCTGACGTGGTCGCCGTCTGCCAGACGGTGGAGAACGTTTTGTCCGCCTTGAAGCGCAAAGATCTCATCCCCTCTCCGCACCTGCTGGACCTGCTTCATAAGGGAGTTGCCGTCATCGGTAGACTCGTCGGCGGGGAAGGACTCACGGCTGCAGAAAAGTCAGGGGTGAGGGAATTGATCCGGGGTCTGGAGGGAGAGGTCGGGAAGCCCGCTCCGGTTTCCGGACCCGTCCATGTGGCGGCTCGCGACCTGCGCGCGGCGCCCGGCCCGTCGCCGGCGCAAACCGCGACGATAAGGATTTCTGTCGCCAAGCTCGATGCCCTGCTCCTTCAGGTCGAGGAGATGCTCCTGGTGAAGCTTGCCACGGCTCAGCGCGTACTCGAGCTGAAGCAGGTGAAAAAGACCTTTGATCTGTGGAAAAAGGAAGAGGCGAAAAGGTCATACAGGACAAAGAAAAGGCAAGAGGCCAAGGGAGAGGCGGGGAGCAAGGACGACATCGATTCATTTATAACCCCCTTTGAAACCGCATTGACAAGGGTGCTGAAGGCGGCTGAGTCCGACCATCGGTCGTTCAACGTCATGGTGGATACGCTCCTTGCCGATACGAAGAAATCGTTGATGCTCCCCTGTTTGTCGCTGCTGGAAGTCTTTCCCGGCTTGGTGCGCAACCTGTCGCGGGAAGCAGGGAAAGAAACGGAGTTGGTCATACAGGGTGAGCAAATTGAAATAGACCGGCGGATACTGGAAGAAATAAAAGACCCCCTGACCCATCTTGTCAGAAACTGCATCGACCACGGCATCGAAACGCCCGAAGAGCGGCGAAAAAAGCATAAACCGCCACGGGGAGCGATAAGGATTATCGTCTCTTCCCGGGACAGCATGATTGAGATCGCGGTATCCGACGACGGGGCGGGGATCGATGCATCAAAAGTGCGGGCCCTTGCCGAAAAGGGCGGCTTTCTGTCACAGGAAGAAGCCGGTCGGCTCAGTGACGGCGAGTCGCTGCTCCTGGCTTTCAGGTCGGGGGTCAGCACGAGCCCCATCGTAACGGACCTTTCCGGAAGAGGGCTCGGGCTGGCCATTGTCAAAGAAAAGGTGGAAAAACTGAACGGCAGGATTGAAATTGAGTCGCGGCCCGGCGCCGGCACAACGCTCAGAATGACCCTCCCCCTCACGCTCGCCACATTCCGTGGGGTTGTCGTCAGGGTGAGCCAACACCCTTTCGTCCTTCCCTCCGCAAATATCCTGAGGGTGACGCGAGTAAAAAAAGAGGAAATCAGGACCATCGAAAACCGTGAGTCTCTCACCTTCGAGGGGCGGGCGGTCTCGCTCGTCAGGCTCGGAGAGGTGCTGCGCGTTCCAACAGGAGACAACAGGTCAGGGGCCGGCGCCCCCTTCGAACAGGTGGTGGTGCTCGGCTCAGACGAGCTGCAAATGGCTTTTCTCGTGGACGAGATCCTCCACGAGCAGGAAGTACTGGTGAAGCCTCTGGGCAGACAGCTTTTGCGCGCACGCTACTTTTCGGGAGCCACGATACTCGGCAGCGGGAAAGTCGTGCCGATCCTGAACGTCTCCGATCTCATGAAGTCCGCCGTTAAGGTTTCTCCCGCGTATGCCGGAGCCCCCGTGGAGGAGTCGAAGAAAAGAATGTCCGTACTCGTTGCGGAGGATTCAATCACCAGCCGGACCCTGCTGAGAACCATCCTCGAATCGGCGGGCTACGACGTAAAGACAGCCGTGGACGGCGTCGATGCATTCACGCGCCTGTTGGCGGAAGAGTTCGGGTGCTCGTGACGGCGCTCGAGTCAGGCGAAGACAAAAGGCGCGGAATAGACGTCGGCGCAAACGCATACATCGTGAAAAGCAGCTTTGACCAGAGCAGCTTGTTGAAGGTGGTGAAAAGGCTTATATGATCGAAGTCCTCGTCGTGGATGATTCTCCCGTGGCATGTGCATTACTATCCCACGTCTTAAGCTCGGACCCCGGCATCCGGGTAATCGACGCCGCCGGCAGCGGGAGGGACGCTATAGAGTCAATAAAGCGCCACAGGCCCGATATTGTCACCATGGACATCAACATGTCGTATATGAACGGTTTTGAGGCAACCCGCATTATCATGGAAACCGATCCCCTCCCTATCGTTATCGTGACGGACAGGCCCGATATACATGAACTGGAGATGTCCTTCCAGGCAATTGAAGCGGGAGCCCTTGCCGTGCTGCAGAAACCGCACGGACCCGGTCATCCGGCCTATGCGACAAACGTAAAAGACTTGATCACCGCGGTAAAGCTCATGTCCGAGATTAAGGTAGTCAAGCGCCGGAAATCGATTGCAGAAAAAAAAGGCGCTCCCCGGATAAATGCGGTGGATACTCTCTTGTCGCGGCCCGCCGAAGTGAAGGTCATCGCTATCGGTGCATCGACAGGCGGGCCTCCGGTGATCGAAACGATTCTGTCCGGACTCTCGAAGGATTTCCCTCTGCCCGTGGTGATCGTTCAGCATATGGCGCCGGGATTTACCGAGGGGCTTGCTGAGTGGCTGCGGCGGAAGTCTTCCCTGTCCGTTCATGTTGCAGAGAGGAGCGGGGTGATCCGTCCGGGGCATGTGTACCTTGCGCCCGACGGGTTCCAGATGAAAGTGGATGCGAACGGGCGGCTTTTATGCACCGATGATGGTCCTGAAAACGGTCTCCGCCCTTCGGTTTCGTACCTTTTTCGTTCCGTCTCGAAAGTTTTCGGAAAAGCCTCCGTAGGCGTGCTGCTGACCGGCATGGGTAAAGACGGCGCCGAGGAGCTGAAGGTGATGAAAGAGAAAGGCGCCCTGACCATCGCTCAGGACGAGGAAAGCTCAGTGGTCTTCGGCATGCCCGGTGAAGCGATAAGGATCAACGCCGCGACATATGCGTTGCCGCCTGATAGAATCGTATCAATGCTGAACGGTTTGGGCATGTCGAAAAGAAAACAGGCTTAAAACCACATAAGGGATTGCACATGGACAAAGATATAGAAAAAAGAGACCATATTGAGATTCTCGTTGTTGAGGATAGTCCGACGCAGGCCGAGGAATTGAAATTTATCCTCGAAAAAAGGGGCTTCGAGGTTTCGGTCGCTTCCCACGGAAAGGCAGCCCTCGCATTTCTGCGGACGCACAAGCCGGATATTGTCATCACCGACATTATCATGCCCGAGATGGACGGCTACGAACTTTGCAGACAGATGGGGTTGGACCCGAGCCTCGCAGATATACCCGTCATCCTGGTGACCGCTCTCTCCGACCCGACGAATGTCCTTCGGGGGATTGAGGTCGGCGCAAACAACTTCATCACCAAGCCTTATGACGAGGGCCATCTCGTTTCTCGTATAGGGTATCTGATCGCAAACAAGGGTTTGCGTGAGGAGTCCCCTGCCGCAAGCGGCATAAATGTGGTCCTATCAGGGCAAACCTATCACATAACCGCAGACCGTCCACAGATACTTGACCTGCTGCTTTCGACTTATGAGAATGCGGACCGCCAGAACCGCGAGCTACTCGAGGCGCAGAAAGAATTGAGGGAGCTGAACGACCGACTGGAAGAAACGATCCTGGAACGCGATGCTGAAATTACCGAGCGGAAGAAGATGGAGGTGG
Organism: Syntrophorhabdales bacterium; assembly: GCA_050011095.1. Classification (GTDB taxonomy): domain Bacteria; phylum Desulfobacterota; class Syntrophorhabdia; order Syntrophorhabdales; family WCHB1-27; genus JBEKJU01. The sequence goes on from JBEKJU010000120.1 coordinate 15,539, forward strand.
AGCTGCAACGCGCGCGTGATGAACTTGAAGACCGGGTCGAGGAGAGAACGGCCGAGGTCAAACAACTCGCAGACCTCCTCAATCTTACGCACGATACCGTCTTTGTTCGGGACACCCGGGACCGGATCACTTATTGGAACAAAGGCGCGGAAGAAACGTACGGATGGGGTCAAAAAGAGGTTCTCGGAAAGGTTCCCCACATACTGCTCCGGACGCGGGTCCCTGAGAGCATTGAGTCCATGAAAGCGTCGTTGATGAACAAAGATCGCTGGGAAGGAGAACTTGTTCAGGCAAAACGGGACGGCACGGAAATTGTGGTGGCGAGCCGCCAGGTTTTGCGCCGGGGTGAGACCGGGAAGCCCCTTGATGTGCTTGAGATCAATATAGACATCACGGCTCAGAAACACGCGGAGGCCCAGCTTCGCCAAGCCCACAAGATGGAGGCCCTCGGCACGCTCACGGGAGGGATCGCCCATGATTTCAATAATATTCTCGGGGCAATGATAGGCTTTACCGAACTGGCCCAAGAACGCGCCCTCAAGGGGAGCCTACAGGAGCACCACCTCCGGAGGGTTATGGAAGCGGGGCTTCGTGGCAGGGAGCTCGTCAAACAGATGCTCACCTTCAGCAGAAGGACGGAGCAGAAGAAGGACCTGTTGCAATTGAGCAGCATCGTCAAGGAGTCCATGAAGCTCCTTGGGGCCTCCATCCCCTCGACCATAAACATACGGGTCAAGGTCGATGGCGGGTCAGGTCTCGTCCTCGCGGATCCCACCCAGATGCAGCAGGTTCTGATGAACCTCTGTACCAACGCCGCCCATGCGATGCTGGAGAAGGGAGGGACCCTCGACGTGGAGCTTTCCGGCGTTACTGTTCCCCCCTCCGACGGGAATTCCCACGCCGTCGCGCCAGGCCTATATATGAAGCTTGTTGTCCGGGATACCGGCGCAGGCATATCTCCCGATATCATGGGAAAGTTATTCGATCCCTTTTTCACTACGAAGAAACTTGGGGAGGGGACGGGGCTCGGGCTCTCCGTCGTCGACGGCATCGTGAAGCAGCACAACGGGTATATCACCGTGGCGAGCGAGCCGGGTAAAGGCTCGGCCTTTACCGTCTATCTCCCCAGGGCGGCCGAAGCCGCGCCAACAGAGACCGTAAGAGACGATGCCATTCCCACCGGGCACGAAAAGGTACTCTTCGTAGACGACGAAGAAGCCCTCGTTGAGATGGGCCAGGAGCTTGTTGAAGGGTTAGGCTACAGGGTAACCGCCAGGACCAGCAGTATCGATGCCCTCGCGACACTCAAAGCAGACCCCGCTGCCTATGACCTCATCATCACCGATCAAACCATGCCGGACATGACAGGGCTGGAGCTTGCCGAGGCAGCCCTGGCCGTGAGGCGGGATATACCGGTTATTCTGTGCACGGGGTTCAGCCACATAGTAAACGCGGACCGGGCAAGGGCGGCGGGAATCAGGGCGTTCGCCATGAAGCCTCTCACCAGGAGAGAACTCGCGGAGACCATCAGGAAAGTGCTGGACGAGTAGTCGAGGTGCAATATTGTTTCAGACGTTATCGCCCCGCCGTTAAGCTGCAAGAGGGCGCGCCCGGGCGACGGCCGGGTGGCTCCCCGTCTCACTTCGCCGTCCCCGCATCCCCCAGTTTTTTTACGAGTACGTCGTTTGCCCTCAGCACCTCGCCCGTATCCTTGCCCGAGATTTCCCAGCTGTACGATTCCGCCTTCCCGTCCCTCTTGAGCTTGACCTTGAGGTCACTCTTGAGGGTCTTCCTTATCTCGTCGATCTCCTTCTTGTATTGCTGTTCTTCCTTTTGGGCCTCCTGCTGGTTTTTGGCGGGCGGAGATTCGGGCGGCCTCGGACATCCGAACAAGAGCAGGAACACGAGGACGATTGCAAAAAGTCTCATGCCGTCATACTATAATGGCCGGTCATCCTTTTCAATATAATTGTGGGAGGTGGAGATGGGCGTGCACCTGGAGCGGCACGGGAGGGGCGAGAAGATCCTCTTTATACACGGCGCGGGAGGGAGTTCCGCCTCATGGTACTTTCAAAAACGTCTGGAGGGACGCTGCGAGGTCATCCTCGTGGACCTGCCCGGTCACGGCAGGTCTAAGGGTGAGGCCTTCCGGACCATCGACGGATACGTCGGGAGTGTAGCCGAAGCGATCGAGGAAAACGGCCTGGAGGGGTGCTATCTGGCCGGCCACTCCATGGGAGGGGCCATTGCGATGTCCCTCGCCCTGGCCTCTCCGGGGCTTTCGCGCGGCCTCATCCTGATTGCAACGGGCGCAAGGCTGAAGGTCTTTCCCCCGATACTCGAAGGCATCCTGCAAAACAAGGAGGAGACGGTTCGGAGCATCACGGGCCTTGCCTTCTCGAAGAAGGCCCCGCCGGCCTTGATCGAAGCCGGCTTCGCCGAGATGATGGCGGCGCCGAAGGAGGTCATACACGCCGATTTCTCCGGGTGCGACCACTATGATCTGATGGGACGCGTCGGATCGATCGCCCTGCCGACCATCATCATCACGGGGGCCGACGATCTCCTCACCCCGCAGAGATACGCCGAATACCTCGCGAGAGAGATCGGGGGGTCGAGGCTGGTCGTGATCCCTGATGCGGGCCATATGGTCATGCTTGAGAAGCCGGACGAGACGAACCGGGTGATAGAGGCATTCCTATCCCGTTGATGAGGGCCTTCATCTCGTCGGGATCGGTGATGCGCACGGCCCTCGGGCGGAGAAACCTCGCGTTCCGGAGTCCCCGCGTGTACCAGATGAAGCATTTACGAAAGCCGATCACCCCCGCCGGTGACCCATGGTATTCGACGGACAGCGCGAGGTGCTCCTCCATCGTGGCCTTCACCTCTTCGAGTGTCGGGGCGCCCGCTCGGGGACACCCGGCGGCCGGGTCCGTCGGCGCCTTCCCGTACGCGGCCGCGAGGCCCCGGAATATCCAGGGGTTCCCGAGGGCGCCCCGGGCGATGACGACGGCATGGCATCCCGTCTCGTTCATGGTCTCCGCGACGGCGTCTTCGGAAAAAAGATCGCCGCTCGCGATGACCGGGATGGCCACCGCCTCTCTTACCGCCCTTATCACCCCCCTATCGGACGCGCCCCCGTATCCCTGGCTCCTCGTCCGTCCGTGCACGCAGACGGCAGAGGCCCCCTCACCCTCGATGCGCCTCGCGATCTCCGGGCCATTGACGGAATCATGGTCCCATCCCGAGCGTATCTTGACCGTCACCGGGACGGACGCGTGTCTTACGAGGGTCCTGACGAGGCGGGACAGGGTCTCGGGCTCCCTCAGGAGCGCCGCCCCCTCCCCCTTCCGGGTCACCTTGTGGACGGGACAGGCCGCGTTCAGGTCGACCACGTCGTGAGGGTAATGGTCCAGCCGTTCGAGGGCCTGAAGGAGAAAGTCCGGCTCGCGGCCGAGCAACTGGACACCGAGGGGCCTGTCCAGGGGCGACGACCGGAGAAGCGCGAGGGTCTTGCCGTTCGCGAGGCCCAGCGACCTGGCGTTTATCATCTCCGTGAAAGCGAGGGGGCAGCCGAAGGAGCGCGCGACGAGCCGAAAAGGCAGGTCGCTGATCCCTGCCATGGGGGCCAGGATAAAGGGAACGGAAAGGTGAAGCGCACCGAGGGAGAACACGCCTTCCATTCTATAGGGCAATCGGGCGCCCCGTCAAGGGCAAGCGCCGTTACCGCCGCTACCCACGGTGGCATCCGCGCCCGCTGCGACCGGCTGGGATAGCCACCTCGCCGATTAATTGCCTGTTAGGAAAATCCGA
>JBEKJU010000121.1:0-9805 GCA_050011095.1 Syntrophorhabdales bacterium
CAATTGGGAACGGACTCTTCCTTGGCATCGAATCCTCCTCGCTGGAGAATATATGCCAAGGATAACAGATGCAGGTGGAAATGTCATTACAATACGTCATCGTATTTATGACATGGAGCACTTAGTGGTCGTGCGCTGTTCGTGCACGGGTCGTCCCCGGCCGGGCGGTTTGTTAACCAGACTTCGTTCGCCTGAACCACATTCTTAAAGGATTCGCTTACATGGCCTGCATCTCGTGTTAACGTGTAGCGGGCATGGATTTCATCGCCCCGTCCACCGGGCAATGAGCCTTTCGATCGTGAGTCCCTGAAAGACGATTGAAAAAATCACGACGACGTAGGTCATCACCAGTAAGACATTTTTTTCGGGAACTGCAGGAAGAGAGAGGGCAAGGGCGACTGCGAGGCCGCCCCTCAGTCCGCCCCACGTCAGAATCTTTATTGTATGGGGAGCCAGGAAGCGATGATGGCGGATGAGGGCAATGGGCGCAGCCACGCTCACAATCCGGGCAAGCAGTACCACGGGGATGGCAAGTAGAGCAACGAGGAGATAAAGGCGGGCGAACGTGAATGAAAGTAGTTCGAGGCCAATCAACACAAAGAGAATCGCATTCAGGATCTCGTCTATGAGTTCCCAGAAAGAGTCGAGGTGCAATTTCGTCCGCTCCGACATTCCGTGCCGCCCATGGTTCCCGATGAGCAGACCCGCGACCACCACTGCCAGTGGACCCGAGAGTTGAAGGGCGTTCGCGAGCGAGTAGCCGCCCATGGCGAGGGCAAGCGTCAGGAGCACTTCAACCTGATAATTATCGACGCTTCTGATCAACCTGTACGCCGCGTATCCGATGATCGTGCCGAACAGCACGCCTCCGACGGCCTCCTTCAAGAATAAGATGATCACTCCGCCTAGGGAAGCGGAACCTCCTCCGGACGCTACCTGTAACAGCACGATGAAGATGACAACGCCTATGCCGTCGTTGAAAAGCGATTCGCCCGCCATGACTGTCTGCAGGGCCTCGGGTGCGTGGAGCTTCTGCATGATGGCAAGGACCGCGATCGGATCGGTGGGTGATATGAGCGCGCCGAAGAGGAGGCAGTAAATAGCCGGAACCGGATTTCCGAGAAGGGCGAAAATCGCCCAGGTGAGGGCGGTAACTATTGCAGTCGAGAGCAGAACGCCGAGAGTTGATAGAGAAAGGATCACCCATTTTTCCCGAAGCATGGACTCCATGCCGAGGCGCAGCGGGCCGGCGAAAAGCAGGAACCCAAGCATGCCGCGGAGAAGCAATCGGTTGAAATCGACGCGGCCGACCAGTTCCGCCGCGGATTGCTTGATGGCCGGATGAAAAAACCCCGCGGCCACGATGCCGAAGGACAGCACGAGCCCGAAAAGCAGAAGGCCAATCACCCTGGGCAGATGAAGATAGCGATAGTTAAGATAGCTGAAGAGGGCCGAAAGAGTGATCAGAACCGTGATGATATCAAATAGGTCCACGTTGCGCCTCGAAGCTTCCGGAACTTTATCATAATGCCGGCCGTCGGACTACATATACAAGCCTTGGATTGCTTCGGATGTTTCAGCGTGATTCACGTTTTCGTGATCCCCGGTTTTTTCAATCTCTCCATCTCGGCATGGTAGGCGATGACGACATCCTTTCTACTGATAAGAGATACAATATGGTCGGGATGCTCTCTGCTGACTACCGGCAATTCCCTTACGTCGAGGCTGGCCATGAGCTGCAACGCCGTGTTTAAGGAGTCCTCCATGGTTACCGTAGCTACTACGGCGTCAGCTAAATCTTTTGCCACCAGGATACCGTGGAGCTGCATGTCAGCCATAGCCTGGCGCAAGTCGGTCATGGAGATGATACCCGTGAGCGTTCCCTTGGCATCGACCACGGGGAAGTCCTGCTGGTTCGACGCCTTCATCAGATGGAGGATCTCCTCGAAGCCCATGCCCTCAGGAATCGTCTCTACCACCCGATCCGCTACTATCGCATCTTTTACCCTCAGATGGTCCATAATATCGACCGCGAAATCGCCGATGTGGGCCGGAGAGTCGACGCGGGTCGCTACCTGCTTTTCGTACAGGGAAGTGTTGCCGAGAAGGAGATAGGAGAGGGAGGTGACGATCATCATTGGGACGATAAGACTATAGCCTCCCGTCATCTCCGCAACCATGATAAGGGCGGCGATGGGCACCTTGGCGACGCCGGCGAAGAATCCTCCCATACCGACCAGCACGAACGCGCTCGGCTCGGTCACGATGTGCGGGAAAAATCGCTGGGAAATGTTCCCGAATACCCCACCCAACATGGAGCCTATGAAAAGGGATGGAGCAAAGACGCCTCCGCTTCCTCCCGAACTGATGGTGAAGGAGGTAGCAAGGATTTTGGCGACGACGAGGATGGCCATGAGTCGAATAGCCAGATGACCGTCAATGGCGGACTGCATCCACGGATAGCCGCCACCCAGTATTTCGGGCAGAAAGAGGGCGACCACTCCGACCATGAGGCCTCCGATCGCCGGCTTGACGGCCTTGGGTAGATTGATTCGCCTGAAAAACCGATCCCTGATCCCGTAAAAGAAGCGGACATAGGGGAATCCGACCAGAGCGCACAGCACGCCCAGGACAGCGTAAAAAGGGAGCTGGGTGGGGGTGGCCAGGGAATAGGCAGGGATGTGGAAGATGGCGGCGGTGCCATCGTGAAAGGTGAAGACCATGAAAGCGACGATCGAAGAAAGGATGCAGGGAATGATTGCTTCGAACTCGAAATCCTCTCTTCGGTAGAGAACCTCGGTCGCGAAGAGGGCCGCGCCCAAAGGGGCCTTGAAGATAGCGCCGATTCCCCCGGCTGCACCGGCAAGCAGCATGATCCGCCGTTCTCTGTCACTCACCTTCATCACAGAAGCGAGAAACGAGCCGAACCCCGCTCCTATCTGAGCGATAGGACCTTCCTTGCCCGCCGACCCCCCCGACCCTATGGTGATTGCGGACGCTATGGTCTTGATTATCGGCACCCGCCTTCTGATGACTCCTTTCTTACGGTGAAAGCTGTCGATCATGGCGTCGGTTCCGTGACCCTCTGCCTCCGGGGCAAAATTGAATACGATGAGCCCGGAGATGAGTCCTCCCAGAGCGGGAATCCACAGCATCATCCACCGGGAGAGCGGAAGACCGAGGAAGGTCTCGCTCAAGGCGCCTCGCAGGATCATGACGATCAGATCATGGGTGAAGAACCGGGTTCCGGTCAGCAGGAGGAAGTTGAAGACGATTGCGCCAAGCCCCGACACGACGCCGATCAGGATGCCAACGATCGTGCCTTGCCAGATACGTTTCATCCTGCGTGAGGAAAAAGGAATGTTCAATCTTATTATGTCCTTTTGGGTTCGAGACGGTCTCATCTGTGCCGGGGAGGGGAGACCTCCCCGGCAGGTGACGCCTGGTGACTATTTCAGGGAGACGAAATGGTCCCTCCTGTTCTTTGCCCAAGACTCTTCATTATGTCCCGGATCAACGGGTCTTTCTTTGCCGTAGCTGATGGTCTCGAGCATTTTCGTCTCTACCCCGAGGGTCGTCAGGTAGATTTTGGCCGAATCCGCTCTTTTCTGGCCGAGGACGAGATTGTACTCCACCGTGCCTCGCTCATCGCAGTTGCCTTCAATCCTTACATGAGTGCCGGGATTCTCTTGGAACCACCCCAGGCCTTGCTTCAGTATCTCTGCGTCTTCGCGCCTTATGCTGTATCTATCGAAGTCGAAGTGAATGTCTTTCAAGGCTACCGTCGCTGCCTCCTGCTGTGCGGGCGCAGCTACCATCTCTTTCACCGGAGCGGGCAATTCCTGCGTCTTCTGAACCATGGCCGGTGAAGGCGGCGCCGGCGCTGCTTCGCCCTTCATGGCCTGGTAGAAGCAACCACACCCGCTGAATGCTTCGGCCAGCAGGGCGACCAGAAAACCATTCCGACAGATCTCGCTATCTTCATCTTCCTTCCTCAACTTTGTAATGGCTACAGGCTGATCCTTCGAGCCTGGTACAGACCCTGCTATTCTTTGTCAAAGAAGAAGGTGACCTTGACGTTCTCCGCTTCCACAATCTCCGTAAGCTTTCGGATGGATTCATAGATGACGTGAAGCTCGTCCCTTTTCAATTTCCTCAAGCCGTATATCATCTTGCCCTGCACCGGGTTAGGAGCCGTGTTGCCCAAATCCTTTCCGGCAGGGGTGAGGGATACGGTGACAATCCTTCTGTCGGTTGCATCTCTCCCTCTCACAACATAGCCTTTGCTCTCAAGGCGATCGACCACCCCGGTAACCGTGCTTGGGTGGAGGTACATCTTTTTGCTCAGTTGGCCGAGGGGCATCGAGCCATGTTCCAGGATGGCCTTGAGGGCCCAGAGCTGGGGCCCGGTGATGCCGAATTGGCTCGATACCTGCTGTGAGTAGTCCTGTATGGTTTTGACGATCCGGCGCAGCGACTGCACAGTTTCTGAAATCTCTTCATCCCTGCTAATACGCGGTGACATTCCTCGCCCATGTTAACGGTACATAAAATATTTGTATACCAAAAATAATGAGACAATATATAGCATCTTCATGACATGGTTTGTCAAGACAAATTACGGGAATTTTTGCTGGATCCTCTTGACACAAGTCACGGGGATCGAGCATACCAGACCCTTTTTGTGTTGACATAGGTTAATGCAATGCGTATTTTAGTCCGTATAACAATAGTATGTATACAAATAGATTGGCTTATCATGGCCGCCAATAAAGAAACCAGGATCGAGCACATTGTCTATGGCTGGATCAATCACGAGATCGCGAGAAGGCTGCCCTGCTCCGTCTTTGTTGTGAAGGGAAAATGAAAGAAGAACTAACCGGGATGTCGTGCGATTTGGTGAGACCCGTGGGTTTTCCGGTAATCCATGGACCCGGGTAACACGGCTACTCTGGACAGAGGTAAAGGGTGGAGGCAATGCGGGGCCCTTTCATAAACCAATACTCGTTTAGGATAGCTCAAAAAGGAGGATGGCGCCATGGAGACAACGGCAAGCGAGCCCGATGCAGAGGGAGACCTGAAATCCCTTCCCATGCCGGAACTGCAGGCAAAGCTAAAGGCGTCGTTGGACGGTCTCACTCAGGCTGAGGCGCTGAAACGGCTGACTCAATATGGGCGAACGAGATTGAAGAAAAGAAGACCAATCCGCTCCTGAAGTTCCTCACCTATTTTTGGGGCCCTATCCCGTGGATGATCGAGGTGGCGGTGATTCTGTCGGGTGTGGTCCGTCACTGGCCGGATTTTTTCATCATCCTCCTATTGCTTGTGGCCAACGCCGCGGTGGGATTCTGGGAAGAGCGCCAGGCGGGCAACGCCATCGAGGCCCTCAAGGCCAAACTGGCCGTCAAGGCCCGGGTGAAACGCGATGGGAAGTGGGTCAACCCGGCGGCGCGCGAGCTCGTGCCGGGCGACGTCATCCGCGTGCGCCTCGGCGACATCGTGCCGGCGGATGCGCGCTTGCTGGAGGGCGACCCGGTTGAAGTGGATCAGTCCGCGCTGACGGGAGAGTCGCTACCCGCCACGCGCAAACCCGGCGAGGCGGTGTTTTCAGGTTCTATCATTCGCCAGGGCGAAATCGGTGCGATGGTGTACGCCACCGGTGCAAACACCTACTTCGGCAAGACCGCGCAACTGGTGCAGGAGGCGCACACCGTCAGCCATTTCCAAAAGGCGGTCTTGAAGATAGGCGATTATTTGATCATCCTCGCGGTGGCACTGGTCGTGTTGATCCTGGTGGTAGCGCTCTTCCGCGGCGACCGGATGCTCACCACCCTTCAGTTCGCCTTAGTGCTGACGGTGGCCGCAATTCCCGTGGCGATGCCGACGGTGCTGTCGGTGACCATGGCGGTCGGCGCGCGCCTGCTGGCGAGAAAAGAGGCGATTGTGAGCCGCCTGGTAGCCATCGAGGAATTGGCGGGTGTGGACGTGCTGTGCGCGGACAAGACCGGCACCCTGACCCAGAACAAGCTGACGCTGGGCGATCCGTTCGGCGCCAGCAATGTCCCCGCCGAGCAAGTCATCCTCAACGCCGCGCTGGCGTCGCGCGCGGACAATAACGACACCATCGACCTGGCCGTGCTTGGCGGCCTGAAAGACGATCAGGCCTTGAAAGGCTATCAGGTGGTTCATTTCCAGCCGTTCGACCCGGTGCACAAACGCACCGAAGCCATTGTCAAGGGCACGGACGGAAAGGAGTTCAAGGTGACCAAGGGCGCGCCTCAGGTGATCTTGGAGTTGTCGGCCAATGCGGGGGAGGTCAAGCCCGCCGTCGAGAAGGCGGTCAACGAATTCGCGGCGCGTGGCTTTCGATCCTTGGGCGTGGCGCGGGCCGACGGAGAAGGGCAATGGCAGTTTCTAGGGGTGCTGCCCCTGTTCGATCCGCCACGGGAAGATGCCAAAGCGACCATCGCGACCGCTCGAGAGATGGGCGTGAAGATCAAGATGGTTACGGGCGATGCATTGGCCATCGCACGGGAAACCGCGGGGAAATTGGGGCTGGGTGCCAATATCCTCGATGCCGGCAGCCTGGGAGACGTAAAGCATCAGGAGAGCGCGCCGGTTTCTGAGTCCATCGAGAAGGCCGACGGTTTCGCCCAGGTGTTCCCCGAACACAAGTTCCACATTGTAGATGTCCTGCAGCGACGCGGCCATATCGTCGGCATGACGGGCGACGGGGTGAACGACGCCCCCGCGTTGAAGAAGGCGGACTGCGGCGTCGCCGTTTCGGGCGCGACGGACGCGGCCCGTGCTGCGGCATCCATCGTGCTGCTGACGCCCGGTCTGTCGGTGATCATAGACGCAATCAAGGAGAGCCGGAGAATCTTTCAGCGGATGAACAGCTACGCGATCTACCGGATCGCCGAGACGCTGCGCGTGCTGTTCTTCATGACGCTGGCGATCTTGATCTTCAACTTCTATCCATTGACGGCGGTGATGATCGTGATGCTGGCGTTGCTCAACGACGGAGCAATCTTGTCCATTGCGTATGACAATGTTCACTACAAGGATAAGCCCGAGGCCTGGAACATGCGCTTGGTGCTGGGGATTGCCACGGTGCTGGGTCTCATCGGGGTCGTCTCCGCCTTCGGCTTGTTTTATCTCGGGGAGCGCGTCTTTCACCTCGACCGTGCGCACATCCAGACGTTGATGTATTTGAAGCTGTCCGTGGCGGGACATCTGACGATCTTCCTGACGCGCACGCGCGGCCCGTTCTGGTCCATACGCCCCTCGCGGGTTCTATGGGCGGCCGTGCTCGGCACGCAAATCGTGGCGACGTTGATAGCGGTTTATGGGCTGTTTATGACGCCCCTCGGCTGGGGTTGGGCGCTGTTCGTCTGGGGCTATGCTCTGGCATGGTTCCTTTTGAATGACCGAGTGAAACTGCTCGCCTATCGGGTTTTTGACCCCACTAAAGCTTCATTGTTGGCCAACAAGGCTTGAGGCGGAAGCGCGCGATCCGGAAAGATACGTCTCCCCAAACGAACCGACGCGACCCGCGCGTTGAGGAGACGGCGGCAAGACGGGATCGCTACATACCATATGACCGCCTTCCGCAGGTCGAAGAGGGTCGGCAGCCGGCCGGGGGCGGCGGCGTAAAACACCACGCCGGACGTCGATCTGGCCTTCCCGCCCGTCGACGTGGAGGCGCTTTATTCCCTCCTGTCCGACTCGCCCCTCTTTTACTCCTACGGCAATTTCAGGAGAGTGCTCGTTCAGGCGTACCGCCAAGCGGCGAGGTCCATCGAGGCTCTATCCATCGCCGATGATGACGGCCCCCTCAGAAACACGGAAATCTATCTCGTCCAAGACGTCCGCGGCATCTCGGCGTTCGCGGCGCCGCCCGACGACCGCTTCGGTCCTCTGGGCCGGACGAAGCATCTGAAAATCCCCATCCATGAACAGAGCCGTATTTCAGTGAGCCTGTCTGAGATGAAAGCCATTCTTTCAGGTGTTGCCGGCAGCCTTCACATTGACTGTGGCCGTTTGAACGGGATACCCAGTTTCCTCATCCTGCTTCTCAATGTGGTCGGGTTTACACCGAGTAACTCGGCTGCGCCTCCCGGACCATGGATCTTCCCGTTCGTCAGAACAAGGGTACGGCGAATACAGTCTGAGATAGTTTCGTCGAGGTTCTGACGTTGTTCCCCGTGAGGAGACGTACCGGCGTCAACCTGTTCGCGCCGGTCAGACGATAAGACCCGCTCGAACGTCAAAGGTCCGCCCTTGTTGAGGATCAACGCACGCTCCACCACGTTTTCCAGCTCGCGGATGTTCCCCGGCCAGTCATACGAGATAAGCTGATCGATCGCCCCGGAAGCGAGCTGCACGGGCGCAGGGAGCCTCAGCTCTTTTGATTTCCTCTGGATAAAGTAATCGATAAGGGCGGGGATATCCGCCTTTCGCTCTCGCAGGGGCGGAACCACTATCGGGAAGACATTGAGCCGGAACCACAGGTCCTCCCTGAACCGTCCGGCCCTGACCATCTCTTCCAGGTTCCGATGCGTTGCGGCGGTAATCCTTATATCGACCGGAATGGAGGCGGCGCCTCCGACCCGCTGGATCTCTTTGTACTGGATGACCCGAAGCATCCTGACCTGCGCGGCGAGAGGCAACTCGCCAATTTCGTCGAGAAATATCGTCCCCTCGTGCGCCCTCTCGAAGAATCCCCGCTTTTGCGCCGTCGCGCCGGTAAACGCGCCCTTTTCGTGGCCGAATAGCTCGCTGTCGACAAGGGTCTCAGGAATGGCGCCGCAATTTACCTTGATGAACGGACCATCCTTGCGGGATGACGCATAATGGATCAGGTTCGCGATGACGTCCTTACCGACACCCGTCTCCCCAAGAAGGAGCACGGGACTGTCAAGGGGGCTTATCTGTCTCACCATCTCCATCACGTCCTTCAACCCCGACCTCGCGCCCACAATTTCTTCCTCACGGGTCAGGCGATATAGCTCCTTGCGCAGGTAGCGGTTGTCTTCATCCAGTATCTCCTTGAGCTTCCGGACCTGCTCGTGCTCCAGGACGTTCGCGAGGGCGATGGCGAAGGGCTCGTGCACGAGGGCGAGCAGCCGGGCATGCCCTTCGGTATACCTGTCGTGACCCTCCGCTGTCAGCGCGAGGTTTCCCAACACCTTGCCGCCTATTTGGAGTGTCATATTCAGGAGTGATGAGTCGAAGGACGAACCTGCGTGCGCGAGAAGGTATTCTTCCACGACGGGGTTAAGCCAACGATTGGCAAACCACACGACGACGGGGTCGAGGTCGGGCCTGGTAACAATCAGGGTGTCTGAAGGACTGGGATTTTCTATCATCCTCTTTATCTCGTCGGGGAGGGGGATGAGGATATCGACCTCACCGCCCTCTTTATGGTTTGTAAGGAGAATTGTCCGCACCGCGCCTAGGCCCTTTTCATAGATGTAGATCGCCAGCCGGTCCACGGGTATGACCTGCTCAATGACCGGGAGGCACCGGCGCATGCCCGTCACCATATCGAGGCTGCCGCAGATCTGCAACGTCACGTTTCGAAAGAGCTCGTTCTCATCCATCACTCACTCACCTCTCATGGAGCCGGTTTCACCGGGCCAATGTTATGTATTATTATATTTCGCATTTTATAACCTAATTTATGAAATATAGCAACAGTTTTTACGATATGCAACAATATATAAACCCTGGGTGGATATGTACCAGATATTGCAGCCATTCCTGAGATGGCACTGGTTTTGCTTACATATCAAACCATTAA
>JBEKJU010000122.1:0-9805 GCA_050011095.1 Syntrophorhabdales bacterium
CTGTTGGCACACGTACGAAAGCTCTTTTCTTAATGCCTGGGAGTCTTCAGGAAGAGGAAGGCCTGTGGAATCAGCGAGCGAGAAAAAGCGTGACACCAAGTCTGTCTCTATTCTAATCTGGCCAGCCGTGTCCGGTGGAGAAAAGTGTGTAAAGCGCTGCAGCAGGCCTTTTTCGCGCAGGGCCGACGGGATTAGTTTATACCTCGTATCAGCATGGCCTCTGAATATGACAATATCAATTTGGCCACGAGTACTACCAGCGGACTCCTTGCCTATAAATAAAGGTCCTCTCGGTGAGAGAGTATTCAAGAACTCACCAGAATCTTTACAGTGAATTCTTCGGACAAATGGCGGTGCCTTACTCATTTGATTTCCCCATTATTGTGTAACCCAATACAAAGGTTAGCGTGAACCGGGTCTTCGGGGGCGGCCAGAAAAGCATGCTTGACTTCTCTGTCTGCTTCACGAGTTATCTCAACCACCACTTAGCAAGTCTGTCGAGGGCCATGGTATATCCCCACTAGAAGCCCTTTAGGGCCAAGGTTATTCCCCACTTGGTAGGGCCAAGGTAATTCCCCACTTTTGCCGGAAGATCGGTGGACAAACCGAATCCGATCCTGCCATTCCTAAGCAACGACTGGGAACGGAGGGATCATGGCAAGGAGGGATATACCGATGAATGAAGTTGTGGAGACAATCTACCAGCGGCGCCAGGGAAGAAACATCCAGCAGATCAGCAAATCATTGGGCCTTGATCGGAAGACGGTACGCAAGTATCTCGGCATGATGAACGAGCTGTCGATAGATCGTGGAAGTCCGCTGCCTGATGAGCAGGAGATCATCGGGAGATTGAAAGAACTCATGGATAGGCAGGCCACCGCGTATAATCAGCCCGCTTTTGATCTTGTCGGAAAGTACCGGGACGACATCAAACGATGGCTCGACGACTCCCGCATGACCGCCAAGCAGGTATGGCGGCTTCTGAAAGAGAACTTCAATATCGATGTCGGCTACACCACCGTCAAGCGGTACGTGAGAAAGGAGTTCCAAAGGGAGAAGCCCCACGTAACCGTCCGGATCGAGACGCCTGCAGGCGACGAGGCGCAGGTCGACTTCGGCTACGCGGGCCTCATGTACGATCCCGAAACACAAAAGAGACGCAAGACCTGGGCATTCATTCTGACCCTTTCCTTCAGTCGCCACCGCTTCGTGCGGTTCGTCTTCCACCAGGACATCTCCACATGGCTCGACTGCCACGAACGGGCCTTCCAGTGGTTCGGAGGGGTGCCGGCGAGAATCACCCCAGATTATGTTCCCGGGAACATAATCCAAATTATGTGCCGGCCCCGGTTATGTGCCCAAAGGCCCAAATCGAGCGGCCATTACATGGAGGATCTCTTCCTTTCGGCAACATAATTTTCACAACGAATCGAGCCATTTAAGAAGGTTCTCGTCATCACGCCAAACTGGTTTTCGGGGGAACGTATCCGAAGATATCGGAGGTTCGCAGGTCCTGAGGGCTTCTTCCTTTGCCCGGATGGTAATCTCTGCATACCTATTTGTGGTGTCGAGGCTGACATGGCCCAGCCAGCCTCGAATCACGTTAACCTCGACGCCTGCTTCTAGAAGATGGACGGCTGTCGTATGCCGAAAAACGTGGGGCGAAACATGCCGGGATGCTGATAGGGTCAGCTGTGTCGTGTGGCGGCGGACGATTTTGTAGATACCAAAGCGGGTCAGCGCGTGGCCGCGAGACGCAAAGACCGGGCTGTCTGGGCAAAGGTCGCTCGCCTTCAATAGTTGTGTGAGAAGACTTGCGGTCTCTGCCCATATAGGACAAATCCTCCACTTACCTCCCTTACCGTGAAGGCGGACCCGAGGCTGTGCATCTAGCTGGAGATTGGCCACGCAAAGATCAGCCACCTCCTGCACCCGGGCACCCGTGTTGTAGAGAAACAGGAGAAGGGCGCGGTCTCGCAATAAAAATCTTCTCCCCGGGGACAGACCTGAAAAGAGAGTGTGAATGTCCTCGCGAGACAGAAAGTGCGTCTCCGGCGGCGCTGCGCGCTTGGTGGGAATCGCCGCCACTCGGCTCGCCTCGGACAGCACCTCGGGCATACGAGCGGCAGCGTAGTCGAAGAAAACACGGAGAACGGTGAGGCGGTGATTGCGGCTTCGGATATGATTACCTCGATTCTCTTCCACATATCTCAAGAACCTCAGGGCGCGATCGTGGGTCACGTCCGAAAGAGACAACCTGCTGATCTTGCAGCCCCTGTCCTTGGCAACGAAATGGAGAAAAAGTCTTATGGCGTCCCTGTATGACTTCAGAGAGGCGGGACGAAGGCCTTTTTGCACCTTCAGATAGTCTTCAAAGAACGAATAGAGCAAGGGTCCCAGGTTCATACGCTGTCCCCCTTGACGGCTGCGATTCCCAGACGTTCAAAACGTTCGTTCGCCTGATCGAGTAGTTCATGGGTGATCGAAAGATAGACCGCAGTCGAAGCAGGGCTCACATGGCCGAGGAACGTGGACAGATGGATGAGTCGGGAGGCGGGATCGACGCCCTCCCGATACCAGCGAAGCAGCCTCCCAGTGGCAAAGGCATGACGAAGATCGTGCAGTCTGGGAGGAAAAGTGCCCCGCGGTACATCGAGATCAAGGGTGGGCAGCATATGATGGAACGTCTGGCTGATGGTACCGGGATTAACCGGTTTGCCTCTGGTGAACGAAAAGACGGGTGCTTCGGGCTCGGTCACACCGCGGCGGCCGAGATACGCTTCGAGGCTTTTTGCGACCCTGGGGCCGAAGGGAACAAGCCGGCTTTTTGAGAACTTCGTTTCTCGAATCACGAGAAGCCGGCGCTCAAGATCGACATCCTTCACGCACAAGCGCGACACCTCTCCTACCCGAAGCCCGAGTCCGTAAAGCAGGGTGAAGATCATCACGTAAGTCGGGCCGCGAAGGGAAGCCCGTGAATTATCGGACAGACGTGCCGCTTCCGCAAGGAGCCTTTTGGCCTCGGAGGGACCGAACAAGAACGGAAGCCTCTGCGCAGTCGCCCTGCGCGGATGTGCCTTCACGGGCGATTTACCGAGCAAGTCCTGCCCGACCAGCCAGGAGAAGAAGCACCGGATCACCCCCAAGAGGTGATTGTAGCTTCGGGGAGACTTCCGTGGTCTGGATGTCAGAAATCCCTCGATCACGATGGGGGTGACCTGGCCAAGGTCACCGATACCTTTCTCCGTCAGGTAACGATCAAACAGACGGAGCGCTCTTTCTTCCGTGTGAAACTTCCGTGCTAATGCACGTTTAAAGGCAAGGAACGCCGTGATTCCATCCGTCGCGCAGCTTGTGTAGCTCGACCACGATCTCATATCACGTCCTCCCCATCTCCCAGGGCGACCTCCCGCAGAGCCTCGACATTGACCTTCGTGTAAACGGCCGTGGAATCGATGGAACGGTGGCCCACATAATCTCCGATGGTCTTGAAAGAGAACTGGGCGTCCACAAGATGTTGCACACAGGTATGGCGAAGCGTATGGGAACCCGCCCTGTGAACCGTGATGCCGGCCCTACGCAGATAGCGGCCAACGCACAAAGAGATCGCGCTATAGGTGTATGGCGCCAATGGGGCGAAGACGCGCAGGAAAAGATGCCGGTCGATTGTTTTGGGGCGTACTCGCAGGTAATCAAGAACAGCATTGCCGACGACAGGCGAGAGTGGATAGGCGGTCGAATGGCCTGCCTTGCGCCCGGGGACATAGAGCTCCTCTTTCTTCCAGTCGATGGAATCCAGAGTCAGGTCCGCGACTTCGCGGCTGCGCAGCCCGTAGGTAACCAGAAGAAGCAGTATCGCATAATCACGCTTGCCGAAGGGCGTCCGAAGATCAACGGCCTCCAGCATCCGCCGAACCTCGTCCCAGCTAATCGAACGAGGTATATCGGACATGCGGTATTTGCGCGGACCTTCCACCCCGGAGCTCAAGTCACGCTTCACTATCCCTTCCCTGAAAAGGTATCTCAGGAATACCCGTATGGAGCTCAATAGCCCGGTGCAGCTGGACGGACTCAAGTCTGAGCAGTGTTCAGTAAGAAATGCGCTTAGCACCACGGGTGAAAGTTCGGAAAGATCGTGAAGTCCTATGCGGACGAGGTACGCCTCGAACGACCGAAGATCGAATTGGTAATGCCATATCGACGTCTCCCGGAGTCCTCGCTCTTCCCTCAAATACTGAAAGAAGCCGGGAACATCGGGAAAAGGATCTTCTTTGCATGGCCGGCCGTCCCCGCTCAGGCCCGGTATCGCGAAACCAAGCATCTTCTTGATCGGGTTTTTGACAAAATTGGTGATCTCCTCATGAGCTCTACTGCTTTTGCGGTGATGGCCACGTCGAAACCACATCTCGGCAAACGGATCAACGTGGCCTGGCAGGTCTTCCCAAGTTCTCGCTCCATGCTCCCAGGCGTACTTCCCAAAGCTCATGACAACGGGGACCCGCCGTAAAACGGTCCTTGCCGAATAGCGGTTCTCTGCAAGCCAACCAACATACCGTTCCACCAACTCTCCGATCCACGAGGCCCGGATGCGATCAATCGTCTCCGGTTTGACAAAATAGCTCTCCAGCATAGACAACCTCCTTTCTGAATGTGTTTGGTTGAGAAAGTCTACGCCTGGGGATCAAAAATTATGTTGCCGAAAGGAAGAGATCCTCCATGTAATGGCCGCTCGATTTGGGCCTTTGGGCACATAACCGGGGCCGGCACATAACCTGGACAACCTGAGATCGGGCGTTTTGAAAGCCGACATCTACGACCCCCTCATCAACTACGCGTATGCCGATCTGGAACGATACTACGGGTTTGTCGCCGATCCCGCCAAGGTAGGCGATGCCGAGCAGAAGGGGAAGGTCGAGAGATCGGTCGCGGTAGTCAAGAAACACCTCCTCGCGGGCAGGACGTTCAAGGATATCCACGAGGCGAATGAGCGGGCGCTCTCCTGGTGCAAGGAGGAGATCGGCCAGGAGATCCACGGCACTACGAAAAGAAAACCCTATCCCGTCTTCCTCGCCGAGGAGAGGGCTCGGTTGAAGGCCCTCCCGGAGGCGCCCTTCGAGCGCCCCCTATGGAAGAAGTGCACGGTCCACCCCGACCACCACATCGTCTTCGACAAGTCCTATTACTCGCTGCCGACGAGGTACATCGGCAAAAGAGTATGGGCCAAGGGGACGTATAAAAAGGTGGAGATATTCCTCGACCACGAGAGGATCAAGCTCCATCCGCGGGCATCGCGCCCTGGAACATGGGTAACCGACCAGACCGACTACCCGCCGGATAAGCTCGCCTTTCTCATGGCAACACCGACTTGGTGCAGGAAGAAGGCCGCAGAGTACGGTCCCCATACCGAGGCCCTCGTCACGGCGATCCTTGAAGAGCACGCCATGAGGAACCTCCGCAAGACCCAGGCAATCCTCCGCCTTGCGGAGAAATACCGGGACATCATCGAGAAGGTCGCGGAAAGGGCGCTTTCTTTCGGCAACACCAGGTACAAAAGCATCAAGGCCATGCTTGAAAACGGCATGACGGGGACGGCCCCTGCAACCATGAAGACGGCACCGCTGTCGGACCTGGGAAAGCGCTTCCTCAGATCACCCGACTATTTTAAGGGGGTGGTGCGATGATCGATCACCACCTCATGGAGGAATTGCGGAAGCTGAAGCTTGGAGGGTTCCTGGAAAGTCTGGAGCTAAGACTGACGCAAGCGAGAAATGACGACCTGTCTCATCTCGCGTTTCTCACCCTCGTTATCCAGGACGAGATCGAACGGAGGGAGGCGAAAAAGCTGTCCCTCCGTATCCGACAGGCTGCCTTCGAAGAAGAGAAGACGCTGGAGGGGTTCGACTTCGCCTTCAACTCGCGGATCAAAAGGGGCATGGTCACCGACCTCGCCACCTGCCTGTTTATAGAGAAAAAGGAGCATGTCCTGATCTACGGACCCCCCGGCGTCGGGAAAACCCACATAGCCGAGGCGCTGGGACACGAGGCTTGCAGGAGAGGTTACACGACGCTCTTCGTAAAATCGGCAAAGATGCTCAGGAACCTTTTTGCGGCGCGGGCGGATCAGTCATGGGAAAGGCAGATCAAGAAGTTCGTGAGGCCGGATCTTCTTATTATCGATGACTTCGGGCTGACGGCGTTGACGCCCGTCCAGGCGGAAGACTTCTACGAGCTCGTCGCCGAGCGGCACCTTCGGTCGTCCATCCTCATCACGAGCAACCGGCCGCCGCAGGACTGGGTAAGTCTCTTCCCCGATCCGGTCATGGCCAACTCGGCGCTCGACCGCCTGAGCCACCATGCCCATCACATCATGATCGATGAAGGAGAATCATATAGGAAGAAACTGAGTCCGAAGATGCGGCAATGACGAACCACCGCTCACGGCAAAAGTGGGGAATTACGGTGGCCCCGGAGGTGGGGAATTACCTTGGCTCTTGACAGCAAGTCGAGTTATTAATCCTTTTACATCAAGGCGAATACCCCACATGCCTGGCTTAAGTTCAAGTACCTCTTCGGTGGTACTTTCGTCTTTGTCGTCTGGCAATGGTTGTAATAGCAATGAGTAGAGGCAACACTGCGTATAATGCAAAGGAGAAAGGTGTTGATAGCGTCGCCTCCAGTCGTCGTCGCGGATATTCTCTTCTTTCTCCAGCTTCGCAAATGCTCTGCTTTTGTCGATAGAGTCAAAATATCGAATTATTTCAGATGCGAAGAAACCAAATATAAGGAATGATACTTCCGGACAGAAGTTCGAGAAGCAATTAGGCACGGAACCACCGCTTATAGATGTGGTTTGTTCCCCTATCGTTGGCCATATGTCCTTAGTCTTCCAATATGTCAGAAGCTTCTCGTCTTCCTCCTTAGCGATTTTGGTTGATATTCCAGCCTCACCGACTAAACTGAGGCTTTGGTAATATCGCGGACATCTCCTGACTGTAGCATATGGACATCTGAGGACGACGCCCTTGTTAGTACCTATGGCTTCATACCACCCAAGATCTGGGTGAATATATTCCATATGCTTCGTCCTTATTAAAATTTAGCGCTCGGAGCCTGTTTTTTGGCAACCCGGTGAAACAACTTGTTAGCCTTTCTATCGTTTACCAGTTATTCTCAAGCAACGCAAGATATTTTTGAAGATTATGGATAACAGGAAGAAGCTAACAGCCAAGCGGTCACGTTCGATATTAAATTATCGAGTCTCCGCCTTCATTTCGTTTTGCGGGATGTCTTGTGGGTGGGCACGGCGTTCCAGGGATCGTCCGGCCAGGGATGCTTGGGATAGCGTCCTTGCAACTCCTTCTTCACCTGGGGGTAGCCGTTTTCCCAGAACCCCTTCAGGTCTCGGGTGATCTGAACGGGACGACCCGCTGGGGACAGAAGATGAACGAGGACCGCCACGCGCCCGCCTGCCACCGTGGGAGTTACGGCGAGGCCAAAGAGCTCCTGGAGTTTGACCGCCAGAATGGGCAATTCTCCGGCGGCATAGTTCAGGGCGACAGTACGGCCGCTTGGGACGGCCAGCGCCGCCGGGGCGTCTTTGTCGAGGCGGTAGCTCTGCTGCCTGGAAAGCATCGCTTTCAGGGCCGGGACGAGCTTGAGCCCGGCAAGCTGCTCTTTCGTGCGGATGCCTGAAAACCAAGGGGCGAGCCAGCCTTCAGGGGACGCAAGGAGGGCAACTTCCGTCATATCGGGCCAGGCATCCGTTGGGAACGTCCTCCGCAAGAGGGCGAGCCGCCCCTGCAATTGCCTGACATCTTCGGTGAAGGTCAGGGAGGCGGCTCCGGAACGGACCGCCTGACACAGGATCGGGACGGCTTCTTCATCGGGGGCGGAGAAAGGTATTGCCGAGAGGGTCAGTGCCCCCAGCTTTTCGGTTATGATGGAAAGAATGCGTCCTACGGGTGCCACAGCCCAACATGGAACAGGCAGTCGAAGTTATGAAAAAGAAGGGCGTGTATGGGACCGTCTCAAACCTCGGCGGAACCCAGAAAAAACAGGTTAGCGGCAAAAAGTAGGCGATCATAGTCCTGAGGGAGGTATTGTGGCTGGGATAACCCGTCGTAACATTGTTCGGGCGTGGTCCCCTTGTTGTCAGGCCAGCCAACATGTGACGCGTGCGATCTTCGTCATTTCTGCCCGAGAATCGCCGGCACCTACCAGGACTATCAAGTCCGCTGTCCCACTCCACCACACCCATTGAGCTTTCTGACCACGTTCACCGATGTTCGGAAGCTGTACTCGTTTGAAAGGGGAAGGAAAATCTATCCGACCCGATCTGGCCTACCGGAAGCACCGACTTGTAAGTGATTGGAAGTCTTACGAAAGAATAAGTGGCGGAAGTGCACGGGAATTAAACTCACCTGTAAAGAGAATGGGTATATGCAAGGCGGGCAGGGCCTGCCGCCTGTATCGTATGGTTGAAGCCTAATCAGGCCGCGGTCTTATCCTGCGGCAGTTTAAGCAGCCTCAACGCCTCCGGGTCGTGATCGAGCAGCCTGAGGGCGCTGCTGATAGCCCTGCTCGGCATGAGGTCACCGCTCTCGTACCTCTGGAACGCGCGCGGCCCGCCGCCGATCAGCTGGCCCGTCGCCGTCTGGCTGAGGCCGAGCTTTTTGCGGATGCGGCGTATGTCTTCGGGCTCGAGCAGTCCCTCGCTGCGCGCCTTGAGACGGTTCAAAACGTGGTCGGAAACCACGGCGTCCTTGCCGGTATGGATGCTCTCGTCTGACGAGTCGCAGTACCATCCGGGCATATCGATGGTGATGCTTTCGCCCTTGTAGGTAAATGTCATAGGCCGAACGTCCCGGTACATCGGTGCTCCGGAAAGTTTCTATGCGGAATGCCTAAGAAAGTCGCAACGGTATGGGGCAACCATTAAAGCCACCAGTCGAATCCACATCACATCATCCAGATCTCGGCAACCTGCAAATCTTTAGTAGCCGAACTCAGCCTCAAAAGAATCGAAACAGACAAGTGGTTTAACGGCCTTCTTTTCCTTGCGCAGTTCGACAATTCCATACTGCTCCATGTTCTTTAGCGTCCGGCTGAGGTTACCAGGGCTTCGCCCCGTAGCATCAGCGAGCTCTTTTAACGAGCCGGGAGCGCGTTCCTTGATTATTTTCAACAGCTCTCTGTTCTTACTGCTCAGCACCTGGGCAAGCGACTCCAACGAATCGAACCATACCTTCGGCTCTCCTTTTCCGGGTTTCCGCTTGCCCTCGGCAATGTCCAGCGTATATTGCTTAAACTTATCACGC
Source organism: Syntrophorhabdales bacterium (assembly GCA_050011095.1). GTDB lineage: Bacteria > Desulfobacterota > Syntrophorhabdia > Syntrophorhabdales > WCHB1-27 > JBEKJU01. The sequence goes on from JBEKJU010000122.1 coordinate 9,318, forward strand.
GACATAATGCCTATCTCCATTTTGCGGACCATGAAGGACCTCCTTTCCCGGTCAGACGTATTCTTCAACCGTATTCCAAAAATCTTTCAGCAACTGGGCTGCGGAATCAAATTCATAGGGATAAATCCGGTTTTGTTTATGGACGTGATCCCACGTCAGTTTACGTGCCTGATATCTGCCTTTTTTCGGCAGCCCTCCATGGGCGTTATCATATCCGACAATTCTCAAATTGTTCCTGTCGTGCAGAGTGAGCGAATACCTTATCCCGTGCGGGACTTCTCCGGTTGGCTCGACCATCCAAACGTCAAATTTGACCCAATATCCTCCTGATATGTGAAAAACCATACCATTCAGATCCAGCAAGAAGCGAAGCCCGTAATCACCGTCAGGCAAATCAGTTGCCATGTGTAAACATTATCACCAGATGATAACTATGTCAAGAGCCCGGATAAATGCCGCGGCTGCCCATGTCCTGCTGGCTGCCCGCT
>JBEKJU010000123.1:0-13393 GCA_050011095.1 Syntrophorhabdales bacterium
TTTCGCCCCCGGTCCTTCCTTTTCATGAGGGGGAGGCTCCGGCAGCTTTGCTGCCGGAGGGGGCGACGCTAGCCCCAATAATTGCGCCTTCAGCGCATCTTCTTCAGGGCCATCGCCCGCTCGCTATAGCGGGGGTTCGAGGTGATCGCCCGCTCGACCGACACGAAGGGCGGCAGGCTCAGTCGCGCCTCGTTGGCGCCGGTTGCGCCTTCCTGACCCTCCGCTGCCCTGTCGGGGGCCGTCCCGGCCTCGATGGGCTCCACCCCGAGGACCGAAAGGCCCTCATAGGCGCCCCGGTAGGTATCCAGCTCGAAGTGCCGGTTGTTCCAGAAGAAACAGGCGCGCTCCTTGACGAGGACGTTCGTCTTCGGGTCTATCAGTTTCTTCAGGGTCGAAAACTGCTGCTCGTCGATCAGCTCCTCTTCGGTGATCGTATAGGGGGTGTGCCTCGTCCTCATGAGGAAGAAGAGGTACGAGTCGTCCTGCCCCCTCTTTTTGATGCATATCTCCTCGCCGTGGTTCTTCGGGCGCAGGTAGGTCTGCTCGATCCGGACGTCCTGGTGGGCCGGCAGGAGGGCGCGGTCGATCCGCCCCACGATGAACCTCTCCGTCACGGCCGAGGGCGCGGGCATGGCCGAGCCAGCTCTCGCGGATCTTCCGGTCGAGAAGGATCGCCTCCTCCGGCGTTTCAATGCGCGCCTCGTTATTCTCCCCCGTGTAGTACGCCTCGGCCCCTTCCGCCGCCGTCACGAGGTGGATCACCCCGTGGTACCGGTCGCGGAGGCCGACCTCCTTCAATGCCTTCCTTCGCAGCATCCCCCTGAAGTCCTCCTTCGAGACGAAGGCCTTGATGTCCATGACGCCCCTGTCCAGGAGGAGGACCTTCTTTTTGTCCGGGAATATCCGGTTTACCGCCCTGGCGTAGGTCTCCTCAAAGGAGAGCTGCATGTCGAGTATCGCCTCTTCGTACATCACCACCTGCCGCGCCCTGTCCATCTTGCGGCGGTCGATGCCGTTGATCGAGATGAGGGTGGCTGTCTCGGGCACCGTGAAGACCATGAAACCGTGATCGGAGAGCCTTTCCGTGAGGTAGGCGAGGGATGAGGTCTTCCCCGAGCAGGGGCCGCCGGTGAGGACGATGATGCGGACAGGCTCGATGAGCGGCTCGGTGAGCATGTAAGGTTCTCCATGAGGAGACGCCAAGATGTGGCGAAGATAAGCGACCCGGTATAAGGATACCCAAGTGACCGGGGATTTGCAATACGCGCGGGGAAGACCCCTTAGGGCGGCATCAGGCCGGGGGCTGCGGTAAACGCCGCCCGAATCGAGGCAATCGACGCTTTCCCGCCATCCCTGATTGCGGCCCCCGCAAAAAGGAATTATAATTGGTGAGACGCATCTTTGCCGGACATGTCGCCGGCCGAGGGGTCTTGACTTTTGTCAGAAAAAGTATAACAATAAGATAAATCTGAAAACAAGCCAAACCATCCGTGAGGGTGGGACGGAAAGCCAACGGGTCTGGGGACACGCAAGTGTGTCCTGTTTCCGTGACCAGATAGCCGGGCCGCCAGATGTGGGGGCGGCTTTTCCTCTTTATGGACGCGGGTTTTTCTGAAACCGATCGGACGAAAGATAAGGACAGCCCCGGAAAAGGAGGGATGGTGACATGCTAAGGTATGGAGAACTGACATTCAAGTTCGTCCTCCTCATCTTGTGCCTCTCGGGCCTTCTCTACGCCCAGAGCAGGTCTGAACGGACCTTCCGGATCCTTGCTCCGCCACCGGAAAGGGATACCGTGGAAGAAACCCTCATCGACCTGCAGGCGCCGAGGGAGCGGGTTTCCTCCCTGAACGAGTGGATCAAGGCGGCATCGAGCGTCACCAGGGTGGACCCGATCCTTCTCTGCTGCCTCTTCCACACGGAGTCCCGATTCAACAGGAACGCCGTCAGCAAGAAGGGGTACAAGGGGGAGGCCCAGACGAAGCGCTTTTCCCAGTATTCGTCCGTCAACATCCTGGAAGGCGCGGAAATACTCCGGGAAAAGTTGTCGGTGTCGAAGGGGAACGTCTTCGAGGCCCTCGCCCGGTACAAGGGAGGGAGGGACAAGTTGGAGGCCCGCCAGGAGGCCGGAGAGGTATTGAGACTCTACCGGAGCCAGCTTGAGAGGAGGGGACTATGGAACCAGCGGCAGACTACGGCACTATCGTGAGCAAGGTGGCGGAGGCCCACGAACTCGTGGAGACACTGAAGGCCGAGTTCTTCGCCGAAGAGGAGAAGCGGATGACGAGGAGGGTTGTCCACAAGCTCCTCTTCTACTTCCTCATCACCTTCATGGCAGGCTCCGTCGCGGGTCTTTTCTATATGAACTGGCAGACGGACAACAGGCTGTCCCTGGCGAAAAGGACAGGCATCCTCGCCCTGAGCGACGGGAGCATGTTCCAGCTCACGCCCCTGGCGCCACGGAACGACATGGCCATGCCGAAAAGATAAGGGCCGCAAGCCCGCCTTTTTCGGCGCACGGCCGTGTTCGCTCCCGAACTCCGTTGCCCACGCTTCATGACAGCCGGGGCCGCAATCGCCGTTCGGCTCACGGCGAGTCGAAATCGGCATAGATTTCCCCGAATTTGAGGCCCGCGATCACCTTCGTCCGGTAATCTTCCCTGAGGTGCGTCGTCGTTTTCGCGAAATCGGGGGCGCGCATGCCGTTCGCCAGGGCGAGATGGGCCTCCAGGAACGCCGCGAGGTGGTCCGCCGCCTGTATCAGCTCACCGTCCCTAGGCACGTACGCATCGTCATTGAACTTTTCGCTGATCTCGTCGCTCGTCTTCTCAACCCGTAGACCGCCGACCGTCACGACCCCCTGGAACTCGATCTCCGTGAAGAGCCGAATTTCCGCGTGCCACGATTCCGGTATGAGGCCGTACACCTCCTTTTCCATGCACTCCTTCTCGTACTCCTTGATGAGGGTGTCAAGGCCGCTCACGGATTTCTTGACGGGGTGAACGATGTCCCTGGTGAGCACCTCGGGCAGGTCGTGAAAAAGTCCGGTAAAGTAGTTGTTGTAGCATCGCTTCGGGCACGCGCCGATCTCCAGGGAAAAGAGGTAGACGAGGATGGCGACGACCAGCATGTGCCCGAGGACCGATGTTTTCGGGGTGCGGTGCAGGTGACTCCACCGGAGCTGGAACCTGAGCTGTCCGCAGAGGTCGATGAAATGGCGGAGCCTCGCGTAGAGCATCAGCTCCTGTACTCCCTTGAGGTCGTAGTACCGCTCCTGGCGCGCCTCCAGGCCGCGCCTTATCTCCTGTATCTCGTATCCGCCGGGATTGGCCCTCTCGATGATATCGAACTCCCATTTCGTCGCGTAGAAGTGGGCCGCATCGAGGATCCTCCGGTTCACGTCCCCTTCCTCCGCATGGTCGAAGTAGGAGCGGAACCTCTCCTCGAACCTGGAGCCGAGGGGCGAGATGACCGGTTCGAGCTGACTGTAGACCCATTCGTTCAACCGGCTGTACCTGTCCGGGTCTTCCTTGATCTTCCAGAATATCTGCGGCTTGAGGTCGGTGAGGACGGTCCGCTGCAGGAATTCGATCATGCCGCCTTCCATGACCTCTATCCAGTTGAATGATGGGTTCTGCTCCTCGAATTTGCCGAGCACGTAGGCGATCACCATCTTGTGGGCCTGTTTGTCCAGCTCCCTCAGCTCGACAGGTCGTATCTTGTCGTTCCATCGCTGCATGTTGGCCGCGTCGTAAATCCTGAAGAGCAGGCCTTTCCGTATCATCTCTCCCCCCGGTCCATCGTGACGTGCATGGCGGCCCCCTCCGTGAGCGCCCCGTCGAGGCCGAGGGCAAAGCCATGATCGTCCCTCACCTCGGCCCGCCCCTCCCTGCATTCCTTGTAGATCGCGAAATCGTAGGCGATGAGGGCGTGCCTCACCTTCATGCCGCGGAACACCTCGACCCTTGAGCCGTTGATAAAAACAGGGATGCGCTCTTTCATCATTCCGTTATCGCGATCCTCCCCTCCTCGCGCGGCGCAAGGGGCGAGCGCGCCCTCAGATACTCGACGAAGGCGTCCCGCATCTCCCCTCCGTACGCGATATTCCGTCCCTTTTCGAAATCGGTGAAGCCGTCTCCCCCCGTGGCGAGAAAGTCGTTCGTCACAACCCGGTACATCCGCGAGGCATCGAGGGGCGCGCCGCCCACCCGGATATCCGTCACCCGTGTCCGGCCGGCCGGACCCCGGCCGTAGCGGACGGTCATCCCCGAAACCTGAAGCATGCCCTTCCTCATGGCCCCGGCCTTCTCGAAAAGGCGGGTAAGGGTCTCCCCGCGCATGTCCATGGCGACAAGGACGTCGTCAAAGGGGAGCACCGTGTAGACCTGCTCCATGGTGATCGCGCCCGCCTTAATATCGGCCCTGATCCCGCCGCTGTTCTGGATCGCGATCTGCGCTCCGGCGGAGGCCCGCATGGCATCGGTGATAACGTCCCCCAGGGTCGACTCGCCGTCGGAGCGCCTGCCCAGGTTGACCCGCGACTCGCCGACGACCTTCCGGAACGCGGCCCCTGTCTTTTCGCGATAAAAATCGGCGATCCGCGCGATCCGTTCATCGGCCGGGTCGTCCTGTCCGGCATGGACCGGCCTCAATTCGTCCTTTCCCGTGGCGGTAATGATCCGGCCCGTCTTTTCATCGATCGTCAGCTCCAGGACGCCGAGAAAGAGCCCGTGGCTGCCCGCCTGGACGATGATCGTCCGCCCGATTACAACCGGGTCGGTCACGACCGTGTGGCTGTGGCCCCCGACGATCACGTCGATGCCCCTGACGGCGGCTGCAAGCCTCTCATCCTCATCAAGACCGAGATGGGTCAAAAGGACGATGAGCCGCGCGCCCTTTTGCCTCACCTCCCGGATGAGGCCGGGGAGCACCTCTTTCGGCTCGATAAAGGTGAGGCCCCTCACGTTCTCCCTTTTTGTGGCTATGGCCGTCTCGGGTGTCGTCAGACCGATGAGGGCGACCTTGATGCCCTTTCTCTCGACGATCACGTAAGGCGCGGCGCCCGCGAGGCGCCTACCCGCCCGGTCGACGATATTGGCGGAGAGAACTGGGAACCGGGCGTCCTTCATGATCCCCGAAAGCACGGTCCGTCCCCAGTCGAACTCGTGATTTCCGAGGGTCATCGCGTCAAAACCCATCTCGTTCATCATTTCGAGGACAGGCCGGCCATGGAAGAGGTCCGAAACAGGCGTCCCCTGAAACATGTCGCCTGCCGACAGGAGGATGACACCCCCCGGGTTGGCGGCCCTCTGCGCCCCGATCATGGCGGCCAGATACGCCGCGCCGCCGGCTGGCCTGCCCCGGCCTGCCCGGTCATCGGAAAAGACCCTTCCGTGCAAGTCGTTGACGTGCAGGATTGTCAGCGTAACGGCCGCGAGGACCGAAGGAACAATAAGATAAAAAAGCGCCGCGACCGCCACAAGGATGAAGACGAACCGGTTTTTCCGCATGACATCTCCTTAGGATCTGTCGCTATCCCCGGCGGCGCACCTTTCTCGGCGCGGCGGCCCAGGCAAAGGGACAGGATATGACGCCTGACGCGATGGCAGCGATAAGGGCGATGCGATAGCTGCCCGTCGCATCGAAGATAAAGCCGCCCAGCCAGGGGCCAAGGGCGCAGCCGCAGCCAATGGCGGCCTCGACAATGCCGTAGATGAGGCCGAACGATCTCCCCTGAAAAAGATCGGCCGCGATCGTCATGAACGTGGGCGCGGTGACGCCCCACCCGCAGCCGAAAAAGAAGACGAAAAGGTAGACGAGACGCGGGTGGCCGGCCTCGACCAGAAGGAGGAGAAAAATGCCGAAAACAAAGACCGCCGTGCCCGCCGTTAAGGTGATCTCCCGCCCAGCCCAGTCAGAGAGCCAGCCCCAGACGACCTGGAAGGCCGAGCACGTGAGACCTGCCATGGCGATCATGAAGGCCACCTTCATCGCGCCGAAGCCGCAGTCCGCGAGCAGCTTTGCGCCGTGGATCAGGACTAGGTAGAGCGGGAAGATGGCGAAAAAGGCGAACGCAAGAAGCGACCAGAACCTTCCTTCCCTCACGGCCCGCTTCAGCGTCCAGTCCGTCCCGGCCCATAGGGCATCGACGATCTCGATGCCCCTTTTTTTCGGCCCCGCCCCGTCCGCCCCATCCATTTTCAGGCCCATGTCCTGCGGCCTCTGGCGCAGAAGAAGGGCGCTCAGGGGAAAGAGGAGAAGGAAGACCAGCCCCGAGAGAACCACGAAGGCCGTCCGCCATCCCGCGTGGCCGATCACGTACTGGGTCAAGGGGACGAGCACGAAGGTCCCGACGCCCATCCCGGAAACCGCTACGCCGCTCGCGAGGCCCCGCCTTTTCTGGAACCACCTGGAGAGAACGACGGAGTAGGCGCTGATGCTCACGAAGGTGACGCCGAAGGCCACGAGCACGCCATAGACGAGGTAAAATTGCACGAGCGACCGCACGGCGCTTGAGAGAAAAAGACCCGCGCAGAGCAAGGCGATGCCGGGGAGGATGACGCGCCTCGGCCCGAACCTGTCGAGGAGCGTCCCGACGAGGGGCGCCGAGCACGTGTAGACCATGAACGAGACGGATTGCACCCCTGCCGCCGCCGCCCGGCTCCAGTGGAACTCGTCGAGAAGGGCCACCAGAAAGACGGAATACGTCGTCCGCATGGCGAGCCATGTCCCAAGGGATAGAAAGGCGACGGCGACTATCGCCCAGCCGTAATAGAAAGGCCATCTCGTGGTGCCCCCTGCCATGTCGCCCTATCCCGGCTGCCTCCCCTGTGGTTTATTATAACGCAGGGGACCTGTGATATATACCCTTTTGATGCGCGCCTCATCGGGTGGGCGTCCCTTGCGGGTCCGCCCTTTTCCCTGCAAAGCGGCCCGCCTGTGGTTAGATTATCTTAAAGAAAGGGACCTGCGGCCCAGCGCCGGGGGGGGCGGCGGCATGTCCGGATAGACCCATCGCATCATGGCAGGGGGGATTATGGCGCATCGGGAGCATATGACCGTCGGCAGATACCTCGTCCGCCGGCTCGAACAGCTCGGCTTGAGGCACATCTTCGGTGTCCCCGGGGACTATGCCCTCACGTTCTTCGACGTCCTGGAGAAAAGCCGCGTCAAGCTCGTCAACACCTGCAACGAACTGAACGCCGGATACGCCGCCGACGCATACGCCCGCATATCAGGGGTGGGCGCCGTCTGCCTCACCTACGGCGTGGGGGGCTTCAGCGTGTACAACGCGGTGGCGGGGGCGTCCGCGGAGCGGGTGCCTCTCGTCGTGATTAGCGGCGGGCCGAGAATCTCCCTGAGGGGCCGGCTTCACCCCTACCTTCTCCACCACACGATCGGCGACATGAACCTCCAGCGCGATATCTTCGAAAAGATCACCCAGGCCGCCGTCGTCCTGACGAGCCCGACCCAGGCCCCCCGGCAGATCGACGAGACCCTGGCCGCGTGCGTCAGGCACTCCCGCCCCGTCTATCTGGAGATACCGGCCGACATGGTGGCGGAGGCCTGCCGCGAGCCCGCATCCTGGGCGCCCGACATGTCCCTCCACGTCGACGAGGACGTCCTCGCGGAGGCCGTCGACGAGACAATCCTGGCCATAGGGCGCGCCTCCAATCCCGTGATCCTGGCAGGCGTTGAACCCTACCGGCTGGGCGCGCACAAGGCCCTCCTCGGCGTAGTCTCCCGGACCGGCTTTCCCGTGGCCACGACGGGGCTCGGGAAAGGGACCATCCCCGAGCATACGCCGGGCTACGTGGGGACCTATATCGGCGCGCTCGCGAACGAAGCGGCCCGGAAAGCCGTGGAAGAGGCGGACCTCCTGCTCTGCCTCGGCGCCTGGATGACCGACCTGGAGCTGGGCGGCTATACCGCCTGTCTCGATCCGAACCGGATGATCATCGCAAACTCGGAGAGGGTGAAGATCAAACACCACGTCTACGAGCACATTCCCATAAGGAACTTTCTCGATGCCCTCCTGTCGTCCCTTTCGAAAGGGGGAATCCGCGCCGCCCAGGCGACCCCGCCGGCCGCGCCGCGCGCCGCGGCCCCCTACGTCCCCGCGCCCGGCTCAAGGCTGACCACGGACCGGTTCTGGGCCAGAATGAGCCACTTTCTCAGGGATGACGATATCGTCGTGAGCGACACGGGGAGTTGCACCTTCGAGAGCGTCAAGCTCGCCCTCCCACAGGACGCGGATTATGTAAGCCAGGCCTTCTACGCGTCCATGGGCTACGGCATCCCCGCGGCCCTTGGCGTGAAGCTTGCCGCACCCCAATGCAAGCCCATTGTCTTCGTCGGCGACGGGGCCTTCCAGATGACCGGCCAGGAGCTTTCAACCATCATTCGCCACGGGCACAATCCCGTCGTCTTCCTTCTGAACAACGACGGCTACCAGGTCGAGCGGGCGATCTACGACAACGCCTACAACGACCTCCAGATGTGGGACTACACACTTCTTCCCGAGGCCTACGGCGGCAGCCGGGGCATCCGCGTCTCCACCGAAGGGGACCTTGAGGCGGTCCTCGAAGCGGCCCGCGCGCAGGCCGGCTCCCTCGTCTTTGCCGAGATACGCCTCGACAGGTTCGACTTCTCGGAGACCCTGCGGCGCATTGGAGAAAGGTTGCGCTAACACCGAGGTGACGCGCCCCTCTACCCCCCTTTTCTCTTTCGTGACCCCATGGCGCGGCGCGCGGAGCTTGCCAGGACCTCATCGCGGGGATATACTATCCTTTCCGGCTTAACCCCGCGCAAAGGGGGCGGGCGGGGATATCACTCCGGGTTGGTGAATATGCTTGAAAGGGAAAGTCTGAAGGCCGTCATATTCGATATCGACGGCACGCTCGTCGAGAGTTTCAAGGTGTACCACAAGGTCTTCAACCAGGGGATAGCAGCGTACAACGCGGGACCGGTTCCCGGAAACGTGCTGGACACCTACCTGAGAGGCGGGAACAGCCTGCGGCAGATCCTCGAACGGATATTTCCACCGGGTACGGATGACGGGACCTTCGATGCGTGCAGGGACCTGATCAGGCGCCTTTTCCGGGAGGTTGAGGCCCACGAGGTCAAAGCGTTTCCGGGGATCGAGGAGCTGTTCGGACACCTGCGAGGCCAGGGGGTGAAGGTCGGGATTGCCACCGGCAGGGTGTCGACCCCGGAGGAAGAGTGGGTACGGTTCACCAGGATGGGACTGAGCGGATTTCTGGACGTCATTGTCACGTCGAAAGAGGTGGCCTGTCGAAAGCCCGCCCCCGACGTCATCATCGAATGCGCGAGAAGGCTCGATGTCCCTATCGGCGCCTGCATTGCCGTGGGGGACACGGAATCTGACATCCTCGCGGCCAAAAGGGCCGGGGCGGTTGCCGCGTTCGTCCGGACGGGCCACGAGGATGCGGATGCGCTGAAGGCAGTGCCCGACATCGTCCTGGAACGCACATCCGATCTTCTCGCCTTACTGAAAGGAGGGTAACGATCACCCGTCCATAGCCGACGCGCATATGTTTGCGCACCCATTCGGGGATGTTGATAACAGGCCCGTCAAGGCTCATACCGGGTCGCTTATCTTCGGCGCCGCCCTCGCCTTCGGCGCCGACCCGCTTCGCGGGTACCCGCGCAACGGGTGTCCCGATAATTGCGCGCCAACAAAGATGCGGCGAAGATGAGCGACCCGGTCTTACATGATCGATCCTAAAAATCGACGGATGGGGTCTTCTTCTTTTTCCACGAGCCGTAGGTCAGAATGCAGATCAGGGAACCGAAGCCGACAAGGACGAGCGCGGTGATCGCCATCACCACCAAGGTCAATAAATCGGGGATATGATCGAAAGCCATTATGCACGCCTCCATGTTGTATTCGCCTCACATCAACGCTCTTCAGCGCAACGGGGCCGCCGGTCTCTTGCGCGGATACGGCCGTTCGCAAGAGCGGGCGTATCCGCGCGCGATACCCTGAGTGCGTTATACCCTTAAGTACGTGATACCTTAAGTATAAGCGCGGGGCTAAAACCCTGCATGGGTTAATTCATGCGTCAGACCTTCGTCCCCTTGCGCAAAAGACGATATTGTACTGTAATACAATATGAGACATTTGTCAAGCGATTTTCCGATATTCGTCTTCCGGACCTTTAGGGCTCGTCAGAAAATAAATGGGCCATCTGGCTCGTCTTTTTGTCCGCCCGCTTCGTTGCGGAAAGGTCATGTACATCCAGTACATTTGGCCTTTCCGCGCCTCGCCGATCGGCCAAAAATCCTTCGCCATCTGAAGGGGGCCAAAGCGACCGTGTCTAGAACAATCCGCCCAATTGCCCGGCGTAGCCTGTCAATTCCACGTATCCCAGGCAGGTCGCCTCCCGGCCCTCCGATAGCCCCCTGCCCTCTACCGCGCCCTCCCAGTAGGTGACCCCCGTTGAACCTGGGGTCACGAGTTCCTGGTCGGCCAGCAGGGGCGATACCACAAGGTCGAGGCCCTCGGCCGGGACGGTGATCCGCCATTGGCTCGGGTAGACAGCGCCGGTTTTCTGGCTTTTCCAGTAGCCGAGCACCCTGAGCCCCATCATCGATTGGACGACGTGGCGGCCCCTGCCGGTGCGGTCGACGACCGTGCCGGACGACGCGGGCTCTATCGTACCGTCTTTCCGCCTCAAAAAATAGAGCATCAGGTCCCTCCCGTCGGAGAGATGGAGGCCAAACCAGTCCCAGCCTGCCTGGTCCGCCGAAAGCTGGTTCGAGCCGAACTCGTGATCGAACCAGGAGACGCCCGCAACGCGCCTCCATCGGCCGGAACCGGCGGTTTTAAGTGAACCGGCGGTCGCGAGTTCCGTGGACGAGACGTAGTGGGAGGCCTGTCCCCGGAGAGGTCCCTTCCTGCTCAGCCCCCCCTCGCCGTGCAGCACGGGGGGCTTCTTCGCTTTAAGCTCCAAGGCCAGTTCCGTCCCGTCCTTCCTCGCCCGCAGAAGGATCGCATCCCCCTTCATCCGCGCCGACCAGCCGAGGATTTGGACATCGAGGCGGCCCGCGGCCGCGCCCGCGAGTCCGGGACCGGTCCTCGACGCGCGTTCGTCGAAGAAGAAGCGCCTCCCGGCCACGTCGGTCACGGTAAAATGGGCGAGGTAAAGGTCGCGCAGGGCCCAGGGGTCCGCCCGGTCCGCCACTGGTCCGGGACGTATGCCCTCGCGGAAGAAGGTCAGCTCATACCCATAGCGATTCCCCGAATCGTCCGTCAGGTTGCCCGTGAAATACCACCATTCCGTCCTGTAGGCCGGATGCGCCCCATGGTCGCCGGGGAAGGTCCACGTCCTAGGCGCAACGGCCTCCCGCCACGGGCCGGATGCGGAAGCCCCCCAAGTCGGGGCCGCGACGAGGAGCGCCACGGCCGCCGCCACCCAAAGGGCGCGACCGAAGGGTCTCCAAATCAAGGGCCGCCGTCCCAAATTTGTCCTCATTCCTCCCTGAGCTGCATGTGGGGATAGGTGCGCAGCACCTTCCAGATGGGGTAGAGGGCGGCCCCCGCGCTCGCGAGAACCGCCGTGGCGGCGGCCAGAAGATACGGTCCCCAGGCGGGATAGAAGAAAATGGTCCAGTTGAAGCTCCGGACGTTAATCACCTTGATGAGCATCAGGGCGAGGATCGTCCCGACGACGATGCTCAGGATCAGGCTCACCATGCCCATGCCGAGCCCTTCCAGAAGGGTCATCGTCGCGACCTGCCTCGCCGAGAAACCGAGGGCCCTGTAGATGCCGAACTCGCGCTGCCTTTCGATGAAGAGGGTAAGGAGGGCGCCGGCGATCCCGAAGAAGGCGACGACAATCGCGAGGATCCTCATCGACCGCGTGATGGCGAAGGTGGAATCGAAGACGGCGAGGATCCGCCCCCTCAGCTCTCCCAGGGTGAAGACGGGCAGACCGGCCGCGCGCGCCTTTTTCCTCACCTCCCCGAGGAGTTCCGCCCTTTTGGGATTGCCCGGATCGATGAAGACGCCGACGCTGTTGAGCGTGTGGTCGCCGAAGGCGTCGAGGTACACGGAGCGGTCCATCATGATAAGCCCGTGCTCGGTTGTGTAGTCGTAGAATACGGCCGCTATCCTGAACCGCGCGGGACCCCGAAGGCCCCGAAGCTCGACCGTGTCGCCGGGAGACATGGTGAAGTTCCGGGCAAAGCTCTCGGAGACGATCACCTCGCCCCGCCTTACCCGTTCCCAGTTCTCGTTTCCCCCTGTGAGCCAGCCGAAGCGCGTGAACCTCTCAAGGACACGCGCGTCCACCGCGGCCACGGAGATCGCCTTTCCCCTGTAGGAAAGCTGCGCGTTCCTGTACGGGTCGACGCCCCCGAGGCCGGGCATGGCGAGAACCTCTTTGTAGAAGCCCTCCGGCACCTCGATCCCCTCGGATGTGCTGCCGATGTAGACGTCGGCCCGGAGCTGCGTATCCATCCACCAGATGAGCGACTGGCGGAAGCTCCCGATCATCGAGCCCAGGCCCACCGACATGGAAAGGGCGACCATGAAGGCGGCGACCGCGACAGCCGTCCGGCTCAGGTTCCGCCTTATGTTGCCGGCCGCCATCCTCCCCGGAAGGCCGCCCACGAGGGTAAGGACGCCCTTGAGGAGGGGACCGGCGAGGGCGAGGAGTATGCCCGTCAGGAGACTTGCGCCGAAGAGGAACGCGAAGGCGGCGGCGAAACCTACATAGACGTGGAGGAAAGAGAGCATGAGGAGCACGCACGTCAGGCCGAGGAAGAGAAGGCCCGCCATGGCGACCCGCCCGATCCGCGCCATGTTCCTCCACGTCGAGACCCGCGGCTGGAGGATCGCGATGGGATCGAGGCGCAAAATCTCCACAAGGGGGAAGAGGCTTCCGAGAAGACTCGCGGAACAGCCGAAGAAGGCGCCCAGGGCGACTATCCACCACGACCACGGCAGGGGGGTGGGCCTCAGAAAAAAGTAGAGGTTGCTGATGGTCTGACCGACGAGGCCCGTGAGGAGGCGGCTCAGAAGGTATCCGGAGACGCCGCCTAAAAGGCCGCCCGCCAGGCCGAAGATGAGGATCTCCGTGAGAAAGGCGGACAGTATCTCCCGCCTCGAAGCGCCGAGGCTCACGAGGATGGCCGCGTCCCTTCTCCTGCTTGCCACGGCGAACATCGTCGTGTTGTAGATGAGAAAGACGCCCACGAAGAGGGCGATGAGCGAAAGGGCCTCGAGGTTGAGCCTGAAGGCCCTGAGCATGCCCGCGTATATCCGCTCCTTCTGCCGGCCCGACTGGACCCTCCACCCCTCGTGATAGCGGGAGATGAAGGCCGCCTCGTCGACGAGGATCAGGTCGACCCGGTCGAGCCGCCCCCG
>JBEKJU010000124.1:0-9765 GCA_050011095.1 Syntrophorhabdales bacterium
AGATGAAGGAACTCGGCGACAGGACGGACGAGTACCACCGCACACTCGGCCGTCTCATGAAGGCGAGCAACCTGTCGCTCATCCTCCTCGTCGGTGACGCGATGAAGGCCGCCGCCGCCGAAGTGGGAAACGGCCGGGTGAGTCTCTTCGACGACAAGAAAGGGCTCATCGACTTTGTCAGGGGAAAACTGGAGCGGGACGATATCGTGCTCGTAAAAGGGTCGAGGGCAGTCGGTCTGGACGAGATAGTGGAGGCCCTGGTCTGATGCTGTACCACCTTTTCTTTCTGCTCCACACGAAAATTACCGTCTTTAACGTGTTCCGCTATATTACGTTCCGGACCGTGCTCGCGACCCTCTCCGCCCTCCTCATAAGCTTCTATGTCACCCCGCGGGCCATAAAGAAATTCCAGAAATGGAAGATCAATAACGGAAAGCGGGAGGACGTGCCCGACCGGCACGAGACGAAGAAGGAAACACCCACGATGGGCGGCTTTGTCATCCTCGTCGCCACCATCATCCCCACGCTGCTCTGGGCTGACCTCTGGAACGAGTACATATGGCTCGTCGTGGGGACGCTCGCCATGTTCGGCGCCATCGGTTTCACGGACGACCTGAAAAAGCTGAGGGGCCGGAAGGGCAAGGGCGTGTCGGGAAGAATGAAGCTCCTCCTCCAGTGCTCGGGGGCCCTGGCGGTCAGCGTGCTCATCTATTCCAAGGGGGCCTTTCTGACCGAGCTCTCCATACCTTTCTTCAAGCACGCCACCCCCAACATAGGGCTTTTCTACGTGCTGGTCTGCGTGTTCATCATCGTGGGCACCTCAAACGCCGTGAACCTGACGGACGGGCTCGACGGGCTCGCCATCGGCCCGGTCCTCACCGTCTCCGCCACCTTCCTGCTCTTCGCGTATCTCGCGGGAAACATAAAGTTCGCCCAGTACCTTCAGATCTTCTATGTCAAGGGCGCGGGGGAGCTGACCATACTGTGCGGGGCGATGCTCGGCGCGGGCATAGGCTTCCTCTGGTACAACGCGTACCCCGCGGAGCTTTTTATGGGCGACACGGGCTCCCTCTCGCTGGGCGCCGGCCTCGGCGCGATCGCCGTCATGATCAAGCAGGAATTTCTTCTCGTGATCGTGGGGGGCATATTCGTGATGGAGGCCCTGTCCGTAATCATACAGGTACTCTCTTTCAAATGCAGGGGGAAGAGGGTGTTCCGCATGGCGCCCATCCACCACCATTTTGAGCTGAAGGGGTGGAACGAGGGAAAGATCGTGGTCCGCTTCTGGATCATCTCGGTCATACTCGGCCTCCTGGCGTTGAGCACGTTGAAATTGAGGTAGAGGAACCATGGGCAACGACTTCGATATTCCCGCTTCCGTTCTCGTCGCAGGCCTTGGGGCGAGCGGCATCTCCGCCGTGAAACTGCTGGCGGATAAGGGCAGGAAGGTGACCGTTACCGACATGAAGGATGAGCGCGATTTGCAGGATGCCCTGAAGGCCCTTCAGGATGTCCCCTTCACCGGCCGGTTCGGCGGACACGTGCGGAGGGATTTTCTGGACCACGGGCTGATCGTGATAAGCCCCGGCATTGCGGGGGACCACCCCTTCCTCGTGGAGGCGCGGCAAAACGGCTCGCGGGTCATCGGAGAGGTGGAGCTTGCGTCGCGCTTCATCGAGGAGCCTATTATCGCGATCACCGGCACGAACGGCAAGACGACGACCACCACGCTCCTGGGCCGCCTTTTCACCGAGGCCTCACACAATGTCTTCGTGGGCGGGAATATAGGCGAGCCCCTCGTCAACTACGTGCTGGCCGGCCGGAAGGCGGATTTCGTGATCGCCGAGATAAGCAGCTTTCAGTTGGAGACGATCGACGCCTTCAGGCCTCATACGGCGATCCTCCTCAACATCACCGAGGACCACCTTGACCGCTACGCGGCGTTCGCCGACTACGTCGCGGCAAAGATGAGAATCTTCGAAAATCAGACCCCCGCTGACGAGGGCCTTCTCTCGACGGAGATCGGGGGCGCGGGCGGCATCGCCGCAAGGAGATACTATTTCTCGACCCGGTCCGCCCTGGAGGAGGGGGCTTTTCTTGAGGACGGCATGCTCCGCCTACGGGTGGCAGGCCGGGAATTCTCGTACAGGCGGGACCTTTCGCCCCTCGTCGGTATCCACAACAGCGAAAATCTCCTCGCCGCCCTCCTTACGGCCCACCTCTACGGCATCGACGGGGAAATAATCGAAAAGACCGTAAGGGGCTTCAACGGACTTGCCCACAGGGCGGAGTTCGTCAAGGAGATAGGCGGCGTCAGGTTCTACAACGACTCCAAGGCGACGAACGTCGACGCCACGAGAAGGGCCCTCGAGGGTATGGAGGGGGCCGTCATCCTCATCGCGGGCGGGAAGGATAAGGGGGGGAGCTATGGCTTTATCACCCCTCTGGCCGGAAGGATAAAGGGTCTCGTGCTCATTGGAGAGGCGCGGCAAAGGATCGAGGACGAGCTTGGCCCCCATGTCCCGACCTATGCCGAGGAAGGCCTCCGGGAGGCGGTAAAACGGGCCTTTCATCTGGCAAAAAACGGAGATACCGTGCTTTTCTCCCCCATGTGCTCGAGTTTCGACATGTTCGAGAACTACAAGGCGCGGGGAGATGCGTTCAGGCAGATCGTGGAGGGCTTGTGAGAAGAACGGTCGTCCTTGTCATATCATGCCTCTTCCTCTTCTGCCTCTTCCATCCCATGACCGTGGCGAAGACGTTCCTTCTCTGCCTCTCCATGACATCTGCCTACATTGTATCCCGGGTCCCTCCGCGGTACCTCCTTGCCTCCAAATATCCCCTCATAGGGTTCTGCCTTGCGCTCCCATGCGTGCTCATCTTTTATCCGGCCTTGAGGCCCTACCACGCAATTGCCGGGGCCGCCATGTTTTTCGCCTTCTACGGCATGGCCCTCTTTCTCGTCACGACCGAAGACAAGGGCAGGGAGGTCTACAAGGAGGTCCTCGGTCTGTCCCTTCTCTACGGGGCATCGTGCCTCAACCTCGTCCTGACGGGCCATTCCGAGTTGATCCTTCCCCAATCCATCTCGGTGCTCGTCTTCCTGTTCATCATCAACCGGGTGAGGATCATGCCTTTCATCGCGGCATACACGGTCGTGTGCATGATCTTTCTCGCGGTGAAGGGCGTATCCGTGCTGGGGCAGGACGTTCTGCTTCAGAACGCCGAACGCTACACGCTCCTCGCATGCGCCTTCGCGCTCCTGCTCATGACCTTCGTGGCCTTTCTGAAAAGGACGGATTTCATAAGCGTTCTCGCCTTTTTCGGCCTCCTTTATGTCTCTGTGGATCTCCTCATGTCCGTTGGTTTCAGACTCAAGGGCGTCCTGCTCTACCAGCCCGTGGCCGCGCTCTTCATCATGGGGCCGCTCGTGGGGATGATAATGAAGGGAGGGAAGGAGCGCGCATGAAGCTTCTCATCGCGGCGGGAGGGACAGGGGGTCACATCTTCCCCGGCATATCGGTGGCAGAGGCATTCAGCGCCGAGATGGCGGGAGAGGTGTTTTTTACCGGGACGCCGTACGGTCTCGAAGGGACGCTCGTCCCCACGTACGGTTACAGGCTCGTCACGATAGAGGCGCGGCCCTTTTCAGGCACGAGCGCACGCGCCAAGGCGAGGACACTGGCGGCCGTCCTGCGGGGAACGCTCCAGGGGCGGCGGCTCATAAAGGCGGAGAGGCCCGACGCCATCCTCGGCATGGGCGGCTTCACCTCCGTCCCCATTGTCCTCGCAGGTCTCTCCCTCGGCGTGCCCTGCTTCATTCACGAGCAGAACGTCTCGCCCGGCATGGCGAACAGGCTTTTGGCCGGAAGGGTCAGGGCCACCTTCGTCAGCTTCGCGGAGACCGCGCGATATCTCAAGGCGAGGCAGGTCGTCCACACGGGGAACCCCATCCGGAAGACCATGCGGGGGAAGCGGGAGGAGAAAGGGACTTCAGATTTCGCCATATTCGTCTTCGGAGGAAGCAGGGGGGCGAGGAGCATAAACGACGCCGTCCTTGGACTGCTTCCCTATCTCGACGCCCAGGGGAGGACAGTGCTCTACCATCAGACGGGACAAGAGGACTTCGAGCGGATCGCGGCGGGCTACAACGGCGCCCGGGCCGTTCACGAGGTCTTTCCCTTCACGGACCGGATGGAAAAATACTACAACCTCGCCGACCTGGTCATCGCACGGGCAGGGGCCTCCGCAATCTTCGAGCTTTCCTACTTCAGGAGGCCGGCGATCCTCATCCCCTATCCCTTCGCGGCAGGCGGTCATCAGTCGAAGAATGCGGCCCATGTGGAGAACCTGGGGGGCGGATACGTGATAGAGAACCGCGAGCTTTCGGGAAAGACGCTTTATGCGCCCATCAGGGAGCTTCGGGAAAATCGGGAGCGTCTCGCCCGCATGGCGGAAAATATCGGATCGATTTACGTAGAGGATGCGGAGAAGAAGGTGATAAGGGGGATACAGGCAGGTGTTTCATAAGATAGAGAAGATCCATTTTATCGGCATCGGCGGCATAGGGATGAGCGGAATCGCCGAAGTGCTTTTGAACCTCGGGTTCAAGGTGACCGGATCGGACCTCCGAAGGACGGACACCACCGAGAGGCTGGAGCGGCTCGGGGCACAGGTCTTTTACGGCCACGCGGAGGAGAATGTGCGGGATGTCCACGTCGTCGTGATATCGTCCGCCGTGAAGGCGGATAACCCCGAGGTCAAAGAGGCCGTGAAGCGCGCCATACCCGTGATCCAAAGGGCGGAAATGCTTGCGGAGCTGATGCGGATGAAGTACAGCGTGGCTGTGGCCGGCGCCCACGGCAAGACCACCACGACCTCCCTCGTTGCGTCGGTGCTCCGGAGCGCAGGCCTCGACCCGACGTGCGTCATAGGTGGAAAACTCAACAGCCTGGGAACGAACGCGAAGCTCGGCTCAAGCCAGTACCTCGTCGCCGAGGCGGACGAGAGCGACGGCACCTTCCTCATACTCTTTCCGACGCTGGCCGTTGTCACGAACATCGACCTGGAGCACCTCGACTTCTATTCAGGGTTGGAGGAGATCAAGAACGCCTTTCTCGCGTTCATGAACAAGGTCCCCTTCTTCGGCCTCGTCATCCTGTGCGTTGACAATGAGAACCTCGCGAGCCTGATCCCCCTCCTGAAGAGGAGGCATATGACGTACGGCCTTTCGGAAAAGGCGGAACTCCGGGCGGTCGACCTCCATCACAACGGCTTCAGCACCCGGTTCACCGTGCTCTACAAGGGGGAGAAACTGGGAGAGGTGAACCTCGCGACACCAGGGGTACACAATGTGGTGAATGCCCTCGCGGCGATAGCGGTCGGCATGGAGCTTGATATCGACTTCGCCGTGACGCGCGACGCCCTCGGCCAGTTCTCCGGCATCCATCGAAGACTGCAGCTCAAATGTGACGGGGAGATCAAGCTCGTCGACGACTACGGCCACCACCCTACCGAGATAAGGGCCACCCTCTCGGCGCTGCGCAGCATGTGGAAGGGGAGGCTGGTCGTCGCCTTTCAGCCGCACCGGTATTCGAGGACAAAGGCCCTGGCCGGAGAATTCGTCACGTCTTTTGGGGATGCGGACGTGCTGGTCGTCACGGAGATATACGCGGCCTCCGAGGAGAGAATAGATGGCGTCTCCGGCAAGGGCCTGGCCGAGCGCATACGGTCGGGGGGACATCCCAACGTGACCTTTGCCCCTACGAAAGAGGAGATTGTCCGCACTGTGGCCGGCATCGCCGCGCCCGGCGATATGGTCGTCACCCTCGGCGCGGGCGACATATACAAGGTGGGAGAGGAGCTTACCGATCTATGGAGCCGCAAGGCATAAGGCTGCAGATCGTGAGAAACGTGCCCATGAAGAGGTACACGTCGATGAAGGTGGGGGGACCGGCCCCGTACCTGATCTACCCGGAAGATGAAGGGGGCGTGCAGGAGGCGGTTGCCTGGCTGCGCGGGCGTGGGCTTCCCTTCCGGTTCCTCGGGAACGGGACGAATGTCATCGTTTCGGACCGGGGATTGGATGGGGGACTGATACGGATGACCAGGATGAGACATCTCCGGTTCAAAAAGACGGAGACGGGCGCCCTGGTGGAAGCGGGGGGCGGTCTTTCCCTGAAGGCCCTCATCAGGGCCGCCGCGGCGAGGGGCCTTGCCGGGGTTGAAAGGCTCTTCGGCATCCCCGGCACCGTGGGCGGCGCAATCAAGATGAACGCGGGAAGCTTCGGCGTCGCCATCTCCGATTGCCTGATTTCCGTGAAGTATGTGGATGAGGAGAATGATGTGCGCACCATCGGAAGGGACCGGATGGGATTCGCCTACAGAAGCTCGCCTTTCTCCGATGGCGCATGCATCCTGGAGGCGACCCTGGAACTCGTCCGGGCAGACCATGAGCGGATAAAGGCGGACATGGAGTACGTCTGGCGCGAGCGTATCGATAAACATCCCATGGATTTGGCCTCCGCCGGCTCGGTCTTCAAGAACGGAAACGGCGTCCCCTCGTGGCGATACATCGACCGGGCGGGCCTGCGGGGCCTCAGGATCGGCAATGCCTGCGTCTCGGAGCGGCATCCGAATTTTATCGTGAATATGGGCGGCACGTCCGCCTCCGATATAAAGCGCCTTATCGAGACCGTGAAAAAGGGTGTGGCTGAGGCGACGGGCGTCGCCTTGGAAACAGAGGTGGAGTTATGGGGGTTCGATGATGACGCGTGAGGACCTGCGGCAAAAGAAGATAGCTGTCCTCATGGGGGGACTCTCCTCGGAGCGGGAGATCTCGCTCGCGAGCGGCCAGGCGGTGCTCGCGGGCCTGGTACGAAGCGGCTATTCCGCCTTCGGCATCGACGTCGGGCGCAATCTGGCCGACCGGCTGCAGGGAGAGCGGATCGACGTGGCCTTCGTCGCCCTTCACGGCAGATGGGGTGAAGACGGCACGGTCCAGGGTCTCCTCGAGATGATGGCGATCCCCTACACAGGTTCGGGCGTGCTCGGCTCCGCCCTCGCCATGGACAAAGCCTTAAGCAAGATGCTTCTCGTGGGCCGGGGCATCCCGACCCCTGCCTACAGGACATACCGCTCCGGGGACGAGACGGATTTCCCCATTCCCTTCGTGGTGAAACCGGCGCGGGAAGGCTCGACGGTCGGCATATCCATCGTGCGGCAGGAAGAGGAGATAGACGAGGCGATAAGGACCGCCTTCCAGTATGACAACAAGGTGCTCGTCGAAGATTACGTGTCGGGGAGGGAGATCACCGTCGGCGTGGTCAACGGCCTATGCCTGCCCATCGTGGAGGTGCGACCGAAATCGGGCTTCTATGATTTCACGTCCAAGTATACGAAAGGCATGACCGAATACCTCGTGCCTGCGGAACTGGGCGGGGACATCGCGGAAAGGGCCCGCGACGAGGCGCTCGCCGTATGGCGCCACTTCGAGCTGGCAGGCTGCGCGAGGGTCGATATGATCGTGGACAATGACATTCCCCTCGTGATCGATATTAATACCTCACCCGGCATGACCGAGACATCACTCGTGCCGAAGGCGTGGGGGCAATTGGGAAGAACCTTCGACCATCTGGTGGAAGAGATCCTGAGAGGAGCGGACCTAAAGGCATGAAACGGACCCTGTACCTTCTTTTCATCGTGCCCATGGGCCTCCTCACCGTGCTCACGGCCATGTACCTGTTCTCCCGCACCGAGCCTCTCTTCCTTTTGAAGAATATCAGGATAAAGGGCGCTGACCAGCTCCCCGAATCGGAAATCCTCACGAAGATATACCCCTTCCTCAAGGACAGCATATTCGGGACCGATATGGGGAAGGTGAAGGAGGCGATCATTTCCCATCCCTTTGTAAGGGATGTCCGGGTAAAGAGGGTATTCCCCTTTTCCATCCTCATCGAGGTGAAGGAACGGGTCCCTTCGGCCCTCTGGGTAGGACCGGAAGGCGACGTACAGATGCTGGATGAGGATGGCGTGCGGTATAGAAGCCTGAGAAAGGGAGAGACCCGTGAACTCGTCGTGATAAGCGCGAAGAAGGAAAGCGACGCGAGGGACATGTTCCGGGAGGTCAGCCTGTGGGACCGGCAGGGGATCATAAAGAAGGACGACCTCTCCGAGGTCGTGTACGACGAGGGTCAGATCACCCTGTTCAGCCTCAATGACGGGGTTGAGATTATCCTGGGCAAGGAGGAGCGGCCCGAGCGGCTCAAGCGGGCCATGGCCGTCCTCGACGATGCAAAAAAGAGGGGCCTCCTCATCAGGTGCATCGATGCCCGTTTTGAAGATGGCGCCATCATACAAGAGAGGAAGGGATGACATGACAGAGAATGGGACATTCCTCGTCAGCCTCGACGTCGGCAGCACGAAAATTTGCGTGGTGGTGGCCAAGATCGTCGATGACAAGGTCAATATCGCGGGCATAGGCTCCCACCCGTCAACGGGCCTCCGCAAAGGGGTGGTCGTAAATATCGACAGCACGGTCAACTCCATGAAAAAGGCGCTTGAAGAAGCGGAACTCATGGCGGGCATCAAGATCGGGGGGTGCCTCGCGGGCATCGCCGGGGCCCACATCAAGAGCTTCAACTCGAACGGCGTAGTCGCTGTGAGGGATAAAGAGGTGCGGAAAGACGACATCGCCCGGGCCATCGACGCCGCCAAGGCCATCCCCATCCCGGCCGACAGGGACCTCATCCACGTCATACCGCAGGAATATATCGTGGACGACCAGGACGGCATAAAGGACCCCCTGGGGATGAGCGGCGTGCGGCTGGAAGTGAAGGTGCACATCGTGACCGGCGCGCTCGCTTCCGCCCAGAATATAATCAAATGCTGCTACCTGGCGGGTCTCGCCGTGGACGATCTCATCCTGGGGCAGCTTGCCTCCGCCGAGGCGACGCTCACCCCCGAGGAAACTGAGATAGGCGTCGCCCTCGTCGATATCGGCGCCGGGACGAGCGACATCGCCGTCTACGCCAACGGCAGCATCAGGCATACGGCTATCCTTCCCTTCGGCGGCAGCCACATCACGAATGACATCGCCATCGGCCTGCGCACGCCCGTCGAGGAAGCGGAAAAGATAAAAAAGAAGTACGGGTGCGCCCTTTCTAAAATGGTCGGCGCCAACGAGACCATTGACGTGCCGAGCGTCGGAGGAAGAAAACCGAGAACCCTGATGCGGAAGACCCTGGCCGACATCATCGAGCCGAGGGCCGAGGAGATACTGTCCCTCATCCACGAGGAGATCAAGAAATCGGGGTACGAGAAGCTCCTCGCCTCAGGGGTCGTGCTGACGGGCGGATGCGCGAACCTCGAGGGTGTGGTGGAGCTTGGGGAGGGCATCTTCAGCCTGCCGGTGAGAAGGGGCATCCCCATAGGCATCGGGGGCCTGATCGATGTGGTGAGCAATCCCATATACGCCACGGGTGTCGGTCTGATTCTCCACGCCTGCGGAGAGGGCAAGGGGAAAAACTACGAAAGGCGCGAGATATTCAAAAAACTACGGGAAAAAGGATTAGGGAAAATAAAGCGGATATTCGACGAAATTTTTTGAGGGAGGACGACATGTTCTACATGGATGAGAGCAACGGTTTTTCTGCAAAGTTAAAAGTCGTGGGGATCGGCGGGGGCGGCTGCAACGCCATCAACAACATGGTGGAGGGGGGACTCCAGGGCGTTGAGTTCGTGGCGGTCAACACCGATGTTCAATCC
>JBEKJU010000125.1:0-9746 GCA_050011095.1 Syntrophorhabdales bacterium
CGTCGAAACCAATAGCTGCAGACATTAAAGCTTCAGTGTCGCCACTCCGGAGAGGTGGTAATTTCCGGGGTGGCGACACACCTTCTCCAGGGCATGGAATAATACGAGGATGGTTATGCCGCTGTCTCTCTTTCGGCGTGGTGCGGCCCTGGGGAACCCTACGCCTCTTTCAGGATCTTGATCGCGCCCCCTTCTGTCAGGGCCTTTTCCTTTTCGAAATATCCCGCCATGTGGGAAGTCGCAAGATGGTTCTTGAGCGCCTCGATGTCCTCCCACCTCTCGATGATAGTGACGACATCCTTGTCAAGGACCTGCGGCGGCAGACCGGTGTCGAGATCCGTTGCGGCCACATACTGGAGGCAACCCTTCTCTTTTCTTACGAGGGGTGCGACCGATCGGAACAGCTCAAGGAACTCGGCCAGTTTACCTGCCTTCACGCGTACCGGGACAACCACGTAGACCATAGAGCCCCTCCTGGTAGTTTCTACAAGGCCTTACCATGGCCCTCCGGGCCATGCGCCCATTCACCATATCATACAGGATTCATCCGAAAAAGGCTATCCGTATGCGCCATCTTCCAGGGTCTATCCGGACCGTGGGATCGAGGCGGCCGCCAGGCGCCTTCCCGCCCGATAGCAACGATCTCAAGGAAAAATAAGGAGAGGCGCAGGGGAAAACACCCCGGATGACCGCGACCGGTCACGGGACGAGGTCTATCTGGCCCTTCAGGACCTGCTCCATCCATCCAAGCTCCGCCCTCCGCTTCTCCACGGGATCGATCACCACATTGACGGAAAGACGGGAAACGGAGAGGTCCTTCCAACTATTCTCATACTGATGATAGTATGCGGCGAAACGCTCCCAAAACTGGGGAACGATCGTCTTCTCGATCCGGATGTAATCGCGCGACCGCAATGCCTCCAGGTAATCGATGCGCAACCTGTAGAGAAGCTCTGCGTCGGATAGCCCGCCCGGCCCGGTCATGGGGAACCCTCCCTTAGAGGAATTAGTGCCTTCTAAAAAATATGACAAATCGAAAGGAAAAACCACTTTACGGACGACGATGCCAGCATGTTCCGAGCACCCTCACGGGCTGCCCGGCCGGGACGTTCTCCACCCCTTCCTCCAGGACGATGAAACCATTCGGCTCTGAGGAATACATCTCTTCGATCCCTGCGGCGTGAAACCCGATGCGCACCGGAATGACCATCACTTTATCCCGCGGCTTTTCAACCTGTCCCGTCAAGGGAAGGGCGCAGTCGGTCTCCTCGGGAAGGCGGCCGGCCATTCTCATAAGCGCCCTCTTGACAAGAAGCTCGTAGAGGCTCCGCACCGCCCCTGGAGGGCCGGGAAGTATAAAGAAAAAGAGCGAGGCCTTCTCGCCGAAGGCGGCCGTCTTTCCGGGCACAATAGGGGGGGAGTCGAGAAGGAAGCGGAATCCGAGTCGCCTGACCGCCTGTTTGGTGAGGTCCCTCTTCCCCCTCGATGTGCCGCCCGTTAGGATGCAGAGATGAGCCCCGGAGGCCCTGGCCCTGGCGATCGAGTCCTTGATCTCTCCTTCCTCGTCGGCCGCTACGTCGAGGTAGACAACCTCGCCGCCGTCCCTTCGGATGAGGCCGGCGAGAAGAAATCTGTTCGAGTCGGCCATACTCCCCTTTTTCAGCTCATTCCCCGTCGTGATGATCGCGCAAGGGGGTTTCTTGAAGACCGTTACGGTCCCGTGACCCGCGAGGGCAAGGAGGCCCATCGCACCGGGGCTGATCACGTCCCCCCTTTCCACGAGCCGCTGCCC
Source organism: Syntrophorhabdales bacterium (assembly GCA_050011095.1). Lineage (GTDB taxonomy): Bacteria > Desulfobacterota > Syntrophorhabdia > Syntrophorhabdales > WCHB1-27 > JBEKJU01. The sequence goes on from JBEKJU010000125.1 coordinate 1,793, forward strand.
CCTCTTGAGCCAGTCCCCTCTCTTCACGGTTTTTCGCCCGTCCGTCGCGTCCGTGACGACGATGTCGGCCGACCTCTCCATCACGTGCTCCCTCGCCACGAACCGTGACCCCCGGGGAATCCGGCCGCCCGTGGGGACAAAGACCGCCTCTCCCCGCTTGAGGGCGGGAGGGGTTTCGCCGTGGGGTTCGAGCGATCCCGTCACCGGGAAGCGGACACCCGGTCCCCTCACCGCATAGCCGTCAAGACCCGAGACATCGAAGGGGGGGACATGCCGTCCGGCCGAGAGGGGGCGCGCGGCGACGCGCCCCTGGGCATCGAGGAGCAAAATGACCTCCGCCTTCACGGGCCTCACATGCCCGTCAATGACGGCCAGGATGTCGGAAAGGCTCATATCGGATCAGCCCCGGCCGTATTTTTGGAGATAAAGGTGAAAGGCCACGACGACGAGGCCGTGGTCTATTGTGCCGGATGCGATGAGAGATGGAATACGGTCGAGGGCTACCAGTTCGACCTCGATATCCTCGGTGGGGTCGAGGGCGAGCGGCCGCGTCGCGACCACGTTCTCTGCAAGGTACGTGTAGCACAGGTTATTGAAAATGGCGGGGTTGGGGTTCACGGCCCCGAGGGGGATCATTGAGGCGGCTTCATACCCCGTCTCCTCCGCCAGTTCCCTTCTGGCCGCCTCCGCGGGGTCCGCCTCGTCGATTGCGCCGCCCGGTATTTCGAGCGTGATCCGGCGGGAGCCGTGGCGGTACTGCCGTATCATGACGACGTGGCGGTCCTCCGTGAGGGGCACGACATTGACCCAGTTGCCGCATTCAAGCGTATAGAAGTCGTTGACGCCCTGTGTCCTCGGCGAGCGTGCCCGCTCGGCCCTTACCCTGAAGATGGAGTAGTCCTTGTCGATCCGTGAGTCGAGAACGCGCCATTTTCTGATCATGAAGCCGGCGGACGGCCTCCTTGGGTTCGCACCATGTTTGATCCTTCGTTAATTATTAGCGAGCGAACATTCCTTTCACCCCTCACTAAATTAATCCTCCCCCGCTACGATAAAAGGTATGTCCCCAAAAGCGGGCGGCTTTCTGACGAGGGGCGCAAAAGAGAAAAGGGCGTGCGTGACTTACCCCGGCTCCGGGCGCGGGAGGGCTTCCATCATTTCTTGACCCTCCACGTGGTCCCCTGGGGTGTATCGAGGAGGGTGATGCCTTTTTCGAGGAGCTTCGTCCTGATCTCGTCCGCCTGTTTGTAGTCTTTGTTCCGGCGAGCCTCGGCCCTGTCCCGTATGGCATCCTCGATCCCGGACCCGGTGAGCCCGAAGGCGCCGAGGTGGCGGCCTGTTTCGTCCCGTATAAAGGTCCCCGCGTCCTCCATGAGGAGCCCCAGCGTGTTCGCCTGGGAGAGGAGAAGGTCCCTGCCGCCCAGGATGTGGGGGAGGGCCGACCGGTCGCCCCCGTCGATCATGCGGTTGATCGTCGTGGCGAGATCGAAGATGGAGGAGAGGGCAAGGGCCGTGTTGAAGTCATCGTCCATGGCCGCGTGGAACCTCGCGCCGAAACCGTCAAGTTCCGCGCTGCCCGCCGGCGAGACCCCCTCCCGTCCCTCCAGGGCGGATATCCTTTCGAGCGTCGCGTAGAGTCTCCACAAGGCGCTGTCGGCGTTCTCTATGGCCTTTTCGGTATAGTCAATGGGATTGCGGTAATGGACCGAGAGGAAGAAGAGCCTGAGCGCCTCGGCGTGGTATGATCGGAGAAACTCCCTGATGAGCAGGATATTGCCGAGGGATTTCGACATCTTCTCGCGGTCCATCGTGACGAACCCGTTGTGCACCCAATAATTGGCAAACCGCCTTCCCGTGGCGCACTCGGCCTGGGCCCGTTCGTTCTCGTGATGGGGGAATACGAGGTCCTTTCCCCCGCCATGGATGTCGAAGGGGTTTCCCAGGTATTTGATGCTCATGGTGGAGCACTCTATGTGCCAGCCGGGTCTTCCCTTGCCGAAGGGGCTGTCCCAGGCCGGCTCGCCGGGTTTGGACTCCTTCCAGAGGGCGAAATCGAGGGGGTCCTTTTTACGTTCATCGACCTCGATGCGCGCCCCTGCCATCATGTCGTCGAGGGTCCTGCCCGACAGCTCTCCGTACCCCTTGTCCTTCGCCACGGAGAAGTAGACACTGCCGTCGAGCCGATAGGCGAAGCCCTTTCGGACCAGCTCTTCGATAAGGGCGGTCATGTCGCCGATATGCTCGGTGGCCCTCGGCTCATGGGTGGGCGGGAGAACGCCGAGGGAGGCCATGTCCTGCCTGAAGGAGTCGATGTACGTGTCCGCTATCTCTTTCCAACTCCGCTTCTCGGCGTTGGCCCTGTTGATGATCTTGTCGTCGATGTCCGTGAAGTTCCTCACGTAGGTGACGTCATAGCCCGAAGCCCGGAGATAGCGGGAGACCACGTCGAAGACGATGGCGCTCCGGGCATGGCCGATGTGGGAGTCATCGTACACCGTAACCCCGCACACGTAGAGCCGAACCCGGCCCTCTACGACCGGGACAAAATCCTGTTTTTCGTGGGTAAGGGAATTATAGATTTTCATAGTCATTATTATATATTTTAACCACAGTCGGGGCTATCTGTCAAAATGTATCTCCCTTTGACGGCGGAAAAATCACCACTTGACCCTCCCGCCCTCACGGCCCCCTCTCCGTAAAATATATCCTGTTTGACAATAGGGCGGGAAATGCTTATCCTAAAAGCACTGTGGGAGAATTCAGAAGGGACCCTCTGACAGGCAATTGGGTCGTCGTCGGAGTCAAGAAGGTCACAACCAAGGAATCGGGTGTGTGCCCGTTTTGCCCGGGCAATGAAGGTCTCACCCCGCCGTCCATAAGGGAGATACGGGACGGGCAGGGGCTCTGGCTCACCCGTTGCTTCCCCGCGGTAAATCCCGTCTTCCAGATAGAGGCGACCGAGAACAAAAGGGCCGAGGGGTTCTATGACAAGATGGGAACCCTGGGGGCGCACGAGATTATCGTGGAGGACAGGTCGCATACCAAGACATATTCGACGTTTGAATGTGCCGAAATCCTGCGGGTGGTCGAGATGTACACGGAGCGCATCATCGACCTGAAGAAGGACAGGCGGTTCAAGTATGTTCAGGTCTTCAAGAACCGTGGAGAGCTCGCGGGCTCCTACATCTTTCATCCCCACTCGCACGTCGTCGCGACGCCTATCGTGCCCCAGCAGTTGGCCCTCGAGCTTGCCAGTTCAAGAAGCCACTACCAGATGAAGGAGAGATGCCTCATCTGCGACGTCGTGAGCCAGGAGATGAGGCAGGACAGGCGGGTCGTCTCCGTGACGGACCATTTCCTGGTTGTCTGCCCCTTTGCATCGCGCCTCTCCTTTGAGGTCTGGATCATCCCCCGGCATCACAATTCGACCTTTGAGCACTGGATCGATTACGATATCAGAAGGGATTTTGCGGAAGTTTTTCTCGATACCATGAGGCGCCTTGAAGGGCTGAGGGATTCCTATTCGATCGTGATCCATACGTCCCCGAACATTATGGTCCAACCCCTCGGGGAGCTTGGCCCCCAAGTGAACGACTATTTTCATTGGCATGTGGAGATCCTCCCAAGGGATGTTTCCTCTTCCACGTACAAGCGGGAAGACGCGTTCTACACCGTTCCCGTCACGCCGGAAGAAGCGGCGGCCGTGTTGAAAAAAGCGAAAATATAGGGGAAACTCGGGAAAGGGTTATTGCGAGACGAGACCGGCGAGACGCCCGCGCCCAATCCTACAGCCCCCCGGCCCATGCAACAATTATCGGGGCACCCGCGAGCGGGTACCCGGTCGCCCCCTCCACGCGACCCGCAAGCGGGTGCCCCGGTTCGTGGAGCCACCCCCTCATAAAAAGGAAGGGGCGGAGGCGAAAAAAGCCCCGTTGGCTCGCGTCGCCCCTCTCTCGTGCCACCTGTTCTTGCCGGGCACCCGCAGCCTCACAGTCGTAATGAGAGGTAAAGCCTATGTCTGCGGGTGGCGCACCCCCTCATAAAAAGGAAGGGGCGGAGGCGAAGACCCCTTCAGCCACCCACGTGTGGCATGGGTGGTGCCTTTGGATGCAACCCGCTATGAGGGGTAAAAAATCTCCGAAAATATAGTTGACAAAAAAATCTACCTGTTGCATCATAACTGAGGTACTATATATAGGGGTGTATCAAGGTATTGCCACAACATATAGACTTTTTTAGTAGTTCCGATGAGTTACAAGGAGAGACCATGGAGACAACCGATCTCAATCTTTTTGTTCGTACGTCTGAAGAGACCATTTCCGACTGGGACCGCTCACGGATAGTCGAGGCGCTGATGAGGGAGACGATGGTCGACCGGGACACTGCGACGTCGATCAGTAGGGGGGTGGAAGACCTGATCATGAAGTCGGGCATCCAGGTGGTGACAGCCCCGCTGATCAGGGAGCTTGTCAACGCGAAGCTGATCGAGAAAGGGCTGGAGGGCGTTCGGAGGATGCACACCAGGCTCGGTATGCCTATCTACGACGTCGACAACCTGATCCTCCATCGCAACAAGGAGAACGCCAATGTGCCCCACGGACCGGAGGCAACCAACCTTACCCTTGCCGAGAGGATAAAGAAGGAGTTTGCCCTTCTCGCCGTTTTCTCCCAAGATGTGGCTGACGCCCACATGAACGGCGATATCCACCTACACGATCTCGGCTTCGTGGACAGGCCCTACTGCAGCGGCCAGTCCCTTGAATACATCAAGAAGTTCGGCCTTAACCTGCCCCATTCGCTCTCCATGGCAAAGCCCGCGAAACATGCGGAGGTCCTCCTTGCCCATCTGGTAAAATTCGCCGCTGCCCTGCAGAGCAATTTCGCGGGGGCCATAGGATGGGACGCCATCAACATCTTCTTTGCGCCGTACCTGGAAGGGATGAGCGACAACGAGGTAAGGCAGCTCGCCCAGATGCTGATTTTCGAGTTCTCCCAGCAGGCGGTGGCCCGAGGCGGCCAGGCGATCTTTACGGACGTCAACCTCTACTGGGAGATACCGAAGCATTTCGCAGAGGTTCCGGCCATAGGACCGGGTGGCGTCTTCACCGGCAAAACGTACGGGGAATACGAGAAAGAGGCGCAGCGGTTCGTCTGGAAGCTCTTCGAGGTCTTCAAGGAAGGGGACGGCGCGGGACGCCCCTTCTTCTTCCCGAAGCCCCTCGTCCACATCACGGAGAAATTCTTCAAGACCGAGGGTTACAGGGATTTTCTGGACCACATCTCGGATGTCGCATCCGACAAGGGAAATACCTACTTTGTCTTTGACAGGGGGGAAACGGCAAAGATATCGGAGTGCTGCCGCTTGAGCTTCAAGCTCGACGAATTCGATCTCCTCGATGCGAGAGAGCCGTGGCGCATGCGCTATTCCGCGCTCCAGAACGTCTCCATCAATCTTCCCCGCCTCGCCTATCTGGCGAAGGGCGACGACACGCATCTTTTCAACCTCCTCACCGAGCGGTTCCTCCTCTCCGTGAGGGCCCACAAGGAGAAGCGGGCCTTTCTGGAAAGGCTCCTCTCTTCAGGGGAAGATGGTCCCCTATCGCTTTTGACGATGAACCGTGACGGCATGCCTTACCTCAGGATGAACAGGGCTTCCCACCTCGTGGGCATGGTGGGGCTGAACGAGATGGTGCAGGTCCATTCCGGCGAAGAGATGCATGAATCGAGGAAGGCGCTCAAGTTCGGCCTGAAGGTCATTGCCCACATGAAGCTTTTGGCGGACAAGGCGAAGAGGCAGGAGAACATGAGGCTCGTCCTCGAACAGACACCCGCGGAGAGCACGAGCTACAGGTTCGCCAAGCTCGACCTCCACTACCTCTCCCCTGCTTCGGGAAGGGTCGTGAAGGGGGATATCTCTTCCGGGGAGGTCTACTACACGAACTCCACGCACCTGAACGTGGCGGCCCGGATGAACCCCATCGAGAGGGTCACGAACGAGGGTCTCTTCCATCCCCTGATAGAGGCCGGGTCGATCTCCCATGTCTGGATCGGTGAGTCGATGCCGTCGAAAGGGGCCATCGCCGATTTCGTGACGAAGACCTTCAGATACACCCTGAGCGATCAGATCGCCTTTTCGCCGGAATTCACGATATGCAACGCCTGTACCCGGACGTCGCGGGGGCTTTCCGACGCGTGTCCCCACTGCCACTCGGAGGATGTGGACGGCATCACGAGGATTACCGGTTACTTTACCAAGGTATCCAGCTGGAACAAGGGCAAGCTGGGAGAGCTCAGGGAGCGGTACCGGAATAACGAGTTCTTTTCCGAAAAGGAGGAGAGAAAGGTCATCTGATTTTCCGCATCTTTAGAGGAGAGTGAATGATGGGAGTGGTAAAGATTTTCTACAGGGATGACTGCCCGAAGTGCCCTTTGGCGAAGCAGCTTAGAGAGAGGCTGGAAGAGAAGAAGGTGAACGTCCTTGCCTATAACGTGGGCACGGCGGACGGGCTCGCCGAGGCGAGCTTCTACAGCGTCATGTCCCTGCCCACGGTGCTCGTGGAGGACGCAATGGAAAACGGCATAGGTGAATGGAGGGGGGATGTCCCCAAGATCGAAGAGGTGCTCTCTGTCATCCATTCCGCCTGATTTTTCCGTCAAGGGCTTTATGGAGACGAGTTTCATCGACTGGAAGGCGCAGCTCGCCTCGGTGATATTTTCCGGAGGCTGCAACTTCAGGTGCCCCTTTTGTCACAACAGGGATCTGGTGCTCCGTCCCCAGTCGCTGGAGGACGTACCCTTCGAATATATCCTTGAGCGGCTGAACAAATTCAGGAACTGGATAGAACGGGTGGTGGTCACCGGCGGCGAGCCCACGGTGCACAAGGGCCTCGCGGGGGCTATCGGGACCCTGAAGAAACGGGGGCTGAAGGTAAAGCTCGACACGAACGGGTCGCGGCCGGACGTGATCAAGGGGCTCGTCGAGGCGGGGCTGATCGATTATATAGCCATGGACGTGAAAGGGCCGATCGACACGTACGAGAGGTGGTGCGGCGTCAGTGTCGACAAGGAAAAGATCAGGGAGAGCATCGATTTCATCCTGGAGGGGCGCATCGGTTACGAGTTCAGAATGACCCTCGTGCCCTTCCTCCACACGGACGAGGACGCCTACGAGGTGGCGAGAGAGATCATGCCGGCCCGCCGGTTCTTCCTGCAGGAGTTTGTCCCCAGGGATACCCTCGACGCGAGGTACGCGAGCATAAGGCCGTTCTCTCCCGAAAAGATGAGAGCCATAAGGGAGACGGTCGACGGCATCATCGAAAATGCCCCTGTCCGCCATCATATATACTAGCCGCGAGTCCTTTTCCTCCCTGAGCGAACTCGCCCGGAAAAGATTCGAGACCTATCCGATAAAGCCGTACACGTTCTCCTTTGCCCATAAGGTGGAAACGGGGGCCGTCCGCGTCCGGGCGACCGAGCTGAAGCAGGGCGTGCTGATGCCCCTCATCGCCGACCTCGTGGAAAAGGGGGAGGCGACCCTCGCATCGAGCGCGGACAGGGACGTGAGGACCATCACCTACGACGACCTTCTCGATGGGGCAAACCCTTTCAGCCGGGTCGCAACCGTCCAGTACGCCTCGCCCACGATCGTTCGGGTTTTAGGCCAAGACGTACCTTTCCCCGTGATACCCGAGGCTTTCGCCCTCTACCGGCAAACCTGGAACATCTTTTCCGGACTTACGCTCCCCCATATCGTGATTGAGGCCATGCAGCACGTGCGTGTGACGGATTTCAAGGTGTCCTCCGCCGCAAGCCCTTTTGGCGCGGGGGTTGAGGGATGGGTCACCATGGAGATGGAAAAGGGACGGCCCGAGCGCGAGATCGCCGTCTTCAACGCCCTCGTGGACTTTGCCTTCTACTGCGGTACGGGCGCCCATACCGCCGAGGGGCTTGGGCA
>JBEKJU010000126.1:0-18901 GCA_050011095.1 Syntrophorhabdales bacterium
CAGAGACAAAATCGGCTGATATTCTCGCGGAGAACATTGAAAAGCTCAAGGCGCTCTTCCCGGAGGTGTTCACAGAAGAGAAGATCGAGTTCGAAACATTAAAACAACTTCTAGACGGAGCGATAGATGAGGGGGAGGAGAAATACGGTCTCAACTGGCACGGCAAGCGCCGCGCCCGCCAACTCGCCCTTACTCCATCCACCGGGACGCTACGTCCTTGCCCGGAGGAAAGCGTGGATTGGGAGACCACGCGGAATCTCATGATCGAGGGCGACAATCTGGAGGTCCTCAAACTTCTCCAAAAGAGCTACGCCGGAAAGGTGAAGCTCGTCTATATCGACCCCCCTTACAATACCGGTAAGGACTTCATCTATCCTGATGATTTCCAGGACAACATTAAGAACTATCTCGAAATCACGGGCCAGGTGGAGGGAGGCAAGAAGATCAGCTCCAACACAGAGGCGAGCGGGAGATTTCATACAGATTGGCTCAACATGATATATCCGCGACTGAAACTGGCGAGGAATTTGCTGCGGGATGACGGGGTGATATTCATCAGCATCGATGATGCTGAAGTTGATGATTTTAGGAAAGTGTGTTCTGAAGTCTTTGGTGAGGAAAACTTCCTGTCAACTCTGGTAAGGCGTAGACGCCTGGCGACCGGATTGAGAGACACGCCGATTTCGCCCGACCATGAATATGTTCTTGCCTACGCCAGGAGCCTGGCCGCCGCACGGCTGTATGGATTCCCAAAGAAGAAATCTGATTTTCCATTCACGGATGGAAGGGGACGATATCGAAGCACGGATCTGACAGTTGGCATGACAAGAGAGATGAGGCCGAACCAATTTTGCGCGTTAGAGAACCCGGTGTCGGGAGCAAAGTATTGGCCTCCTGCCACACGCGTTTGGCGTTTCGAACCCACCACTACGCAGCGCCACATTTCCGATAAAAATATTATTTGGCCTGAGGATAACATAGACGGGCGAATGTCGCGCCCCAGATTTAAAACCAGATTCGAAGAAATAGGAGGCCCAGATAAGACAAATCCCATTTCAAGCTGGATATCAAGTAAGTCTGAGGAGGACACGGAAGGTTCCGCTGTGACGCATCTCGACGCTGGACTTAACCAAGAAGCCGCCAAGGAACTCCGGGATATTCTCGGCGAGCAGGTTCTTGATTATCCGAAACCCGTTTCCTTGATTCGAGGGTTATGCTCGATTTCGACCCGACATCAAGACATCGTGCTCGATTTCTTCGCCGGCTCAGGCACAACAGCCCAAGCTGTGCTGGAGCAGAACAAACGGGACGGCGGCAGCCGCAAGTTCATCCTCGTCCAACTGCCTGAGCCGACGGGTCGGGAGGATTATCCGACCATCGCCGAAATCACCAAGGAGCGCCTCCGCCGTGCCGGAAAAAAGATCAAAGAAGAGAACCCCATGTTCGTCGGCGACCTCGGTTTCCGCGTCTTCAAGCTTGATTCCACCAACATCCGCGCCTGGGAGCCTGACCGCGACAACCTCGACCGGACGCTGCTCGATTCGGTGGATCACCTTAGGGCCGACCGCACGGAAGCGGATATCCTCTACGAACTCCTCCTGAAGCTCGGCCTCGATCTCTGTGTCCCCATAGAAGACAGGACAATCGCCGGCAAGAACGTCCACAGCATCGGCGCGGGTACTCTTCTTGTTTGTCTCGCCCCACAGATCGCCCGCGAAGAAGTGGAGCCTCTGGCACTGGGCATGGCTGAGTGGCACAAAGAACTGGGTCCGGCGGGCGAGACCACAGTGGTCTTTCGTGACAGTGCCTTTGCTGACGACGTTGCCAAAACCAACCTCACAGCCATTCTCCAGCAGCATGGGCTGGAAAATGCAAGGAGCCTGTGACTATGGACAATAATCAGATGGTACCGGCAGGCGAATTCCTTGTGTATCAGACGGAGGATGGGAAGACGCGTGTCGAGTGCCGTTTCGAGCAGGAGACGCTCTGGCTTTCTCAGGCGCTCATAAGCGACCTTTTTCAGGTTTCGGTGGCCACGGTGAACGAGCATCTCAAGAACATCTACGAAGAGGCTGAATTGGCCCCGGAGGCCACTATTCGGAAATTCCGAATAGTTCGCCGGGAAGGGCAGCGGGCCGAACGGGATGAGACCAAAGCCCTGGAGGGTGTCGCCAAATCGTGACCCCGCAAAAAAGAGAAGAAGCAACCATGAAACTGCACTTCGAGCCCGATCTCGATTTTCAACTCCAAGCTATCGAAGCCGCCTGCGACCTTTTTCGCGGTCAGGAAATCTGCCGCACCGAGTTCACCGTAACGCGCCGCCCCTTTGCACACTCTCCCGTACAGGGAGAATTTCCCTTGGATCTGGGGAACAGTATGCCCATCCAGCTTGAGCTGGGCCTGGACGAATCTGCCCTCGGTATAGGAAACCGTCTGACCTTGCTCGATGACGAGATTCTGAAGAATCTGAACGACATCCAGCTACGGCACGGACTGCCCCCTTCTGCCGCGCTTGCCTCGGGGGACTTCACCGTGGAGATGGAGACCGGCACAGGCAAGACCTACGTGTACCTTCGTACGGTCTTCGAGCTTAACCGGCGCTATGGCTTCACGAAATTCGTTGTCGTCGTGCCATCCGTGGCAATTAAAGAAGGGGTTTACAAGACGCTCCAGATAACGGAGGAGCACTTCAAGGGCCTCTACGCCGGCGTGCCTTTCGATTACTTCATCTACGACTCGTCTAAGCTCGGGCAGGTGCGCAACTTCGCCACCAGTCCGCATATACAGGTTATGGTGGTGACGGTAGGCGCCATCAACAAGAAAGACGTCAATAATCTCTACAAGGATTCCGAGAAAACAGGCGGCGAGAAGCCTATCGATCTGATCAGGGCCACGCGCCCGATCTTGATCGTGGACGAGCCGCAAAGCGTGGACGGCGGCCTGGAGGGACGCGGGAGGGAAGCGCTAGGGGCAATGAACCCGCTCTGCACCCTGCGATATTCCGCGACACACGCCGACAAGCATCACATGATCTACCGGCTGGACGCGGTAGACGCCTACGAGCGCAAGCTGGTCAAGCAGATAGAGGTGGCATCGCCTAGCATTGAGGGTGGTCACAACAAGCCCTATGTCCGGCTGCTCGGCGTGAGCAACAAGCGCGGCGTCATCAGCGCAAGGGTGGAGATTGACATTCAAATGCTGCACGGGGTTCGGCGCCAAGAAGTGACCGTGTACGACGGCGACAATTTGGAGCAAACCACGGGGCGCGCCGTTTATGAAAACTGTCGCGTCGGCGAAATACGTGTCGAGAGGGGCAATGAGTTCATGGAGCTCCGCGCGCCGGGTGGCGAGCAATTCCTGCGAGTCGGGCAGGCATACTGCGATGTGGATGCCATGGCTGTCCAGCGCGAAATGATCCGTCGGACGATCAAGGAGCACCTCGACAAAGAGAAGCGGCTGCGCCCACAAGGGATCAAGGTGCTGAGCCTTTTCTTCATCGATGCAGTGGATAAGTATCGCCAGTATGACGGCGAGGGGAATCCGGTTAAAGGTGACTATGCCCGCATCTTCGAAGAAGAATACCAGAGGGCCGCAAATCATCCGGACTACCAGACGCTTTTTAAGGAAGTGGACCTTGGCCGCGCAGCCGCTGAGGTGCATAATGGCTATTTCTCCATTGACAGGAAGAAGGTCGGCGGCACTATGGTGGAAATCATCAGGGACACACGCGGCGACACGAAGGCCGATGACGATACCTACGGTCTGATCATGCGGGACAAGGAAAAGCTCCTTGGCTTCGAGACGCCCTTGAAGTTCATTTTTTCCCATTCCGCGCTAAAAGAGGGTTGGGATAACCCGAACGTCTTTCAGATTTGCGCCCTCCGCGAAATGGGAACGAAGCGCGAACGCCGCCAGACAATCGGCCGGGGACTGCGCCTTTGCGTGAACCAGGAGGGCGAGCGACTTCGGGGCTTCGAGACCAATACACTCACCGTAATCGCCACCGAGGGTTACGAACAATTCGCTGAGAACCTGCAGAAGGAGATCGAGGCTGACACGGGCATCCGCTTCGGCATCGTGGAGCAGCACCAGTTTGCGGCGATCCCTGTAGTTGGCGCCGACGTTAAAGCCACGCCGATGGGTGTAGAGCAATCCAAGGCGCTTTGGCAATACCTGCATAACGCCGGCTACGTGGATGGTAAGGGCAAGGTGCAGGACATCTTGAAGAAAGCGCTCAAGGACGGCACGCTGACCGTGCCGGAAACCTTCTCCGCTCAACTCCCCCAAATCAGGGAGGTGCTGCGGAAGCTGACAGGTAAGCTGGAAATCAAGAACGCCGACGAACGCAGGCAGGTACGCACGCGCCAGGCGGTGCTGCACAGCGATGAGTTCAAGGCGCTCTGGGACCGCATCAAGCATAAGACCACCTATCGTGTTGAGTTCGACAACGAGAGGCTTATCGAGCAGTGCATTACGGCGGTCAACAATGCCCCTCCGATCGCGAAGACCCGCCTGCAGTGGCGCAAAGCCGATTTGGCCATCGGTTGCGCAGGCGTGGAAGCCACCGAGGTAGGCGCAGCGGCGCCGGTCGTGATAGACGAGACGGGCCTCGAACTGCCCGATCTGGTCACGGACCTGCAAGATAAGACCCAGCTTACCCGCCGCACCATCGTGCGCATTCTGACGGAGAGCGTCAGGTTGAATGACTTCAAGCGTAATCCCCAGCAATTCATCGAACTGGCCGGGGAAGCGATAAATCGCGCCAAGCGCCTGGCCATTGTGGACGGCATCAAATACCAGCGTCTTGGAGACGAGTACTATTATGCGCAGGAGCTGTTCGAACAGGAAGAATTAACCGGTTACCTTAAAAATATGCTTACCGATACTCAGAAATCTGTGTCCGAACACGTGGTGTACGACTCGGACACAGAAGCAAGCTTTGCCAAGGAACTGGAGAAGAACGAGGCGGTCAGGGTATACGCAAAGCTTCCCGGCTGGTTTAAGGTGCCGACACCCCTCGGCTCATACAACCCCGATTGGGCTGTCCTCGTGGAGAAGGACGGCGCCGAGCGCCTTTACTTTGTGGTGGAAACCAAGAGTAGCCTGTTTACCGACGATTTGCGTGACCGCGAGAGCGCGAAGATCAGCTGCGGCGAGGCCCACTTCAAGGCGCTGGAGGTTAGGGCCAACCCGGCTAGGTTCGTAAAGGCTTCTAAATTGGAAGATGTCCTGATATCGCCATAGATCGTAAACCTACGTAAGCCATGGCTCTGGTTTGTGCCTCTTTTTGGCATGAAGTTCTTCGTGGACGGGGAAAACGTAAGATATATTTACTATTCTAGCACCGTGCTTCTTGACTATGCCAGCCATCAGCCAGGAAACTAAGTGAATTGACTTCCAAGTTACACTCTCAACGCTTCCTCGAAACGATCCAGGTCTTCTCGGCTCTTTTCCACAATCTTCTGCGCGCACTCCCGACAGTACGTCTTGCCACCCATAGTTCCCGGCTGAGGCACCTCCACGCACTTGGTTCCATTTAAGATGTCCCGATCACACCGTTTACAAGTTCTTTTCTTCTTCCCTCCGTAAGGTCCATACCCGGGATCGGGGAGGCTACCATTGCTGCTATTTTTTCGGAGCTCTCCCTGTTCGAGAAGTGTGACAGCGTTCGGAAGATCGTGGCATTCATAGGACTTGCTCCCAGGGAGTTTGCATCGGGAAGTTCTATCAAGGGCAAACCAAGGCTCAACAAGATGGGTAGTGCCCGGATGAGAAAGGCCCTCCACATGCCTTCCCTTGTCTCCATGCAGTACAATCCGGTCATCATCAGTTTTTGCCAGCGTCTCACAAAGAAGGCGAAAAACGGCAAGGTGATCGTCTGCGCGGTCATGCGGAAGCTCGTTCACATCATCTTCGGCGTGTTGAAGTCAGGGCGGCCATTCGATCCGAACTTCGGACTAAAAACGGCTTGACATGGAAAACGGTATCTACAAAGGGTGAATCGCCTGTTTGCTGGCTGTGTGAGGGTTGCCAGGAGAAAGGTGCAAGATTTGATTCTAGCCGCCCAGCACTTTCCGGACCGTTCGCGCCAACTCCAATTTTGTGAGGGGTTTCATGATTAAAGCCCGAATACCCGCTTCGCTGGCTGCTGCCGCATCGATCAGATGACTGAACCTGGTGGCCTTTCCAGCATTAAAGCCGTCGTCTCTGGGTACTCCTTATCCCCCCTCATCCTCGTTGCCGATGGCGCGGGGCCCATCTCCTCGACTAATCTACCTATCCGGTGGGTATCGGAAGGTCATGCCACACGACCAGGGCTAAAACAATCACGGCACCGATCAGAATAAGGATTTGTTTTCGGTTCATAGTTTACCACCTTGCCGCCATAACACATCCGCTTCGTTGTTTCACCTTACGGTTCCGAGGTCTTACGAGTGAATGCCGTACGTTTGCCGACCTCAAGCGCCTTTTGGGGATCTAGCAATCCGAAGACTTGGATCAGCCTTGCCACTAATCCTGTCCAGCCTGTCTGATGACTTGCGCCCAGTCCGGCGCCATTGTCGCCGTGAAAATACTCATAGAAGAGAATGTTGTCGCGCCACTGAGCATCGTTCTGAAATTTTCCTGTTCCGCCATATACGGGACGCTTGCCCTGTTCGTTACGCAGGAAGATGCGGGTCAGACGGTTAGTTATCTCTTTGCTCACCTCAAAAAGGTTCATCATGGTGCCCGAACCGGTCGGGCATTCGATCTTGAAGTTGTCACCGTAGTACTGGTAGAAAGTAAGGAGCGCCCTGATGATCAAGGCGTTCACCGGCATCCAGATAGGACCCCGCCAGTTCGAGTTGCCCCCGGACATGCCCGTGTTCGACTCGGCCGGCAGGGTAGTCCACCCGGTACTCCTAGGCGCTCCATGAGCTGAACCATCCCCCGCGGAATGCGCTCCCGCTGCCACTTCTCGAACACCGTCGTGGCGCAGAGAGGCAGGAGCCCCACCATGGAGCGCACCTTGAGCCTGTGGGCGCTGCCGTCGGGGAGCCGCAAGAGGTCGTAGTAGAAGCCGTCCTCCTCGTCCCACATGCCCCCCCTGGCCGGGCCGGTTCATGGCCACGGCGATGTAGCAGAAGTGCTCAGCAAACTTCACCACCATGTCCTCGTAAGTGGGGTCGTGGGCGGCAAGCTCCACCGCGAGCTCCAGCATGTTCTGGCTGAAGAGGGCCATCCACGCCGTGCCGTCCGCCTGCTCCAGGTAGCCCCCGGTGGGAAGCGGGGCGCTGCGGTCGAAGACGCCGATGTTGTCGAGGCCGAGGAAGCCGCCCTCGAACACGTTCTTGCCGAAGCGGTCCTTGCGGTTCACCCACCAGGTGAAGTTCAAGAGCAGCTTGTTGAACGTCGTCCTGAGGAAATTGAGGTCCGTCTCGCCGCGAAGGGCCTGCTCGGTGAAGAGAAGCGGCACATCGCCTTCGCAGGAAAGGATGAATTCCCCCAGCAGCGGATGAGCCGCAGCGACCGTGCTCGCGCCTGCCGAAGCCGTGATCTGCTTGATGTTCGGTTTGCCGGGGGCTCGGTTGGATTCGGCAATCCACAGCGACCAGTCGTTCCTGAACCACAGCGTCGGCAGGAGATGCAGTTCGGCCGTGTCCGGTCCCCGGTTGATGGCTGTGATCCGTACGAAGATGTCTTCCGGACCAACCTTGGCGTACTCCACGAAGACATCGAAATACCGGTCATCATTGAAGACGCCGGTATCGAGGAGCTCATACTCCATGTCATTACGGTTGCGCCGGCGGTTCGTATCCACTAGGTCGGCGTAAGGATAGGCTGCTTGGGGATACTTATAGAGATATTTCATATAGGAGTGTGTCGGCGTGCTGTCGAGGTAGAAATAGTATTCCTTGACGTCCTCGCCGTGATTGCCTTCACTGTTGGTCAAACCGAAGAGGCGTTCCTTAAGAATGGGATCCTTGCCGTTCCACAATGCAAGGGCGAAGCAAAGATGCTGCTTGTCATCGGATATGCCGGCGATGCCGTCCTCGCCCCAGCGGTAAGCCCGGGAACGGGCATGGTCGTGGGTGAAGAAGTTCCAGGCATCTCCATTTGCGCTGTAGTCTTCACGAACGGTTCCCCACTGGCGTTCGCTGAGATAAGGGCCCCACTTCTTCCAGGGTATGTTTGATGTCAGGGTCTCTTCAAGCCTGATGTGTTCAGAGGTCATACGGTACCCCCCCATTTGCTTGACTGTATTGTCAGATAGGCGTTCTCACTGCCGCGCGAGAATCACCTTGAGGTCATGTTCATTGTCCTTGATCAACTCTCCGCTCACGTCCACGGTCGCGCTGTAGAGCTTGCCGGTGAACTTGAACGGCGGTTGGTACTTGTCCCACACCGGGGAGCCGGTGTCGGCGCCGCACACGATGCCCCCGCAAAGGCCGATCGCCAACGGCATGGTGAGAGGAATGTCCCCCTGCCCGACCAGCTTGCCATCGATGTAGAGCTGGCCGCGGCCCGGCGCGCCCTTGCCGTTCTTGATGTCGGCTTTGCCGGTCACCTCGAACTCGAAGCGCAGTTTGTGCCGTCCCTCTGGGACAGGAACATCCGATTCAACGTGGGAGAAGTGGCTGCCGACGTAGTTGTAGACATAGTGGAGCTTGCCGTCCTGCATGTAGAAAGAGTAGCCACCCTGCTCGACATCGGCCGTGATGCTGTGAGGCCGGTTCATCACATTGGGACCGGCATTGGCCGGCACCATCTGCGTGTTCGGATAGACTGTATAGCTGGTGCGGGCGATTGCGATCTGCGGCCTCTCGTCCATGAGACGCAGCGTTCCGCGTGAATCGACGGGGAGAACGTTGTATTTGCCCGCTTCGACATACCATGTGGCGACCATTTCGATCAGTTTGGCACGGTTATCGGCTGCGATGTCGTGGTTCTCGGCGACATCTTTCTCGATGTTGTAAAGCTCCCAGCCCTTGGCATCCAGCTCGGTCAGTTTGTCCTTGTCGATCGGAGCGCCGAAGGGGAGGCCCGCTTCCTTGAAGGACGGCCCGGGCCACGGACACACGGCGCGCCAGCCGTCGTGATAGATCGAACGGTGCCCCATCATCTCGAAGTACTGGGTGATGTGCTTCGTGGGCGCGTTTGCGTTGTTGAGGGTATGGGCGAAGCTGTGGCCTTGGATCGGCGACTGGGTAACACCCTTGATGGAGGTCGGGGCCTCGATGCCCAGCGCCTCGATCACCGTAGGCACCATATCGATGGCGTGGGCATACTGTGTGCGCACTTCGCCCCTCGCCTTGATGCCCTTAGGCCAGTGGACGATGAACGGGTCGCTGATGCCGCCGCGATAGGTCTCGCGCTTCCAGCGACGGAACGGCGTATTCCCCGCGAAGGTCCAGCCCCAGGCGTAGTGATTGAAGGTCGTCGGCCCGCCCAGTTCGTCTATTTTCTTCAAGTTCTCTTCCAACGAGTCCGGGACGTTATTGAAGAACTTATTTTCGTTGACCGATCCGGTCGGTCCACCTTCCGCGCTGGCGCCGTTGTCGGAGATGAACATGATGAGCGTGTTCTCCCACTCGCCGATCGTCTTCAGGAAGTCGAACAGACGGCCGTAGTGGTAGTCAGTGTGGGTCAGGAACCCCGCGAACACCTCCATCATGCGGGCGTACAGCTTCTTCTCGTCGGCAGAGAGGGTGCTCCAGTCCTGCACGTCGGGATCGTGGCGCGAGAGCTTTGCGTCTTGCGGAATGATGCCCAGCTCTTTCTGGCGCTTAAATACTCCCTCACGGTAGGCATCCCAGCCGTCGTCGAACTTGCCCTTGTACTTGTCCGCCCACTCTTTCGGAACGTGGTGCGGCGCATGCATCGCGCCGGGACAGAAGTACAGGAAAA
This sequence comes from Syntrophorhabdales bacterium, assembly GCA_050011095.1. Taxonomy (GTDB): domain Bacteria; phylum Desulfobacterota; class Syntrophorhabdia; order Syntrophorhabdales; family WCHB1-27; genus JBEKJU01. The sequence continues at coordinate 9,889 of JBEKJU010000126.1, forward strand.
AGGGCTTGTTCGGCGCGACCTGCTTGGAGTCGGCGATGAAGCTGATAGCCTTGTCCACAAGGTCCTCGGTCAGGTGGTAGCCCTCTTCCGGGGTTTTCTCGGGTTCAACGCCGTGGTTGTCGTACACCAGCTCCGGGTAGTACTGGTGCGTATCCCCACCAAGGAACCCATAATAGCGTTCGAAGCCTCTGCCCAAAGGCCAGCGATCGTACGGACCGGCCGCCGAGATCTGATCCGACGCCGTCAGGTGCCACTTGCCGACGGAAAAGGTGTTGTAACCATGCTGGAGCAATATCTCGGAGAGAAATCCGTTCTCGAACGGGATGTACCCGTTTCCACCCGGATAACCGGTGGAACCCTCGGTGATGCAGGACATTGCGTTCGAGTGATGGTTGCGCCCGGTCAGGATGCAGGAGCGCGTCGGCGAGCAGAGCGCCGTGGTGTGCATGTTGTTGAAAAGCAGGCCGTTCGCGGCCAGTTGGTCAATATTCGGCGTTTCGATGGGGCTGCCGTAACACCCCATCTGACCGAAGCCGGTGTCGTCCTGCACGATGAACAACACGTTGGGCGCGCCTTCTTTGGCGCGTAGCGGCTCGGGCCACGCAGGACTGGAGACATCAAACGTCCGTCCGATGACACCGGTAAATGTCGTTCCGGGTTTGTACTCTTTAAGTGACATTGTTACACCTCCTTATAGTTGGTCGATGACTGGTAACCCCGACACTGCGTCGTCAATAATGCTTCTCGGACCGATTCGTCGTCATATAAACCATGGGTAGTCTCATAGCGGTTGCAACGCCTTGTGGCGTGCTTAGGCACTCTGGTAGAAAACAGGACCGCACAATAAAATATCGGTCCTATCTTGGAGGCTGTCTATAGGGCTTTGGTCGTATGCGGTGAGAATTGATTATCCAAGGTCGAGAAGATATGGCGAGAGAGTAAGAACTGATCGCATGAAGCAAGTTCAACATCCCTGCCGAAAAGAACAGAAGATATCACATGCAGCTTAAGGCTTTTCGTGTTACGTTTTATTGATGTGCGACCTTTCCTGCTGTTATAAGATCCCGAATCTGATGGGTTTGACTAAACGGGGAAATACCGCGATAAGAACGTCAACATTTGTTTCCACTCGGATTCAATCAGGAATTCTTGCGGCCCTTATGGTCGCACTCCTGTTTCTGTCCGGATGCGCAACACCGGTGGGGGTGCGCCATCTAACCCAGCAGGAGGCTTACCAAAAGCTTACCGCCAGTGTTCTTTCAGGCGACACCTTGAGTGCCCCGACGGCGCAGATCCTCAGCCGTACGGGCCTGGAAGCAAAATTCAAAAGTGAACCTGTCCGGGTGATCGCCACCATCCACAAGGGACTCCCTACGGCAAATGAGGCCGACCGGCTCTTTGCCCTGGCAGAACTCTCCTTCCTTCACGCATCTCATGGCGGAGGTACACCATATTTTCTTTCTGCCGCCATCTATGCATACGCCTATCTCTTTCCAAAGGACCTGGCCGCCTCGCCCGATCCCTTCGACCCCCGTTTCCGCCTCGCAGTGGACCTCTACAACGAGGGTATAGCCAAAGGGTTCAGGCCGGACGCCGGCAGGGATGTGGTGCTCAGGGAGGGGACTTACAAGACTTCTTTCGGTGACGTTGCGGTCACGATGGACCCGGATGAGTTCCTCTGGGGTCATTTCCGTCTCGTCACTTTTTTGGATGCATCGGAGTTGGAGGTGCGGGGCCTGCGTAACTGGTACCGCTGGCCGGGAATAGGGGCGCCTCTCGTGGCGTCGCTGGAGCGCCCTCCGGGAGTCAAGGATCCCGCCTTTGCAAGAGTTCCCCCAGGGATAAAAGTCGCTGTTACGGCCTTCCTTAAACCGGACAATGCGGAAGAAGGTCTTAAAACCGGCCATATCGCGGCAAGACTGGAACTTAAAACCGTTCAGGAAGAAACATCCATGACCGTGGAAGGTCGCAGGGTGCCTATCGAGTTCGGGCTCAGCTCTGCCCTGGCCTACACCCTGGAAGGTTCGCAGGTCTACCAATTCGAGCTTAAGGGGCTTTTTTCGGGAAACCTCCGTCTCGTGAAAGAGGCTTCCCGATTCAAGGACAATGTGTTTCTCATGGCGCCCTACCGGCCCGGGCTCATCCCCCTGGTGCTCGTCCACGGAACAGCCTCCAGCCCTGCGCGCTGGGCAGAGCTGATCAATGAAATCCAGAACGACCGGGACCTGTGGGGCCGATACCAGATCTGGCTTTTCACGTACAACACAGGCAACCCGATCCTCTATTCCGGAGGACTACTCACAGAGGGCCTACGGAGTGCAGTTAAGGAGCTCGACCCTGAGGGAAAAGATCCTGCCATGAAGAAGATGGTTGTCATCGGACACAGTCAGGGCGGTCTTCTGGCCAAACTTACGGTCATCGATAGCGGCACGAGGTTTTGGGAGAACATGGCGTCAACCCCTTTTGATCAGCTCAATGTTTCTCCTGATACACGCGACCTTCTGCGGCGCAGCTTCTTCTATAAGCCACTGCCCTTCGTCAAACGGGTGGTGTTCATCGCCACACCCCAGCAGGGCAGTTTTGTGTCCGGCGGATGGATTGGCAGGCTCACGGGCAAGCTTATTTCACTTCCCGGAACATTGCTGAGTCCTGTGACGGAAGTGTTGAGCCAGGTCTCCGGCCCAGCTTCCATAGCCAGTTTCAAAGATATTCCGAAGAGCACGGATAACATGGCCCCCGAGAGTCCCTTTGTCAAAGCCATTTCTTCAATGCCGGTTGCGCCGGGGGTCATTGCCCATTCAATCATCCCGGTGAAGAACCCCGATGATCCCAGGGAAGAGTGGAACGACGGAGTCGTCCAGTACAGGAGCGCCCACATCGATGGTGTGGCATCCGAATTGATCGTCCATTCCGGACATTCCACGCAGGCCGAACCGCAAACCATCGAGGAGATACGCCGTATCCTCATCGAAAACCTGAAGGAGCCGTGAGGAAGAAAACCATGAGGCGTATTGTCCGTTACGCTAGAATTGCCCTGCTCTCTGCGGTGGTGACGCTCATGACGGCATTGGCAATGCTGGCCATCTATTACTCAAATCTTCCTGGTGAGTACCTGAGACTTGGCCTGGCCGGCCTCCGATCGGTACAGGAAGGCACCGACGAGGAAGCCACCTGCGAAGCTGCACATCGGTAAAACCTGTCTGTTTCAACATTACCGCAGCAAAGAGTGAGTTCTGCCATATGCTGAGGACCGATTATTCATCCGTTGCTGTTTCCCCTGTTTCATTGCCAATTTCTCAGCCCCACTGAGCAGCTAACGGACCGCACATAGCAGTCCTTCGCCGGGGCACACAAGGCATCAGAAAATCAACTGAAGCCGGAGGCCGAGGACAGTCGCCGTATCTATGCTCTTTGTGCTCAAGCTGGGTATCCCCCCAGCCGTGATGATGCTTACAGTGTTTTTTTGGGCAGGCCGGATGACCTGTATGTCCGGAGTCAACTTCATCCAGGGCGTTACTGCAATATTGTAATACGCCTCAAACCCTTGCTCGTCCCCCAACAATGACGCGGTCCTTCCAAGCACCGTGAAAGTGGGACTCCTGATATCCAGGTAATAGTACCCTATACCATAGGTATCCAGGGGACGACAGGGGATGACTCCCTTGCCGCCGAATCCCATGCTGTAGAAGTAGTGCATGAAGTTAGGATTGCCGTCGGACGCGCCGAACCGCCCGAAGATGCCGATACCCTCACCGGAGCCTTTCTTTGGCTCGTACAGGTATTGATCGAAGTTGTAGTACATGTTCCAGGAGCCTTTCGTGTGCTCAAGCGCACCGTTCTGGATAATAAAGCGCGCGTTCTGATCAATCGACGTGTACTCTTGGTTAGAATAAGTCATGCCTAAAAGCTGGTGTCCGGTAAGCCCGAAGAAGTCCGTTCTCACGCGGCCCTCACCGGCAAAACTCAATTTGTTCTGGTTCAAATCACTGAACCCGGAGGTGCTGGCCTGCCCGTTGGCTTCCAGAACCATGAAACTTACAATGGCAGCGTTGGGGTCTTTCGTCGGCAATATGATCGCCCCGGCGCCGAGCGTCGAATAGGGAACCGTCAATGCAAAGATCGGATTAAAGTTAAGTGCCAGATTCATGAACTGGGTATCCCCTTTGCCGTGGGCGAACTCATTCATATCGCCGGAGGTGGAGGTGAGGGTGGCGTACTTGCCCAGAGTGACGCCAAAGTAGGGAGAAAGGAACTGGGTAAAGTTGAAGGCGGGCACGTTGAGGTTGTCACCCGTGGGCGTTGGATAAATCCGATTGCTATCCACAGGCATAAGCGCGCCGGTGTAACGGTTCACCGCCTTACCATAATTTCCCTCGACCTCCGCCGTGAAGAACCCTCCAGGCCACAATCCGAGTTTCTGAGTGTCCACATTGATTGTCAGGTCTCCTCGCCCGTCGTAGTCCCAGGGTTCCTCCTTGCCGCCGCCGACGATCCCCTGGGTACCCTGGATCAGGCTCAGGTCGAAGGTAACGCCCTTTGCGGCCAGGTCATTACGTACGCCTCCCCAGTCACCGGTGAGAGTCGAGCGGGACCAGAAGTCACCCGAGTAGGGGTTTGCAGATGATGTTTCCTGCGCCCCGGCCTTTACAGCGAGGGGCATACCAAAAAGGACTATGACTGATAATACAATGATTGATCGCTTATGTATCATGTCCGGCCCCTTTTTTAGCCTTCATTGATTCCTGTAGCTGCGCGAAGCGTTGCCACTGTTGCTGTACTTTATTTGTACCCCTCGAAGTCCTCGCCCGGCTTGATGTTCGGGTACTGAACAACGCTCTTCTCGTACTCAGCGATGAACGGCATGATGAGGAAGAACATCCAGCCCACGTCCATCTTATCGGCGAAAAGGGCGTTCCTCTCGCCAGGGTCGCTGCCAAGATCGAAGATCATCGGAAACTGCGCCGTGACGATCGGCTTTTCGATGCTCTTGCTGTACCGAAGCCACACTTTGATGTTGTGGTGCTTGACCGACATCAGCGACCCGTCAGGCCCGAAGAACAGAAGGGCCTCGCGGCCCGTGTGCTCGCTTTCGCCGCGCAAGAACTTCGAGGCGTCGACGCCATCCATCGGCCGGTAGGTGGGCACCTTGTCCGAAGCCCCCGCGAGGGCCGCGAACGTCTTGTACCAGTCGTGGGCCGAGAGCATCTCCTCGGTGACCACCCCGGCCGGCACCTTGCCCGGACAGCGGACCATCGCGGGAACCCGCATCGAGCCTTCCGAGGGCGGTGTGAAGAAGTCCCCACGCCAGGGTCCGTTCGAACCGCCGAATCCGGACGACGGAACACAGAGCGCCGCATTGTCGCTGGAGAAGACGATGAACGTGTTGCGGGCGATCCCGGCCTCCTCCACACAGTCGACGATCTGTCCGACTCGATAGTCCATCTCCGCGATCAGGTCCGCGTAAAGCCCCAAGCGCGTCGGATCGGTCTGGTCGAAGTCCGGGTGCGCTTTCTCCGGAGGGTGGATATGGGAGAGGGCGATGTAGGTGAAGAACGGCTTGTCGCCCTTGGCGGCTCGCTTGATGAAGTCGGTAGCCTTGTCGACGATCAGCTCGTCAAGCAGGGGACGCACCTCCATGTCCAGCTCGCGGACTGCGGTCGACTTCTGGCCCTTCTTGCCCTGCCAAATCTTGGGCGTCTCGATCCCCTTCGCTTCGGCCATTGCCCTGAACGCCGCGTACGACGTGTAGCCGGCCTCGTCGACGCTGTTGCGGTAGCCCCACCACTCGTAGAAGCCCTGGTCTGTCGGCAGCCGCCCCTCCGTGTCGCCGAGATGCCACTTGCCCCAACACGACGTCCTGTAACCCGCGTCCGAGAGCAACTCGGCGATCGTGTACTCCCAGGGCGCAAGGCCGAGCTTTTCCTGACCGGGAACCACGGAGAACGTCCCGCACCGCACTGACTGGCGGCCGGTCAGGATCGCGGAGCGCGTCGGCGTGCACTGAGACTCTACGGTGTAGTTGTTGAAGCGGATGCCCTCGCTGGCGAGCTTGTCGATCCGGGGGGTCGGGATGCTCCCCCCGTAGCACGAGAAGTCACCCCAGCCGACGTTGTCGCACAAGACGAACACAATGTTTGGTTTGTCAGGCATGTTTCGCCCTCCTTTTCTTGAATATCACAAACACGCAAGCGCAGCACGGTTCGAGCGGACCGTAGAAGCGCAGAAGAACGTTCCAGGCCTTGCCGTGGGCGGTCTGGACCCAGCTGCTTCCATGGTTTCTACCCCAGCGGTTGGGCCAAAATGGGCATCCACCGACGTGTCCCGGTTGATTACAAAGCCCGGTCGGACCTCTCTCCTGCCGGGTTTTTTCACACTATCTGCCTTACCGGCCCTCACCTCTCGTTTCCCGATGGATTGCGCCACCGGTAGTCGCGGGTTTACCTTCAGTCGGTCCCTTGTTCAAATCTGCGCCAAGATCTATGAGGCTCTCCTGGCTTGGCCTGATCGCTCCCCGCAGGGGCTGGTCAAGGTCCATGATCAGCCACATAACCTAAGCTATCAGAATGGCAAGCATTCCCGACCGCCTGCTCCGCATGCTGAAATAGGAGCCAAAAAGCCACATGGCTGTGACCGACACCAGAAAGAGCACTGCATAAATGGAAAAGGGGACCCTGTTCTTGAACGCAGCCAACCTCGTGGCGCTGATGTCGATCATCTGGTTGAGGGTCTGAAGCAGCAGGCCACGCACCGGGTTCGGGTTCTCTCTCGCCAGGACCGACGCCTGAGCCCACAACGCTTCCTTATTTATCCAGTCAAGTGTTTTTTATCCGTTTTGAGCGCCGCAGGTTTGGTTGGCTGACGGGTTCCCCATCAGATTGCAACATTCTGCCCGACCCTTATGATTTGAGAGTCGCCGTGATTGGCGCTCTTACCTTGCTTAATCGGGGCTAGAATGTTGACGGGGAGTCATGTATTCTGAAGTAGGAGGTCGCGCAATGCGCCTCAATGGAAGAAAACGATGATCCCCCCGTCAGTCATGATCATACCCTAAGCCGCTCTCTTTATCAGCCTCCTTTTTGGAGGAGCACAGTACTCCCCCACGTAGTCGCGATCATCCCTGAGGATCGCAAGGATGATACCCAAGAGTTTACTCATCACGGCCACGAGCGCCCTCATTTTTAAGGTGCCTCTGCCGGTGAGTCGCTCGTAATACTCGTGCATGATCCCGTGCTTTCCGATCATCTGGATGGCGGCAAAGTAGAGGATCTTTCTCATGACGCGTCTGCCCCTCTTCGTTATCCTCTTTTGCCCTTTTCTCTTTCCCGAGCTCACCTCGTAAAGATCGAGGCCGGCGAGCTTCATGATCTCCGACTGGGTCCTGAACTTCGAAAAATCTCCTACCTCCCCGATAAGGCCCGCGACGGAAATCACCCCGAGCCCCTTGATCGAGAGAAGCCGTGCGCTGCAGGGGATACGTTCCAGAATAAGAGCCATCTCGGATTCGATCTCTGCAATGAACCGCTCCACGACCTCCAGTTGAGCGATGATGTGTTCTATGTCCAGGACGATGCCGGCCATTCCCTCCTTGATCCCCACTGTGTTCTGAGCTGCCTTGATCAAAAGCTCCGCATCCTTTATCCCGAGCTTGCCCCAGCTCCGTTTACGCATCTCTTCACCGAGTACGTGCGTGTCCATACCGCCTATCTGCTCGGGTGTCGTGTATTTCTTGAGGATGAGGCGAACCGTCTTGCCCGCCATACGGGGGATGACCGTCTTGAACTCAGGGAAGATGACAAAGACCAGTTGTTGCATCTGATTGAGCAGGGCGATGCGCTCCCCGGTATGCCGTTCCCTCGCATTGTTGAGCCTTCGGAGATAGGCTGCGTCGCCCTCGGGGACGACGACGCTTAAGGCTCGCCCGATCTTTATGATGTCGGCGATTACCCGGGGATCCTTGTCATCCGTCTTGCCGGGGGAGTTGTCGTTCACCTCTTTCAACCTCTTTGTATGGAGAGGATTGACCTGGACGATATTCGCGGGCTTATCCCTTAGGTAATGAACGAGAGGCTCGGCATAGGGACCGGTGGATTCATAGCCGACTATCACTTCGGTGCAGGTGAATCTGTTTCGGGCAGCAACCACCATATGCCAGAACTTCTCGAATCCTTCTCTCGTGTTGCCGAACTTGAAGACCTTCATGTCCCTGCCGTCGGCACAGGTGCAGTATCCTGTGTTAGTGGTTGCGCCGATATCCACCGTCGCGATCAGCGTGCCTTCCTTCACCGCCCTCACTCTCTTCGTCCTCATTCCCCTCATCGTAAGCTCTCCTGTCTTGGATTCTCGACTAGAATAAACAGCCCCAACGATGGAGGATATCCTTATTCCCTTGGACGACTCAACCGTCCATTGAATATAGCAAGGCTGAAGTCAAGGCTGAAGTCGAGTTTTTGTGTCGCAACCTCTCTGTACACCCTTTCACCCCGAAATACTCGGAGTCCTCTCCTCGTTCATGATCCGCAAATCCTGTATACGAGCAAAAACCAGTCTGGTATAATGTGCCGGAAATTGCCATCCCAAGGCAACAGGCCGAGGCGGTCACGATAATTCACTGATCCTGTCTTCGCCATCAGGAGAGGCAGCCATGAGAATGGGCTTTTATGAATCGAAGAGAAAAGTCGTGATTGGTATCTTCACCGCAGTCACCGGGACACTGCTGTTGCTCGCGCCGTCGGTAGGGCGGGTACTGGCGGAGCCTGTGCGGGTTGGTGTTTTCCCAAACCTTCACTGCGCCCTCATTTATCTGGCCGACAGTCAGGGTTATTTCAAAAAACATGGGATTGACGTCGCCATCAACGCGCAGGAGTCGGGCCCGGTGGCGATCAACGAACTCATCGCGAACAAGATAGATATTGCTCCTACCGCCGAATTTGCCTTCGTTTTACAGGCGTTCAGGCATCCTGATCTGCGGATAGCGGCTACTATTTACGAGGGGTCCGACCACGATCTTATGGTA
>JBEKJU010000127.1:0-9627 GCA_050011095.1 Syntrophorhabdales bacterium
AGATACGGATACCCCCGACTTAGAATGGTCTCCCTGCCTTTTCCCAGGGCTTTTCCAACCCGTAATCCTCGGCGATGCGTTTGTAGGCGTTGTACCCGCATATCCCGTGCAATGCTCCACCCGGGTGCATCGTAGACGAGCACATGTATACGTTGTCTAAGTGCGTCTTGTACCGGGAGTATTCCGGTATGGGGCGACGCTGTCCCATCTGGTCGTTCGTCATATCAATCTGCGTCCAGCACCCGTTCGGCATATCCCAGAGCTTGTCGGCCATGTCCCGAACGCTCGTGTTGTGCCAGGCGATGAAGTTATCTTTTGTCATATTGGGGGCATACCACTGCCACTGTTCGATAACCCGTTCGATCATGGCCGGGTCGCACGTGTCATACCAGTCCACACCCACATAGGATACGGGCGGGCCGTAAAATTCCACTACACTGCTATGATGCCCCTCGGGGGCATATCGCGGATCGAAGTACGAGGGGTGACTTATGTGAAAATAGATGTAGGTCGGTAGCATTCCCTTTTTGAATTCCTCGTATTGTTCATAGCGGAACCAGTCCGGCTTGAGGGGCATCATGTACTGTCTTTGCGTCAAGCACTCCGGGTGGGCGGCTTCATGCAGATATTTTGGTAATTGGTAGTAAGTGGCCCAGAACCACCATGCCCCCATATCCGAGTGCACCTTCTTCACCTTCTCTACAATCGATGCGGGAGTATGCTCATGTCCTATAAATTTGTTGACAACCTGATAGACGTTGCTATCACACACCACCATTTTCTTCGCCTCGATCTCCGTTCCATCGGCCAGCCTTATACCGGTAGCACGGTTCCCTTCGATGAGGATCTTCGTGACTTCCGAAAGCACGAAGAAGTCCCCACCCTCCTCCATGAGGGCCCTCTGCAACGCATGTGCTATGTTATGTGTCCCTCCGGCCGATATGGAGATCGGTAGTCCCCCGAGCATGGAGCCGAGCGTGTGCAGGGTTATCATAAGATGCTGGGGCTGGCTCGGATAAATACCCGTATGTCCCTGGGCCAAACGCATGTAGTACTCCCGCAGCTGCGGGCTTTCGAAAATATCATAGGCTACCGAACCCGTGTCCATCGTGGCCCAATCAGGATTCACCAGCCCCTTCTCGATCAGGATCTCGTCAAGGTCCTTCTGCCCTGCCGCCGGAGGTATCGAATAATGCCACTGGTCCACATAGTGCTTCCACACACTCTGATACTTCTGCGCCAGTTCGTAACAGGTATCGGCGTCCTTCTGGGAGAAGGCGGCAACCTGCTTCGCATTATATTCCATATTCTCCGCGAGGTACGGCCAGCTATCGGGAGTCGTGTCACCCTTAACATCGTAGAGCGACCTCATGGCAACCGCTGTCCCGTCAGGCCAGAGGCAGGAATTACTCGCCCCTGGCGGGAAGATGAGCTTAAGCCCCTTCTCCCACAGCTTGAAATCGTGATACGCCGGCGCCGTGAAAAACCGGATAAAGTGGGCATGCGTATCCCTGGGCCATCCGGACAACGGAAGGTCCTCGCTCGCCGCGCCCCCGCCTACTTCATACCGACGCTCGAAAACGCCCACGCTCAACCCGGCCCGGGCCAAATAACAGCCCGTGATTAAGCCATGATGACCGCCGCCGACTATAACTGCATCGTAACTTCTATCTGCCATTGGTATATCCTCCTTAAGAAAGTTTCGTCCTTGTGCTCGAGGCTGGAGGCCACGTGCCGTTCCCCGCCTACAGCATCCCTAGTTCCTCTGCCTTTGCCACTATCTCCGGCTTCGCCCACCAGCGTTCGATACCCAGGTCATCGACAATCCTACCCGCCGCATTGTAGCCGGCCCCCAGGGTGACCAGCCCTCCAGGAAAAACCGAAGCACCGCACATATAAAGGCCTTCTACAGGCGTGGCGTATTGGGAGCAGTATTCGTTGGGGCGCAGATACCCCATCTGAAGCGGGAGGTAAGCCCCCTGCTTGATCGAGCCTTTCCCCATATCCCACAGTTTGTTCTCAATATCCAGAGGGGTGGTTATGTAGTGTCTCATCATAATCTTTCGGATATTGGGGACGAATTTCTCGAGGACGGCAACGCACCGTTCACCGTGCACCTCCCGTTCCCGGTACCAGCTATCAGCGTCCCCGCCCTCAATGTCGTATGGGGCGTGCTGCGACAGGAGACCCGTATGTTTCCCCATGGGGGCCACCACAGGGTCATGGATGGAGGGAAAACAGCAGTTAAAGCCGGCCTGGTGCAACTGCCCCTTCTTGACCTTTCCCCAGTGATCCATCAACTCCTGGGCCGTATCAAAACCGACTACGTGAATAAAGGTTTTGTATAGGTCGGGGTATTTATCTCCAAGCTTGAATTGGGGTGCTTCATTCAGGGCCATGTGATATACGAAATGAGACGATGATTCCCACTCGTAGTCCCTGAGCCGGGTTGCAAACTCAGGTTCGAGGTGCTGTTCTCCCACATATTTGAAGAACGTCTGATACGGGTCCACGCTGCTTATGACAATATTAGACTTCAGTATTTCGCCGTCTATCAGCTCCACGCCCGAGGCGCGACCGTTTTCTATGATGATCCTTTTGATCCGCTGGCTGGTCCAGGCCCTCCCTCCTGCCTTATAAACAGCCTTATACATCCAGTGGCCCAGCCGGTGGGCGCCCCCTATGGTCAGCCGGTACTGACCGGCGCGGTTGATGAGCAGGGGCACGAGGTAGCTCACCCCTTCCATGTCATGGTTCAACCCCCACATGCAGGCCGCATAGAGGAAGAGGGCCCTCACCTGATCGCTCTCGAAGAGTTCGAAGACGATCTCTTGCGGGGTTTTTCCCGTATACTCACCGATTTCCCTGCCGATCTCGTGAGATTCCAGCTTGGCCACCGCCTCAAAGGCAGGCACCGGGGCTTTGTATGTCGCGGGAGCCAGAAACTTGTCGGTCAGTTCGGCGAACCTTGGGCCGATCTCCAGGTATGCCTTGGCGTCCTTGGCGGAAAACTGGGCAATGGACTTGCTCGTCCGCTCATAGTCCGGGTAGATGCTCAAAGCCCGTCCATCGGAAAAGTGCATGCTCATGGTCGGTTCGGGCCGTATCCATTTGATGTTTTTTTCCAGTTCCAAATCCTTGATCGCAGGGGCATAATCGATCATGGCCATATAAATTGCGTGAGTGTCGTGAAGGAAATTCGGAACGGTGACCTCCTCTGTGATCAGCCCGCCCCCTATTTCATGCCTTTTCTCCAGAAGAAGCACCTTAACCCCCGCCTTTGCCAGATAAGCACCGCACAACAAACCATTTGGACCAGCCCCGATGATGATAGCATCAAACTTTTCCATCTTTATCCTCCCTGTAGTAAACTTCGTGGCAATCCTTCACTCTTTCGCTTCGATCAGCGGGCGTGGTCAGGTCTTCGTGTCGCCCTCGCCCACCCGCTGCAGCACCTCCATGAGAACCCCCCGCGTCGACTTGGGGTGTACAAAGGTCACCAGTGTTCCCATGACCTGCTCCGGCTCCTTCATCAGGAACCTTATCCCCTTCGCGCCGAGCGTACGAAGTTCTTCCCCGATATCGTCGACTTCGAGGGAGACATGGTGTATCCCCTCTCCCCTCGTCTCAAGGAAGCCCCGTATCCCGCCCTTCGCGTCCAAGGGCTCTATTAATTCAAATGTGACCTGCCCCAGGGAAACCATGACCGTCCTAAACCTTTCCCCCTTTTCTGCCGTTAGGACCTCCGATGCCTTGAATCCCAGGGTATTGACATAAAGGTCAAGCGCCTCGTCGAGGTTTTTCACCACCACGCCGACATGGTCGATTCTCTTAATCATTTCACTCCCTCCCTCCGCCATAACGCCTAGGCGTCTGTCCGGCCGGAATACATCCGGCTTACAGCAGCTACCGCGGCAATGGCGGCAATTCTCTTTTTTTCGTCAAACGGCCGGGGTAGTCTTTCCTCCAACGGCTTCTCCCGCTCCATGATGGCCTTCATGTCGTCCGGGAGCGTAGTTTCGGTTTCGATAAAGTGGGTCCCCAGCTCACCCTTCATGAAGCGCGGGTTTTCCATGACCGCCTTGTGGAAGGGGATATTGCTCTTGACGCCGACAATCACATATTCATAGAGTGCCCGCCGCATTCTCGTAATCGCCTCATTTCGGTCCCTGCCCCAGACGATGAGCTTCGCGATCATGGGGTCGTAGAAGGGCGGTATCGTGTAACCGCTGTACACGCCGCTGTCCACCCGGATGCCGGTCCCGCCGGGAGAATGATAGCTCTTGATCCTGCCCGGGGTCGGGACAAAGTCTGCAAAGGGATCTTCCGCATTGATACGGCATTCAATGGCGCTCCCCCGCACCAACACATCCTTCTGCGTGAGACTTAAGGGCAAGCCCGAGGCGATGCGTATCCCCTCTTTCACTATATCCACGCCCGTTACCATCTCCGTCACCGGATGCTCCACCTGCACCCGGGCGTTCACCTCCATGAAATACAGCTTTCCTTCGGAGAAGAGGAACTCCATGGTCCCCGCGCCTTCATAACCGACCATCCTTATGGCGTTCGCGGCCTTCTCTCCCATTTCTTTGCGGAGTTTCGGGGTGACGGCCGGAGAAGGGGATTCCTCGATGAGCTTCTGATGTCTTCGCTGTATGGAGCATTCCCGCTCCCCCAGGTGAATGGCATTCCCGTGGGAGTCTCCCAGTAGCTGGAACTCTATATGGCGGGGGTTGGTGAGGTATTTCTCTATGTAGACATCGGCTATGCCGAAGGTGGTCGCGGCAATGGCCTGGGTCGACTCCAGGGCCTTTTGCAGCTCCCCTTCACTTTCCACGATGGTCATGCCGATTCCCCCTCCACCACCCGAGGGTTTGATGATCACCGGGTATCCGGTCTCCTTGGCTATGTCCCTTGCCTGCCCGAATTCTGTCACGCATTCATCGGTCCCCGGCACAACGGGCACCCCTGCTCTTATCATCTCGCGGCGCGCTGCTACCTTGTCGCCCAGAAGGGCAAGGACTCTGCTCGACGGTCCGATGAACTTTATACCCTCCTGCTCGCAGGCAGAGGCAAATCTCGGGTTCTCCGCGAGGAAGCCGTAGCCGGGATGGATCGCATCGGCGCCGCTCTGCCTTGCCGCGTCGATCACTTTTTGCATGTTGAGGTAGCTCATCGTTGCCGGAGCAGGGCCGATGAAATATGCCTCATCGGCGTATTTGGCAAAGAGCGCCTCTTTGTCCGCCTCGGAGTAGATCGCAACGGACTGAATACCCATTTCCCGGCAGGCACGCATGATGCGGACCGCTATTTCACCGCGATTGGCAATCAGAATCTTCTTTATAGTCTTATCGGTCATGCTATTCCACCACCATCAAGAGATCTTCCGGTTGAACGATCTCACCCTCACAAGTGCAGATTTCTTTTACCACTCCGCCATGCGGGCAATTGATATGTCTCCTCATTTTCATTGCCTCGATCATGGCCACCAGATCTCCTGCCTTGACCGTATCGCCCACCTTCACCTCGAACGAAAGGACCAGCCCCGCCATCCCTGCGGGTACCCCCCCGGGCTTAGCCTCTGTCTGCTTCTTTGGGTTCTCCATCTCAGCGATGCGTGGCGTCCCGTTCAAGACCGGGGAGAGCTTCACCCTGAAAACCTCGCCATCCACATCAACGCTGAATTCCGTGGGGAAGTCCATGGATGGGCAGCCACCCGTCATAGGCTTTGCCGCAGGTGCGCTGGTCTGCTTCTTGGGTTCACCGCGCTTAACAGGTTTCGCTGGAATCAAAATCTTCAGCAGAAGCTCGTCATCGGAAAGTTCAGGGCCGACTTCTTTACGCACTTCCTCAACGGATTTAAGGTAGTTTACAGGCTGCGGGTTGAGAAATGCTTTGGTCCTGGGAAGGTCCATTATTTTGTCCCTGAGATTTTCGTCTATGGCGCCGACAGGCTCTCCGTAGTAACCCAGAATATATTTGATGGTCGAATCGGTAATCTGTTTATACCGCTCGCCCGAGATCACATTGTCCGCGGCCTGGGCACCGACGATCTGCGAAAAGGGGGTAGCCATCACAGGATACCCGAAATCCTTACGAACCCGAACGACCTCCTCCAGGATCTCAGCCAACCGGTGCTCCATCCGCACCTCCCTGAGCTGACGGGAGAGATTTGTCATCATGCCGCCGGGAACCTGGTGCTCAAAATAAAAGACGTCGTATTCCTGGGGGACGCCGATGGGAAGCCCCTCTTTTTCCGCAATCTTTCTAAAATGATCCGACTCGGCCGCGAGGGCATCCTCATCAAGGTCTGAGGTAAAGCCCAGCCGCTTGGCATTCTTTAAAACACTTTCCGTGGACGGCATTGAGGTGCCGTTGGCGAGAGGCGCGACTGCTGTCTGCAAGATCGTGACGCCTGCCTTGATCGCTTCCAAATAAGTCTGCAGAGCAAGTCCTGAACTGGATTGCACTTGTAACTCAATAGGGATGCCGTCACAATTCCGTTGAACCGTGGTTATGAACTCCCGGGTGTTTTCCGGCGTCAAGACACCTCCCGGGTCCCCTATCACGATAGCATCGACACAATCCTTCACTTCTGCTATCAGCTTGGTCTTACGCGCCCAGTGTTCATTGGTATGCACAGGGCTGGAGGCATACACCAAAGCCACCGCCACTTCGGCCCCCTCAGCCTTGGCGATACGCGCGAAGTAGACGAATTTCTCCATGTCAGTCTGGTAATCACACACCCAGAAGCTTTTTATCCCATTGGCGACACACCGTTTGATCCACAGTGCGATGATGTCACGGGGCGTCGTTTGGTCGAAATCGGCAAGACCCCAGATCTGGTAAGACCCGCGAAGAGGCGTTTTTGTCATTATTTTGGAAAGAAGCCGGACCCTCTCCCAGGGATCCTCATCCAGATTCCGGACCTCCACGACATATCCATTACCGCCGACGGTCCCGATAGCCTTGTATCCAACCCGATCCATGACCTCCGCAATGGGCATAATATGATCGGTCCTCATCATGAAGCCCCACAGACCCTGTTGGGCAAGCCGTATGGTTTGATCGAAAAACTGGATCTTGCTCATGCTGTTCTAATCCTCCCATCCTGATCCCGGTATGTTAGCGAGTGACCTTGATGCCTGCCTTTTCCCTGTCCCATGTGCGTTCGGTGACACCGGCTTCCCGCAGGCGGTATTTCTCCACCCTGCCCGTCGGGGTTTTCGGCAGTTCGGCGACAAACTCCAAATATCGGGGGATAGCGAAGTATGCCATCCGGTCATTACAGTGGGCGAGCAGCTGCTCGGGCACGAGGCTCTCGCCGGGCTTCAGCACCACGCAGGCCGCGACATCGTCCTCGCCAAGTTCCGAAGGGATGGCGAAAACGGCGGATTCGAGCACGCTCGGGTGGGAGTTGATCACCTTCTCCACCTCAAAGGAGGAGATATTCTCGCCCCTGCGCCTGAGGGCGTCCTTCTTCCGGTCAACGAAGTAGAAGTACCCCTCGTCATCTAGCCGCGCGTAGTCGCCCGTGTGGAACCAGAGATTGCGGTAGGATTCGAGCGTCTTTTCGGGCATCTTGTAGTACCCTGACATCATCATGAACGGCACCTTGGGCCGCACGACGATCTCACCCATCTCGCCTACGGGTACCTCGTTGTCCTCATCATCCATCAGCTTCGCTTCATAGTACTCTTCGACAATCTTGCCGCAGGATCCAGGTTTCCTGTCATCCACGGTCCAGTGCATGAAGATGCCCGCCTCGGTCAGGCCGTAACCCTCCAGGCAGATTATCTTGAACCGTTCCTCCATCTGCTTCATAACATCAGGCGGACAGGCTGCCCCGATGCATATCCTCACCGGATTGTCGGCGTCCCCGTCCTTGGGAGGCTGCTTACTGAGGATCGTCATCACCGCCCCAAGGTAGTTGAACTGGGTAGCGCCGTATTGCCGAATCTCATCCCAGAATGTCGAGGCTTTGAACCGTTCCCGCAGTACGAGCTGGGCGTCGGCCACGAGGGCGTTCATCACGGAGAGCATCTGGGCGTTCCCGTGAAAGAGCGGCAGGAACGTATAGAGGATGTCCTGGGGTCCGAGCTGACGGAAGTGCGCAATCAGGCGGGCAAGCTGGACAAATGCGCCGTGCGACAGGACCACCCCTTTGGAAAGGCCGGTCGTCCCCGAGGTATAGAGGATACCCACCGGGTCCTTCATGTCGACCTGTGCGGGGAGAGGGTCAGGGGCGCAGGTGAAGAACTCGTCGATCGAGATAACCGGGATCGGCAGGGAGGAGGCGATGGAGCGATCGAACTCTCCCCGGCAGATGATCGTGCGCAGGTTCGGAAGATCCTTGCCGATCAGTTGCAGTCTTTCGAGCAGGGGGGCATCGATGAAGAGGAGCTTCGAATCCGAGTTATTGATAATGTAGCTCAGGGAATCACCCTTGTAGGCGATGTTGATGGGCACTTCCACCGCTCCCAGCTTGGCCATGCCGAACCACGCATAGAGGAAATCAGGGTGGTTCTGCATCATCATCACCACCTTGTCGCCCTTCCCCAGGCCGAGCCTGGCCAGGCCCTGGGCGAACCGGTTGGAGATGATATCCATCTCCTCGTACGTGACTCTCTCATCGTTGAAGAACAGGAAGACCCGGTCTTTCAAGGTCTTAGCCTTCTCCTGAATCAAGGTTCCGATGACGTTCTGGCTGTTCGTGGTCATTTTCGGCTCCTCTTCTATAAGATCGATAATCCGCCGTCGTTAATCAGGGTCTGCCCCGTGATATAGCTGGATGCCTCGGACGCGAGAAAGACGATGAGCCCCTTCACCTCGTCTTCCCTCCCCGACCGTCCCAGGGGCGTTGCCTTCGCGACCTTCAGGCGGTACTCCTTCACCCTCTCTTCAGGCCACGTGGTTTTCCATTCGGCGGCAAGCTCGGTTTTGCCGATGTGACCAAGGGCGACGCTGTTGACGCGGATGCCGAAAGGGGCATAGTCCGCCGCCGCCTGCCTGGTGAGCGCAAGAAGAGCGGCCTTCGATGCGCTGTAATTCGCAATGGAGGAAAATTCGGAATCGGCTGCGCGCAACGCGGCGACGGACGACACGTTGATGATGCACCCGTGTTTCCGGGCCATCATCAAAGGAAGGGCGTACTTCATACACAGAAAGGAGCCGCGCAGGTTGACCTTTATAACCCGGTCAAAGTCGGCGACCGGCATTTCATGAATCCATGCAGGGGGCGAGGTGATCCCGGCGTTGTTAATCAGCGCGTCCACCCGCCCGAAAACCCTTTCCACTTCACCGAACATGCGCTCCACATCCCCGGCATCGCTAACATCGGCCTTTATAATGTGCGTCCGTACACCGAGGGCCGCGATAAGACCTGCCGTCTCCTCCGCCCTGGCCTTTTCTCCTTCGAAAGGATAGTTAATAATTACATCCGAACCGCACTCCGCCACTCCCTCGGCCATGGCCTTGCCAAGTCCCCTTTGTCCGCCTGTGATGAGGGTAATTTTGTCTGAAAGATCGAACATCTGTTTGCCTCTATTGTTCATTATATTAACCGCCCGTCTTTTAGTGGAAGTATTGCAGATAATACAAATAGTAGTCAATCTAAAAAAAGTAATA
>JBEKJU010000128.1:0-9576 GCA_050011095.1 Syntrophorhabdales bacterium
AGAATAACGGAGGGTATCCCCGTGCAGATGCGGTATTCGCTCAACGACGTGCCGCCCCCCGCCGAATTCGTCCTGTTCGGCCTCCAGTGGCTTGCCATATCCATCCCTGGGATCATCATCATAGGGAAGGTCGTGGGCGGCCTCCACTTTGCGGACTCGTCCAGCCAGATCACCTACCTGCAAAAACTGTCATTCGTCATAGGCATCGTCCTTATTTCGCAGGTGCTTTGGGGCCATCGCCTCCCGTTGATCCTCGGCCCTTCCACCGTGCTCCTGATCGGCATGATAGCGAGTACCGGCTTCGACCGGGCAGCCGTCTACGGGTCAATCATGGTGGGCGGAGGCCTCCTCTTCCTGATCGCTGTCACAGGCCTTTTCGGGCATCTCCAGAGGCTCTTCACCCCCAGGGTCGTCGCAGTGGTGCTCCTTTTGATCGCATTCACGCTGATGCCGACCGTCCTCGGTCTGCTCGTACCCGCCGGACCTGTTCCGCCGCACCGGAGCATCTCCTTTGCCTTCGCGCTCATCCTAGGCATGGTCGTGGCCCAGCGATTCCTGCCTCCCCTGTGGAAATCGGCGATAATCTTCTTCGCCATGATCGCCGGCAGTCTTGCCTGGTTCATCGTTTTTCCCTCTCCCCACCGCCAGGCGGCGGCTCGGGGTTTGCCCCTCGTCTCCTGCTTTTTCAGCGGCTTTACCACGAGCTTTTCCCTTGCCCCCGGCGTCCTCATCTCCTTCCTCTTCTGTTTTCTCGGGCTCTCCATAAACGATCTCGGCTCCATCGAATCCGTATCTACCCTCCTTGATCCCCCTCACATGAGACAGAGGGTGAACCGGGGTATCGCCCTTACGGGCCTTGCCAATCTCGCAGCAGGCTTCTTTGGCGTCATCGGGCCGGTCAATTTTTCCCTGAGTCCCGGCGTGATACTCTCCACAGGCTGCGGCGCGAGACTTACGCTGGTGCTGACAGGGGCCCTGCTCGTCATCATCTCTTTTTCGCCGTTCCTGATGGGCATGATAGGGGGTGTGCCGCCCGTCGTCACAGGTGCCATTCTCACCTATATCCTTACGTTCCAGATAGCTGCCGGCCTCGCGGCCATCGGTCAGGAGGGCAAGGCTGTTCCTGTGGAGAGTGGGATAGTCGTGGGCCTGCCCGTGCTTTTGGGAACGGCCATAAGCATGCTTACGGCGCGCATCCTGGAGGCCTTCCCCCTCGTCGTGCGTCCGATCATCGGGAATGGCTTCGTCGTGGGCGTGCTGACGGCGTTCGTTCTGGAACACGCGATCTATAGAGAGAAGAGGGGCACGTCCCGGTGAGGAAGGGACCGGGGCCGGAACCGACATCTCGACCGGTCCCGCTTCTTGCGCCTTATCCGCTTCCCTACCATTCCCGGGGCAAAGGGTTTATACTTCTTATAGGGTAGAAGGAAACTACGATAATGAATCAGAAGGATTACTACCAGGTACTGGACGTAGAAAAGGCAGCCGGCCCCAAAAGGATCAAGGAGGCTTACCGGAGGCTCGCGTTTCAGTATCACCCGGACAGGAATAAGGGTTCGGCGGCGGCCGTTGAAAAGATGAAGGAAATAAACGAGGCGTACGCGGTGCTCGCGGATCCGGAGAAGCGCGCCAGGTACGACATGCTGTGGGAGCAGTTCGGTACGGGTGCGGCCGACCGTTTCAGGCAGAGCTACTCCGAGCAGGACATCTTCAGGGGCTCCGACATCAATCAAATTTTCGAGGAAATGGCGAAGACCTTCGGATTCAGGGGTTTCGAGGAGATTTTTCGCGATCTCCACGGTGAGTATCGCGCAAGGGAGTTTCGTGGACCGGGCATATTCGGCAGGGTCATCGTTTTCGGTTCCCCCTTTCGAAGGGGCGGTCGCCCGGTTCAGCGGGAGGTATTCGAAAAGCCTGGTATTTTCGCACGGATGGTCGGCAGGCTCGGCCGGTACGCGCTCAGGAAGATGGTCGGAGGCATTGCGAAGGGCACGCAGGATGCGTACTACGATACGCTCACCCTGGACGAGCACGAGGCAGCGCGGGGCGGAAAGGTGGTCTACCTCGACGAGAGAAGGTCGAGGAACCTTACGATCACCATTCCTCCCGGCATGAGAGAAGGCCAGCTTATACGGTTGAAGGGCATGGGGAAGGGCAGGGACCTGGAAGGCGATCTCTACCTTAAGGTCGAAATAAGGCGGCCTTTGCTCGCAAAGGTCAAGAAGCTGCTGAAGCTTTGACGAAAAGGGGCGATCAGGGTCAGTGAGCAGAGAGAACCACCCGGTCACGCCGGCAATCCGCGCGCTCCGCGAGAACGGGGTCGCCTTCACCGAGCACCCTTACAGCTATGAGAATAAGGGGGGAACCGCCGTATGCGCTAGGGAACTCTCTGTTGACGAGCACAGCGTCGTGAAGACCCTTGTCATGGAGGATGACGCGAAGCACCCCCTTATTGTGCTCATGCACGGCGACAGGGAGGTCTCGACAAAGGAACTGGCTCGCCACATAGGGGCAAAACGGATTGTGCCGTGCGCGCCGGAGACGGCAGAGAGGCACACGGGTTATATGGTGGGCGGCATCTCACCCTTTGGAACAAGGAAGACCATGCCCGTCTACATGGAGGAGACAATTTCCGACCTTCCCAGGGTCTACATAAACGGTGGCAGGAGGGGCTTCCTTGTGGGCCTTGATCCGCGCGAGATCGAGCGCATCCTGAAGCCGGCGCTCGTAAAGGTTGGCATATGAAAGAGGAACGGGACAGGTTTCTCACCGAGGCGATGGGCGAGTGCTGGCACGAATATGATTTGGGCAAGCCCGTGCTGACGTGCAAGGGCGGGGGATTCATCTGCGGGAAATGCAGGGACTTTGTGGTCTCGAACAATGATTTCTCGACCAGGGAGGATTTCGCAAAGCTCAGCACGTGGGCAGAGGGACAGATTGGCGTGCATCGGGACTTTGCCCCGTTTCGGACCGCCTTGTCCGGCCCAACCGGTCAGGAAACGAGAGACAGGGCCGCGGACGTCCTTTACAGGCTGCTCCTCTCCCGAGAAAAGTAGGCGCGCGCTGGCCCGCCTATGGCGCGAAAAGGCGCACCACACGTTCTCCTTCCTTCCATCCTGATTTTTGTTCTGGCATTATTACAGGAAAGTCACATAGAATAGACGAGGCGCACCAAGCGCCGCAACGAGAAGGAGAGGTCCATCATGCCCCGACATACTTTTTTCACGATCCTTCCGGCCGCCATTATTCTCATGGTATCCGTTTTTGCTCCGCGCCAGGCCTCATGCCGGACGAACCTGCCCGAGGTCGAGGGACAGACGGTGATCGAAAGACAGGATCACCAGGCCTTGAGGGATTACTTCGTGCCCTTCAGTCAAAATGATGCGCACCTGCCGCCGGCCGGGCAGGTGAGGGCGATATTGCTCGGGGCCCTGCCGGAGGCCTACAAGAATGGGTGCACCGACATGGTGGCCCATTGGGGGCCCGAAGCCGAGGGGGCAAAGGATATGTCGGTCAGGGTGCTTTACGTGGACGGGGGGAAGGAAGGCCGGCCTGTCCGGGCGCTTCTCGCCTTCGCATGTTTCTCGCGGGCAAAGGAGTACGCGACCCGGTTTCGGGACGAGCGGCTTGCCTCGCTCGTGGTTGACCGTCGGGCATCCCGTCTCTCGATGATGCCCGATGACCGGGACTGCGGGGACTGTCCGGGACTGACCAGGATACGTCCTGAAAAAGAGATCCACATCGGCGGGAAAGGCGTGGTCGGCTTAAGCTTTCTCAAGACGAACGACAATCCGTGCTGCAGCCCGTCCGCCGGGGGGATGGAGGAGAAGGTTAATTTTTATGTGATGCGGGACGATGAGATAAGGCAGGCGGGATCGGTCCTGAAGGGACGCGAACAACCGGCGGGCGCGGACGAGGGGAAGATCGTCTACACTGCCGGCGTTATTTTCAAGAAAGACATGAGGGGCAACATTATCGGCATTCTTTCGCCTTACACGATCACGAAGAACTCCAGGCGGAGCGACAAGGGGATGGTGCGCTATAACTGGAACGGCGAACGAGAGGAGTTCGTGAAGGAGTAGAGCGCCCGAAATACGGTCCACGGGGGATTCACTCCTCGCCGGCCTGCCGGTTTGCCAAAAGAGGAAAGAATCGGTTATTATATCTTGCAAGATAGACGAGAAGGAGATATATCTATGTCGCTCAAAGGTTTTCCCCGGAATCTTACCAGAGACTTCCGCGTCATCCCGGTAGTGGGGCTGATGGTGCTTTTCCTCGTCTCTCCCCTTTTCGGCGAGGGGGCTGTCAAGAGGAAGATGCCCGTAGACCTGAGCACCGCCATCGTGCAAGTGGCGAAGCAGAATATTCCCGCCGTCGTCCACATCGGCGTCATCGAGAGGCAGGAGATCGCAAACCCATTTTTTCCTTTCGAGAATGACCCATTTTTTCGGTATTTTTTCGGCAATTCCAAATCTCCCAGAAAATTCCAGCGTGAGTTGAGGGGGGTGGGGAGCGGCATGATCATAGATACGCACGGCCATATCCTGACGAATCACCACGTGGCAGGGGGGGCCACAAAAATCGAGGTCACCCTGTCCGATGGACGGAAAATGCCCGCGAAACTCGTGGGGAGCGACCCGAAAACAGACCTCGCCGTTCTGCAGATCACCGCGACGGGTCCGCTGCCCCATATCAACTTCGGCGACTCGGATAAGATGGAGGTCGGCGATTGGGTCATCGCCATAGGCCATCCCCGGGGGTTCGATCAGACCGTCACCCAGGGCATCATCAGCGCGAAACACAGACACGGTATTACCGATCCGACCGGTTACCAGGACTTCCTCCAGACGGACGCGGCGATAAACCCCGGCAACAGCGGAGGACCTCTTCTGAACCTTTTCGGTGAGGTCGTGGGCGTTAACACGGCTATTGCCTCCCAGTCGGGCGGCTCGGAAGGGATAGGCTTTGCCATTCCCAGCAACATGGCCGTTCACGTGGCGAAGACCTTGATCGCCCACGGCAGGGTCGAACGGGGCTGGATGGGCGTCGGCGTCCAGGATCTCACGCCCGAGCTGGCCAAATCCCTGAACGTGGGCAGGAGCAGGGGTGCGGTCATCAGCGAGGTCGTGAAGGGCGGGCCCGCTGACCGGGCGGGCCTGAAAAAGAATGATCTTGTCGTCTCTTTTCAGGGCACCGAGATATTCGACGCGCCTACTGTTCGAAACATGGCCGCCATGACGCCTGTGGGCCAGGATGTCAAGATCTCCGTGCTGCGGCAGGGCGGGAAGCTCGATTTTGTCGTCAAGGTTGGGAATCTCCAGGAGGCGATCAAGCGTGCGGCCGGGGTCATCAAGGAGCGCCTCGGCGCGGAAGTGAGGGCCATCACGGGAAAGGAGGCCGAAAAAATAGGCCTCGATCCGAAACAGGGCGTGGCCCTGTCATGGGTAGACCCGAAAGGGCCGCTCGGCGCCGCGGGCTTTGAGGTGGGCGATATGATTATCGATATAAACGGTCAGGCCATAACGGGCATCGACACGTTTATCGAGCTTGTCAGTTCCCTGCAGCCGCGTCAGCGCGTGGTGCTGCTCGGCGTAGATCACGCAACGGGGAACCTGGCCACCGTTCCGGTCGTCCTGAGATAGTATGAAAATGGCTGGCGGGAGACACGCCGCCGCCACCCTGCCGTCCCCCGGAAATCCGTGCACCGGTTTCGTCCCAGGGTATGACAGGGGCGGCGGCGGGTCTTCCGAGTTCAACTTGCCCTTGATAAAGAGGACGTTTTGTGTCACAAATTATCATTGTCGTCCAGGACGCCGTCGACGTTTCCAATGTCGAGCGGGCGTTCTTTTTCATTCGTGGAGGGGTTATGCGCGTAGCGACAGCCGTATGGGCGATTCTCTTCGTTTTCGGTCTTTCCGGGTCGGTGGCATTCCCGGACGAGACGACGACCGGGACGAAGGCTCGCCAGGTAACGGCTGATACAGTCTGGAACGCCGACAGACAGACGGTCCATGCCGCCAGACAGAGATGCGCCGACCTTGGCGGCCGGGAGCTTGACGAGTGTTTCGCGGATGCCATGCAAAGTCACGGGGCATCACCCGAGGCAATCGCATTTACGAGGTCTTTGGGCAGCGGCGGATTCGTCCGCAGGTTCCGCGAGGCGGGACGCGTGGATATTGCCTACGTCGTCTACCCTTTCAGGGCAAACGAGAACCATGGAATCCTGTTGGTGAACGGGGAGCCCCCCGTCATAGACGTGGATGACATTGCGCTGATCCCGAAGGGGGCCATGGAGCAGGACAAGACCTATGAGGCCATCAGGAAAAGCTGCCCGAAGGTCACCATGTGGCCCGGTGACAGGTCCCTGTCCCTCACCAAGTACCCCATGGTTGAAGCCCTTCCAGGCGGAGGTCAGGGCTTTGTCGTGCCCTATACGCTCCGCAATGCCTGCCACGCCTGCGAAGTGTTAGGCACGGTCTTCTTCTCGTTCGATTTCGATAGAGGGGGTCAACTTGTCGGTATCCGCTACCTGCGGATTGAGCTGCCGCCGAGAAAGCCCCCTAAAAATGAGATTCGGAAGGAGAGTGAAGAGATCAGTTTCGTGGTAATGGCGGAAGAGGGAAAGGAATTCACGGTCAGGTTAAGCTCGAACAGGACCACAGGCTACCAGTGGCGGCCGGCAGGCTCGCTCGACGAGCGCGTCGTGAGGCTCGTGAGGTCTGACTATGCGCCTTTTGAGGGGGCCCGTCTGGGAGGCGGCGGAGAGGAGACATGGACGTTTCTCGCGGCGAACAGGGGATACACGGAGATTACCATGGAGTATGTTCGTCCGTGGGAGAAGCCGCACTCCCCGGTGAGAATAGCGACGATCAAGGTCTCCGTGCGCCCCGCCTCACCGAGATGAGCGGGCCCGATCGGCCTCGCTCCCCCTAGCGGGCCCTCGTCGGAAGCGCCCGACCGTTGCCCCCGGTCTTTCTCCGTCCGAGCTTCTGTTGTTTGCCTGCCCGGAGATAGGGACCACGGATTAATTCCCGCAGGGGGGTTCACCATGGTTAAACAGAGTGCCGGCCTGCTCATGTACCGATGCCGGAAGGGGTCCGCGGAGGTATTGCTCGTGCATCCGGGCGGTCCTTACTGGTCCGGGAAAGACAGCAATGCCTGGACAATACCGAAAGGTGAAATCGAAAAGGGGGAAGACGCCCTCACGGCGGCGAGGCGCGAGTTCGAGGAAGAGACAGGCTTCAGGCCCGATGGCGATTTCCGCCCGTTGAATCCGGTCCGGCTGAGAAGCCGGAAGACCGTGTATGCCTGGGCGTTTGAGGGCGATTGCGATCCCCATGCGGTAAAAAGCATGACTTTTACGATGGAATGGCCCCCCCATTCGGGCAAGGAACAGGAGTTTCCCGAAGTGGACAAGGCCGAATGGTTTAATCTCGAAGCGGCAAAGGAAAAGATCCAGTCCGGCCAGATGGGATTCATCGAGGAGTTCGCACGGATTATATCCGAGGGCTAGCGCCCGTGCGGGGCTGGTAATACCGAGTCGCCTTCTTCGCCGCATCTTTGTTGTCGCATCAAAGCGTTCCTCGACGTACAATTACCGGGGCTAGCGTCGCCCCCTCCGTCGGCAAAGCCCGACCCGCAAGCGGGCGCCCCGACCTCCCCTTCATAAAAAGGAAGGAGCGGAGGCGAAAAGAGACCCTTCGTCGGCGCGTCAAAGCCGCACGGGTACCCCGCCGAAGGCGAGGGTGGCGCCGAAGATAGGCAACTCGGTATAAGGCGGGGTGAGCGCCCTTACTGCCCCGTTTTCCGGAGTATCTCGTTCCATGCGTCTATCTGGTCTTTGTGCCCCTTTGCCAGCTCGGAATAATCACCCTCCAGGGTGATGGAATTGATCTTATCTCCCGCGCTGATGCTATTGACGACCGTCTGGTCCTGGCCGTCGACCACCTGGCCGAAAATCGTATGCTTGTCATCCAGCCAGGGCGTCGCAACATGGGTGATAAAGAACTGGCTTCCGTTCGTGTTCGGGCCCGCGTTTGCCATAGAAAGCATGCCGGGCTTAGAATGTCTCAAACCACTCGAAAACTCGTCCTTGAAGCGATAACCCGGTCCGCCTCTTCCGTCGCCTTTCGGGCAGCCACCCTGGATCATGAAGTTAGGTATAACCCGGTGGAACGTGAGACCGTTGTAGAAGCCCTTTTCCACGAGGTTAACGAAGTTGAGGACGGTCAAAGGAGCCTCGTTCGGGAAAAGGTCCAGCCTGATATCGCCTTTTGTTGTGCTGATAGTTGCCTTCAAAGGGGGGTAGCTCATTTTTCCTGCACCTTTCTGGAAATTATTTTGTGCGCCGACCAGGCCGGTACCGAGGATGAGAGTCGCGGTCAACAACACGAAGACTGCCGGGCCTGTTTTCCACGTCATCATGCACCCCCTTGTCATGTCCGTCTCTCCCCTTGAAAAGGGATCGCCGAAAAAGACGGTAGCGCAGATGACAGCTTAAAGCGTTTGGGCCGCGATGTCAATGGCGCGATGTCGATGGCGACCCCTATCCCATAACGTGCCGTTGCATCAAAGATGTACGATCATCCGGAGACTGTGATAGTATTTCCCTTGAGCGAACGGAGGAGAGACGGACGAAGGAGCTTAAGACATGTCCCCCTTGATGCGCCTTGTCATGCGCATATGCAGGCGGTAGGATATTTCACCTGGATGTCGACGGGCAGTGGAGAAATGAAGGGGGCGTAAGGCGGCCCATGATCCGCAGGGAGGATAAAAGGCGCACATGGACGAAACCCATGCGGAATGCAGGGTGTGCAGACATTACTACGTGACGTGGGACAGGAAGTTTCCCCACGGATGCAAGGCAGCGCGGTTCAAATCGGCCGCTTTGCCTTCTGTTGAGGTGCGGGCGGCTTCGGGCAAGGCATGCCTCCTTTTTGAAAAGAAAGCGAAACCGCCGGGGAATAAGGCCCCCTGAAGACGCACGGAAACCCGCGGGGGATCCTATGGACCGGTGGCAATTCCTTGCCCCGCCGGCTATCGCGAGACGAGCCGGTGCCGCGCGCGGCCCTCTTCGATGAGCCGGGCGACGACGGGCCTGTCCGCCGCCGGAAAATCGTATGAAGGGAGATCCGGGGCGGGCACCCATCGTATTTCCTTGTGGTCGTGCAAGGTGAACCCGCCCGCGACGATCTCGGCCCTATAGGTCAGAAGCTCAATGGCCGCGTGGCTGTACCTGTATCTGCTCGACAGGAAAAATTCCCCGATCACGGCCTCTATGCCAAGCTCTTCATGGAGCTCTCTTTTCAGACATTCTTCAGGGGTTTCGTCAGGTTCGATCTTTCCGCCGGGGAACTCCCACATGTCGGCGAATCGGCCCGCCTTTCTCCTGCCGATCAGGATCTTCCCCTCCTTTTCAATGATCGCCGCCGCGACCTTGATATAATCTATGCGCCTGTCCGTGGTCATCTCCTTCATGACTTATACCGAGTCGTTTATCTCTGCCACATCTTTGTTGTTCGCGCAATTATTGAGGCTCAGCGCGCAATTATTGGGGCTCAGCGCCCCCTCCGGCAG
>JBEKJU010000129.1:0-9530 GCA_050011095.1 Syntrophorhabdales bacterium
CCTTGTGGAAAAGCGGCTGTTTTATATAGAGGCAGTAGCCGATGCCGAAGACGGAGGCGATAACGGACCGCATGAGCGAGTTGAAGACGGGGGAGAGACCCGTATTGGTGAGCTTCACGACGGGGTAATTCAGCCCCCAGAGCAGCGTGCAGCCAGTAAGGATCAAGAACCCGATAAGGTCTACGCGATCTTTTCGCTTCATCCCCCCGCAATCCTCCCTTCAAAGAGGGATCCCCCCTCGCGCTTTTCATTCATTTTTGTATTATCGCGGGCGACTATGCAAGGAAAATGAGAATGTTGCGCCCCATTCTCTCCTCTTTCAGGGCGATGGCCACTCGAAGGGGCGAGATTACACGTCTGCCGATCTCAAGTGGAGGCGGGCTGTTTGACGAAAAGGGGCGGCTCACAGGCTTCAGCGGGGAGAAATGAAGACCATCACAATTGTCGCGGTACGGGACGTCATAACGACCAACCTACGTCTTGTTGCGACAACGCGTTATGCCTATGGCCGTTCTGGTCATCACTACTTCCCGATGCTGGTTTATCGTTTCCACGAAAGCACTGACGATTCCCCGATCAGGTTTCTTGCGGTGTTTGTTCGCCTTCACAATGGTCACCCGGATCGAGAGTTCATCACCGGGGTGAACGGGCTTAAGCCATCGGATAGGGCCGGAGCCGGGAGAGCCTATGCCGGCGACTTTGGATACGTAGTGATCCACGAGAAGTCGCATGGTGAGGGCAGCCGTGTGCCAGCCGCTGGCGATAAGACCGCCGAAGGGGCTCTCCTTGGCCTTTTCGGGATCCATATGGAAGGCTTGAGGGTCATATCGTCTGGCAAAATCGAGTATATCCTCTTCCTGAACTACGATTGATCCGAACTCATAGACAGATCCGACTATGTAATCCTCGAAGTAGCGATCATCACTTGGCGGATTGAACACGGATTCTATCATAACACCCCTGCCTCACCTGAAATTCTGCAATTATCCGGCGAGAATGGCAAGAAAATTTAGTAGGCGCCGTCCGCCATCCCCCCTGATCAAACCTTTTATCGCCTCAAGGGGCGGGACAGTCTCCCGTTCACCATTTGTCACGGTATTCCGTGGAGGGTGTTAATGATGGAAGCCGGTACTACACCCAAAAGCCCCGGCATCACGGCTTTCACGACTACGGGTGGTAATGTTTGGACGGCCCTTTATGTCGAAGAGCACACGACGCACATCTGAAACTTCCACGCCTTGCGCATAATGCCACCCGGACAGGTAGGGGGCAACGGATCATTGTTGGAACCACTTCCTTGTGAGCCCGGCGAGAACAGCTTTGTCCCGGAGCCGCTTTTGAACGTCATCTATGGCTTGGCGCAGGGCGTCGTTGCCCAATCGCACCGCGATGGCAAGCTTCTCGTCGGTAATCCCCTCCTGTACAAGGGCACCCACCTCCTGGGCGTTCTTGCCGTCGGCATCGGACTGAGGTACAAGCAGTTCTTCATCTAGGACCGCCTGAGGCATTACTCGAACGGCGACACTGCCCATCCCAACCGCGCGGTAGACGCGAATATCGTCAGTGTGGGGATGTACTTCTGACGCCGCCGTTCTTTTACGGCAGCTCCGTCGATCCCCTTTGGATCTCCCGGGCCCCAGGGGGGACGGGTGATGCTGCGCAGCATCGAAAGCTCCAGGACCGTCGCTTTCGGGTCCTCCGTGGCATCTTCTCACAGGCCTGTGCCAGGAAAGGAGTTAAGGCCCTGAAATCTCGCTCTGAATAGCTCCTTGGCTTCCTTTGGATTAATGCCCACCCTGCGCATCATGGAAGAGAGAACAGAAAGAGGGGCGCACCCCATGGGCAAGCGGGATCTTGTCCCAACGGTCTTATAGGACCAAAGCCGTGCATGAAGGCAACGTGGTCACCCCTCAAGGGCGCCACGATACCCTTTTTGTGGGTTGCAGCCTAATAATAAATGTACCACGGCGAATAAACTCCGGCAAGAATCATCTCTTTGCGCAAGCTCACCGGAAGGCCCCTGCGTTTGAAAGTCGGCAAGCGGGTACGACCCGCGACGGATGGCTTGAGAGACGGGCAACGTCTATCTCTCTTCCGAACCGATGGTCGGTGCGGACAGGTGATTACGGGCTCGGCCGGATTGATCCGTGTCCGTGTGCACGCCGTATAACTAGCCGTGAAAGCATAGAGCGCAAAGAGATAGGTCCCGAAGGAAGCCCCCACGATAAACCACTCCAGCCGATTGACCAGCGCCAGAACACCCACAAGGTACGCGAAGTCCCGATTTGCCAAAAGCGCCATGAGCCGGGGCACCTCCGAAGACCCGGGCTTGTCGGCGCGATGGCCCGTAAAACGGTGGACGGCGAGGGCGCCTGCTGATAAATGGCAGAGAGACATAGCAGACATGAAGCAGGTTCTTGTTGTGAGAAGATCCATGGAAAGCCGCAAGAAGATTGGTGCCTGCGGCGTTGCCTTCGCCAGGACCTTGGGAGACGAAACTCTCGAAGCCCCACATGGCATGTCATCTCTTTATTGGGTGGGCGAATCACCGTGGCTTCTATTGTCGTCCGGGCTCCAACTTGGGTCGCTTTCCTGCCGTCCTGGCTGAGGCTCGGGCTGGGCTTGGGGGGCTCCCTTTTTGCCATCTTCGATATCCCTCTGCTCAAGCGTTATTTCTGGTTTCTGCCGATCAACATCACTGGCCGGCACAACCGAGTGGCCTTGCAGATAAGCGTCAATGCTCTGTTCCATTTGAGCCGGGAACTCCGGCACTGGGCCTATTATCCTTTTAAGGTAGACTCCGAGCATGATTTCTCTGAACACCGGAAGCGCGACCCTGCCGCCGGTTTCTCTTGGTCCGAGGGAACGGTTGTCGTCAAAGCCTATCCGCACGGCCACAGTGATTCCTTCGGGTCCGTAAGTTGAGCCTATGAACAGGGCGTCCCTGAACTCATTTGTCGTTCCTGTCTTTCCCATAACGGCGATCGGGAACTCGTTGGAGTCGAGCGCATGAGCCGTGCCGGCGGGAATGCGCACGACACCGCGCAGGCCTTCCTGAATGAGCGAGAGCGCGCTTTCGTCGAGATCGACCGGAGAGCCCGCCTGTTGATTTTCAGCCGTCACCTGGCCCGAATCGCGCATGATCCTCCGGATCACATACGGCTGGGCAAGGATGCCCGATGCCATGGTGCGGTACACATTAGCCAGCTCCAGTAGCTTCACTTCAGAGGCGCCCAACGCTGTCGTGGCGTAGGGCTGCAACGGCGTCCGGATTCCCAGACTCCGCGACATCCGCAGGACGCTGTCAATCCCGATTTGCTCTGCGATCCAAATCGCGACGGCATTACGGGATTCCGCGAGCGCCTCCCGGAGGGGGATCATGCCCTTAAATTGGTCATCGTAGTTTGAGATCGATTTTATAGTCTGTTTCCCTCCGTCGGGAACGCTGATGGGCTGATCGGGAACCATGGTGTCAAGATCAAATGTACCCTGCCGAAAAGTGGCAAGATAGACAATGGGTTTCATTGCGGACCCTGGCTGCCGCAGGGATCTCGTGACGCGGTTAAAGTCGCCATATGAGGCGGAACGGCCTTCGTAGAACTGGCGACCACCCGTTTCGGCGAGGATGCCCGCATCTCGGTTCCTCAGCGCGACGACAGCGCCCTGGACTAGACCTTTGGCGCTCGGATGTCGCTTCTCATAAAGTACGAGGCCATGCTCCAACGCTTCGCTCACAATCTGCTGCACCCGGGCGTCCACCGTCGAGTAAACCTGGATGCGTCCGTCACGGAGGTCTTCAGGGCTCAAGTCGGTGCAGCAGCCTCTCAGTTCCTCGAAGACATTTTCAACGACCGCAGCAGCCAGGAGCGCTTTGTCCCTGTGCCGCGGGACCGCAGGGATCGGGCGCTGTTCGGCTTCCCTCAACCCGTCCCGAGAAATAAAGCCGTTCTTCGCCATAAGCCCCAGCGTCTGATCCCTGCGGCGCAGGACCCTCCCGGCGTCCTTTGCGCTGGGCGCGTAGTATCGGGGAGACTTTGCGATGCCCGCCAGCAGCGCTGCCTTGTCGGCATCATGTACGGTGATCGTGGCGAGAGGCCGGTTAAAATAGTATTCTGCCGCTGCCGCAAACCCGTACTGATTGTTTCCCATGTAAATGAAGCTCACGTATCGGGCCAAGATTTCTTCCTTAGCGCGTCGTTTCGAGCCGAAACGTTCCTGCATCTCTTTCTCGACCCACAGCGACAGCCTAATCTCCTCGATCTTCCGAGCCAGCATGAGAGCGTTTCTTGCGCCGATCACGTAAAACAGCGCGCGGGGCAAAAGTGCGCCCTGCCGGAGGTGGTTGCGGATTTCTTGAGCCGTCTTATTTTGTAAATCCGTGAGGTTTTTGAGAAAATTACCGCGTACGAGCTGTTGGGTGATCGTCGATCCTCCTTGCGGGAAAATCGCCGGACCATTGGCCTCGTCCTGTCTTCCCAGCTTTGCAAGACGTGCTATCAAAGCTTCAATCCTGACCTTGCCCAGCACGCGAGGAATTATGGAATAGTCAACTCCGCTATGTGAGAAGAAGTTCTTGTCCTCGGCGGCGAGGATCGCATCGCAAACAACGGGCGGGATGTCCTCATACTCGGTGATCTGCCGGTGTTGTCCCACCTCAATGAGCGACTGGTCGTTGGCATCGTATATGTGGCCGGTCGTAGGAAACTCAAAGCGGGCGAGTGGTCCTATGTCGGGCAGGTTGTTTCGGTCGAAATAGACGTAATGGAATCCGACTGCAGCAAGGGCGGCCGTGATGACCGTCGTGGAAACAAGCAGGTAAACGATGCTCCTCTTCCAACGCAGTCCGACTGAGCGGATATTACGAGTTCTCCGGGTAGCCCCTATGGCGCCCACCTGGACTCGTTTTGTAACAGAGCACCTGACACCGTGTAGCTCCCAAGTGGTGGATTTTACGGCCAGGCATAGAGAAACACGCAGCCTGCCCCTGTGCAGCGGTGAGACAGAATAGAGCCGCCGCGATTATGCCTCAGGGAAATCGAAGGGGACGTTGTTATTTTGTCGTCTAGCGCATCCAACCGTTTCCGCCATCATTAACCGACTGTAACACTCGCAACCTGTTCTGTCGAGCGAAATCTAGCCTTTCTCCTGAAAATAGACCTGCCCCCCAGACCGTGGTTACATAGTTTTTCACCTTTCCCTTTACCATGTGAAGGAGCCGATCCGGAGTATAAAAATTTCTCCTGCGTCCTCTAAGGGAACATTGTTTTGTCCTTAGGATCGGGTGTTGGAGGCGATGGAGGAGGGCTTGATGTTTGCATCTTCAAGGATCTTCTCCACCCGCTGTTTCTCTGCGGTGATGGTCTGGATCAGTTTTCTCTTGTACCGGGTAAGGTCCCTAAGCTCCCGGACGGGCATCGGAGGTATGAAGCTTCCCCTCACCAGGCCGCTCCGCAGAAGCTTGCAGAGCCACTCGCTGTCCTGAACATCGGTCTTTCTTTCTGGGACGTGCTTCACATGGCGCGCATTGACGAGAATCACGTCGAACGCGTCTTCGAGTATGTTGAATACCGGCTTCCAGTATACCCCGGTACTTTCCATGGCCACACGAGTTATGCAGTGCTCTTTCAACCATGCCTTGAGACGGAGAAGGTCGTTCGTCATGGTGCTGTACGTCCTGATTTCCTTCTTGATCCCCGTTCCCATGATACACGCTACGACGCTGTGCTTATGTACATCGAGACCGGCGCCCCTTTCAACTACTATGTCCATGATGCCCCCTTTGTTGGAGTAGTTGCCTATATAGGCATACTATCCCGGCAGGAGCTTCAGGGCAATTTTCATGCTTATCTGCGCCGGCGGGCCGGCATGGGGGTTTCAAGAAGGAGGCGAAAAAGGATAGGCCGTCCTACGTTCGGCAAAAACCATAGCGCCAGCCCTGAGAAGGCCCCGCATCCTGAACTACGTCCCGGGCGATGTTGCAAGATTCGGTTTGTCTTCAAGTTCGGTGATTTGCACCTCGAGCCCCTGGTCTTTAAAATGCCTTTCGCAAAGAAGAGGTATCTTGGCCGGGTTGACGTCCCATTCCTCACCAAGCTCCATTCTTTCCTTGCGGTCTTTATTGAAAAACTCCAAAACAACCTTTGCGTACCCTTTCGAGTTTTCGATCGCATTCCGGAGAGCCCTTAATTTTTCCTTCTTGAAGCGATCGGAATCGATCCTTATGGTGATCGTTTTCTTCATGTCGGCAGTCAGGTCGTCCAGAAAAGCCACGTCGGAAGCCCTTAGTTTCGTGGGGCCATCTTCTTGCCGGTCTATGAGCCCGGTAACCACAATGGGTTTATCCGCCTGAATAACGCCAGAGTACTCCGCATAGACTTCGGGAAGAATTAAGGTCTCCACAATTCCGTTCAAGTCCTCCAACTGGACAAATGCCATTTTTTTACCTTTTTTTGTGGAGATTTCCTTGATGACGCTGACTACGCCCGCCACGGCCACCTGGGCATTCGTGTCTGCCTTTTTGATATTCTCTGTATCGAAGGGTGTGAGCCGGCGAATATATTTGCCATAGGCATTAAGAGGGTGTTCGGTAAAGTAAAAACCAAAGGCCTCTTTCTCCCAACGTGAAAGATCGTGAGGATTTATCGCTACTTCAGGAATTTCCCTCTTCTTCTTGATGCTATCGGAAAGGTCGATCCCCGCAAACATATCCATCGTTGCCTTGTCCCTGGGTTTCCGTTTCTGGACGTTCTCCCAATTCTCCTGGACCATATGCATGATCTGGCTGCGATTCAATCCAAGGTCATCAAAACAACCCGCCTTGGCAAGGCACTCCACCACTTTTTTGTTAACCTTACGGGAATCGCATCGATCCACAAAATTTTCAAACGACTTGAACAGACCCCTCTGGGATCTTTCCTCGATTATGTTTTCTATGGCCGCATCCCCGAGGCCCTTTATTCCGGACAGACCAAACCTGATGTTCCTGTCGTTCACGACGGTAAACTCGTTGCCGCTTTCATTCACATGCGGGGGAAAAACCTTCACTCCCGTGTTGCGGCATTCGGCAAGGTACCGAATGACCTTGTCGGTATCGCTTACATCATTCGAGATGAGGGCCGCCATGAACGGCACCAAGTAATGTGTCTTGAGGTAGGCGGTTTGGTAAGCAATGTACGCGTAGGCCGCGCTGTGCGCCTTGTTGAAGCCATATTTGCCGAATTCTTCTATGGCATCATAGATCTGCCCTGCAAGATTTTTGTCCACGTTGTTCTTGATGCACCCCTCGATAAACTGAGCGCGGTAATGAAGGATCTTTTCCTTTATTTTTTTGCCCATAGCCTTTCGAAGACCATCGGCGTCTTTAAGGCTGAACCTGGCGAGGGCGACAGCGGTCTGCATGACCTGCTCCTGGTACACCATAACCCCATATGTTTCCTTCATGATGGGTTCTAGAGATGGGACATCATAGGTGACAAGAGATGGGTCATTCTTACGCCTGATGTATTCCTCCGTCATGCCGCTGTTAAGAGGCCCAGGGCGGTAAAGCGCCACGAGGGCTATAAGCTGGTCGAGTTTCGTGGGCCCGAGTCGCATGAGAATGTCGGTCATGCCACTGCTTTCGAGCTGGAACACTCCCGAGGTGTTGCCCCCGAGCAACAGGTTGTATACCTCCGGGTCGTCAACGGGAATCGAGTTTATGTCCAGATCGGTGCCTTGTTTCTTCAGGAATTTGAGCACATGATCGATGACGGTAAGGGTTTTGAGCCCGAGAAGATCGAATTTGATCAGACCTATATCCTCCACCGCTTTCATCGTGTACTGCGTAATGATCTCCCCCTCTTTACCCCGGTGGAGGGGCAAGTGTTCAATGAGCGGCTTGTTGGAGATGACCACGCCGGCGGCGTGGGCCTATGATTTCATCACGGCTGTACCCGAACATCTTCAGAAACGTTTCGTTCACGTCCAAATAAACCCCATCTTTTAGGCGTGTCATGACAACGGCGGCCGGATTCGTGGCGAAGGCCTTGGCAAACTTTTCTTCAGAAAGGCGCAACGCGTCTTCTGCCTCCTTGCGCTCGGCGATATCGCTGGCGACGCCGAACCATTCGACGATTGTGCCATTTTCATCAAGCAGGGGGATAGCACGGGAGAACGTCCAGCCCAGGGTCCCGTCCACGCGTACGACCCGGTGTTCCAGTTCGAAGATGCCCTTGGTCCGGATGGCTTCGTCGATGACCGCCGTCGCGTGCGGCTGATCGTCGGGGTGAATGTATTCCCCAAGCCAGTTGCGGCTTGGCTCCTTGGTATCTGGGATAAAGTCCCGGCCATCGAGTTGACGCATCTCTTTCCAATCCGGGCTCATGCAATAGACCACATCCGAACTGGCCGTCATCAGCGCGCGGAGGCGCTCCTCACTCTCCCGTACCGCCGCTCGGCCTGTTTGCGGTCGGTGATATCGAGAGATACGGCGAAGAATCGCTCATCATCCAAAGGGACATACAGGCTTAAGAAGTACTTGGATAGCGAATCAACGTAGTTCCCAGGATCCTCGTAGCTTACAGGTCTGTTTTCCCTCCTCATCTCACAAACGAGAGGAAGATAACGCTTGATAAGCTCGTTTCCAAATACCTGGGTAAGGCTCTTTCCAATGAGGTTAGCTCTGCCCGCTCCAACTATCTTTTCCGTTGCCGGGTTAAGGTCATCAAAAATGAAATCAATGACCTCTCCTCTCTCGTCGCGTACGTATTTGTACAGGACTATCGCCTCTGGTGAGGTCTCGAATAGTCCCCGATGCTTCTTCTCACTCTCTCGCAATGCCTCCTCGGCCTGTTTGCGCTCGGTGATATCGCGTGATATCGCGAAGCGCGGTCACCCTTACGCGACGCCCCTCGTGCGTGAAGGGCTTGCCGTGCGCCTCGACCGTGATCACGGCCCCGTCTTTCCTGATTACCCGGTGTTCGATGGTGCTCTCCCGCCCCTTCTGGATGTTTTCGAGCACACGAGGGCGGTCTTCGGGAAAGATCGCCAAAGCTACCTTCGCGCCAATCAGTTAGTCCTTCCCATAGCCGATCATCCGGGCAAGCTGATCGTTCACCTCCAGAATACGGCCAGCTTCGGTGAGGACGATCAAAGCTGCTCAAAGGTCGCTTCTGCCAACGCCTGGAACCGCTCACGGCTCTCCCGCAGCGCCTCCGCGGTCCGTTTTCGCTGCGTTGTTTCCAGAAGGACAACGAGCGCCCCGGTAATCTGGCCTGCCTCCGAGCGTATGGGGCTGTAGGAAAGGGTAAAGTAGCCATCTTCCATGCTGCCGTGGCGGGCGGTGCGGTAAGGCTGGTCCTCAAAGTGGACCGTTTCCCCCAGCGCCATCACCCTCTCAAGGACGGCTTTATTGAATTCCCAGGTTTCCGGCCACACCTCTCGGATGGACTTACCCATCGCACTGGGATGTCTGCCGGCGGCGATAACCCGGTAGGCGTCATTGTAGATGTAGACGAGGTCGCCCCCCAGAGTATGGCCATGGGGAAACTGTT
>JBEKJU010000130.1:0-9239 GCA_050011095.1 Syntrophorhabdales bacterium
ACATCCTATATCGAAAGGTCGAATCTGACCATGCGGATGCAGATACGCCGCTTGACCCGTCTCACCAATGCTTTCAGCAAGAAGCTTGAGAACCTGAAGGCGGCCGTTGCCCTCCAGTTCGCCCATTACAACTTTGTGCGGGTCCATCAGACTCTCAGGGTCACGCTTGCCATGGCTGCGGGTCTCACCGATCACCTGTGGAGCGTGCGCGATCTTCTGGAGAATTGAAATTAGGACACTACCGGCGCGTCAAAATCCCTTGACTTTCCACCCCAACCGGTGATAAAAAAATAGATGTTCACCAGCCGGTGAGACCACAGGCCCCGGAGGGCCAGTTCAAGAAACAAAGGCATGCGGGAAAAGGCCACGAAGGCCCATCCGCCCCGAAAGGCGGGAAAGGCTCTTTGCGGTCTTTTTTATTGGCCGCATCATGGGGCGAAATAACTTACACGAACTGGAGACTACCCACGATGAGACTACCCATACCACCGGCACTGACTCCCCTTCGGGCGTTGACCGCCTCCATCACCCTCCATCGGCACGCCCTCCGGCCGTTCATGCGCACCATCCTGCGCGTTGCCCTGGGCGCATCTCTTATCCTTATCATGGCGAATGGTGCGCGCTCCGCCGATGATGACAGTCCTGGTACCAAACCCGCCTGGCTCCCCCAGCTTTTGGGCGCCCAGTTCACCGCCATCTATCAGAATGTGCCCGGCTTCCACAGCCCCTACACAGGGGCGGACAGCTTCATCTTCGATCATACCTTCAAGCAGGAGGTGACCCAGACCTACGGCGCCTATTTCGGCTCCCAGATCACGAAGTCGCTCCAGGTCTATGCCGATTTCGAGATGTTCCGGGGCTCGGGCGTGAGCACGGGTTACGGCCTCGGCGCCTATACAAACGCGGACGTCATCAGGGCGGGGCCGGCGGACCTCGGCAGCGGCCCCTACCTCGCGCGCCTGTATGCGCGCTACCTCATCCCCCTGTCGGGCACGCTGGGTGAATCCCTGCCCCGCGGCATGGATCAGCTCCCCGGCCAGGAGCCGGCGGACCGCATCGAGATAAAAGGGGGCAAGCTCGCGCCCACGGACGATTTCGACCAGAACCGCTATGCGAATAACGGGAGGGCGCAGTTCCTCAACTACGCATTTCTCTACAACACCGCATGGGATTACGCCTCCGACACGAGGGGCTACAGCATCGGGGCCTCCGTCGCCATCGTCCATCCCACGTGGCGGTTGATCGTCGGGAGCTATCAGGTGCCGACGACGAGAAACGGCATGATCCTCGATAGCGAAATCTACAGGGCGCGCGGCGACAACATCGAACTGACCGTGAAACCCGGTCCGGCAGGCACGGTCGTGCGCCTCCTCGCCTTCCGCAACGAGGGGCGCATGGGCGATTACCGGGACGCCATGGCCGTCGGCGCGGCCACCGGCACCGTCCCCGACACCACCGCCAACGACCAGCCGGGGCGGGTCAAGTACGGCTTCGGCGTCAACATCGAGCAGCCCCTCGCAAACGACGGGGAAACCGGCCTCTTCGCCCGCCTGGGCTGGGCCAACGACTCCAATTCCACCTGGTCCTATACGGAAGTGGACCGCGACGCCAGCATGGGCCTCCAGGTAAGCGGGCGCAACTGGGCCCGTCAGGACGACGCATTCGGCATCGGCGTCGCGGTCGATGGACTCACCGGCTCCCACAGGCATTACCTCGCGGAAGGGGGCATAGGCATGCTCATCGGCGATGGGGCGCTCAACTATGGGCTGGAGGAGGTATGCGAAGCCTACTACCGCATCCAGCTCGGCCGATACGTGCAGTTGAGCCCCGATTTCCAGTATATCGAGAATCCGGCATACAACCGCGACAGGGGACCGATCAAGGTCTACGGCATGCGGCTACACGTGAGTTACTGAATAGGATAATGATTATACCATGCGCCATAGAAGATTAAGGGAATGGGTTCCGGCTCATCCCGGAATGACGGCGAGAAAGACAATCACGAGACGGTTAATAATCACCCAAGCACATTGGCCGTCACGAAATCCGCGAGTCTGCGGGCGGCAATCATTAATTGGGGCTAGCGTCGCCCCCTTCATCGGCGAAGCCGATGAAGCTTCCCCCTCATAAAAAGGAAGGGGCGGGGGCGGAAAAGGACACCCGAGGGCTAGCGTCGCCCCCTTCATCGGCGAAGCCCGACCCGCACGCGGGTGCCCCGGCTTCCCCCTCATAAAAAGGAAGGGGCGGGGGCGGAAAGATGCCCGGTTGACGGTCACCCAAGCACATTGGCCGTCACGAAGTCCGCGAGCCTCCGGGCGCCCGAGCGCAGCTCGCCGCTTTTAAGACCGCTTAGCCAGGCGCCGGGCCGGACAATGTCGGATACCACGAGGAACGCGACGGCCTTCAGGCCCTTTTGGGCGCAAACCGCGTAGAGCGAGGCGGTCTCCATCTCGACGGCGAGGACCCCTTCATCCCCGTATCGCGCGACCTTGGCGGCCGTCTCCCTGTAGAGGGCATCGCTCGTCCAGACCCGCCCGGCGAAAAATG
This sequence comes from Syntrophorhabdales bacterium, assembly GCA_050011095.1. GTDB lineage: Bacteria > Desulfobacterota > Syntrophorhabdia > Syntrophorhabdales > WCHB1-27 > JBEKJU01. The sequence goes on from JBEKJU010000130.1 coordinate 2,548, forward strand.
CGGCCTCCCGCGCCGGGGGCTCCCACGCGGAGGCCCACTCCGAGCCGATCACGGGGTCATCGTCCGCGAGGTAGTGGCGCGAGACCCCGTCTTCCCTCTTCGCCGAGGTCGCGAGCACGATGTCCCCCACGGAGATATCATGGGCGATGGCCCCGCAATAGCCGCACAGGCAGAACTCACGCACGCCGAAGGCGGCAAGCTCCTCCACGAGGGCGGCGAGGGCTGGCCCCCCCAAGGACGACCGGGCGAGCACGGCATCCGACCTGCCCTGCCTGTAGAGCCGCCTTAAAGGGCGCCATTCGGCTATGGGATGGGCATCCGTCCTTTGAACGAGGAGATGGAGGTCTCCTTGAGTGAAGACGATCACGGCCCGCGGCGGGAGGAGAAGGTCCTCCGGCCTCTTTCCCGTGAAGGCGCATACGAGGCCGGCCGGCGTCAAAACGGGCGCGGACGGATCAAAGAAGCTTCTCACGCACCTTTTCCCTGAGCTTCAGGTACGTAGCGCGGAGGTGCTCGGAGATCACCTTCGTCTCGCCGATGACGGGCATGAAGTTCGTGTCGCCGAACCAGCGCGGGACCACGTGGATGTGCAGGTGTTGTTCGAGACCGGCGCCCGCCGCCCTGCCCATGTTGATCCCCACGTTTATGCCGTCCGCGTTCAGCGCCTCCGTGAGCACGGTCGAGAGGACCCGCACGAAGGACGTCATGTCGAGAAGCTCCTCATCGGTCAGCTCCTCGATCCGCCCCACGTGCCTGAAAGGGACGACCATGACGTGGCCGTTCGCATAGGGGAACTTGTTCATAATCATGAAGGCCTTCGGTTTCCGGGCGATCACGAGGGAGGCTTCGTCATCCGCCTCCGGGCCCACGCAGAGAAAACACCGGTTATCGGCCGGGTCCTTCGTGCCTTCGATATATTCCATCCTCCAGGGTGCCCATAGCCTTTCCATATTCATTATCTCATTCCCTCAAAAAGACGTAGTCCCTCCAATAGTCGGGCAAGGCGTTCGCGCCGAGATTCAGCATGAGCACGCGGAATCCGCTCGGACGGAAGGGCCTCCTCAACAGGAGCATGTCCACCTCCTCGGGAAGCCTGTCGCCCTTCTTCAGGTTGCAGTAGATGCAGGAGGTGACGATGTTCGTCCACTCGGTGAGACCGCCCCTCGATCTGGGCACGATGTGATCGCACGTCAGGTGCCGGGAGTCGAAGCGCCCGCCGCAATACTGGCATGTATAGTCGTCGCGGAGAAAGATGTTTTTCCGGGAAAACCGCACATTGAGCTGCTTGTTTCCGACGAACCGGAGGAGCCTGATGACCGCCGGCAGCCTCATGCGGGTCGATACGCTCTTTATCTCCCGGTCGTACTCCCTGATCACCTCCACCTTCTCCAGAAAAATCAGCGTCACGGCCTTCTTCCATGAGACGACCGCGAGGGGCTCGAATGTGGTGTTGAGAAGGAGCGTCCGGTCCATGAACGTATTGAAAATACCGCTTTTTTCCTGCCTTGTCAAGAATTGTCAACCGCGGGTGGTACACTGATTTCCCGCCGGTGGATTCACCGGAGAAGGTGGTGAGGGCATCGGTTGTAAGGGCTCGGAAGGAAATAAATGAGTCGGATGGCGAAGGATTTTTGGCCGATCGGCGAGGCGCGGAAGGCCAAATGTACTGGATGTACATGACCTTTTCGCAACGAAGCGGGCGGACAAAAAGACGAGCCAGATGGCCCATTTATTTTCTGACGAGCCCTAAAGTAATATGGGGCGGCTAGATCGTAAGAACGCGGCTGTTTCTATCTCTTTTGTAGTTCGGATAGACAAAATCCCCGGTCTTTTCTAAAAAAACGATATGGAAGGCGTTCCTCACCATGTGCCCGGTCGGACACGGTTTGCCTTTTGTGCCCCCATCACTCCTTTCCCCGTCCCTCCTCCGGTCCGATGATCTTGAGGAAATCGTTTTCCATTGTGGTGGCCGGCGATTCTTTGATGCGGCCCAACTCTCTGCCGTCCCTGAAGAAGATTATCGTGGGCACGGCCCTGATCTCGTACGTTTTCGCGAGGCCCGCGCCGTCCTCCATGGAGGTATTCACCGCATAAAGATCGAGAGAGATATTCGGGTTGTTCGCCACTTCCAGCATTTTGAGCAGCTTCGGCGCTTCCCGCACCGAGTCCCGGCACCACGTGCCCAGAAACATTACGATTTTGAGCTTCCAGCCAATCTCCCCGATCCGCTTCACCGCGACAGCATCGGGCGTAAATTTCTGCGCCTTTTCCTTGAAGACGGGCGCGCCGGCGTAAAGCTGCTCCGTGGTGATCTTTCCCTTAAGGTCCCGAGCCGCCGCCGGCCCGGCCAACATGAAGAGCACGAAAAGCCCGACCAGCGCCACGACTGACAACAAAGATATTTTTAGCATAAATGGCTTCTCCTTGATCTGCGATCTCCTTATACGGACTTATGACGCGCCCTTCCCGTCCGGCGGGCGTGAGAAGCCGGTCAGGGACAAAAAAAATTCCAGATGCCCTTTTATGGTCCTGGAATAGCTCGAAACGCCAGCTAAAAGCACATCGTACCGGAAACCATCTATATTGTGGGGCTGCGAGGGGTTTTTGTCAAGGGATTGCTATGGAAGGCGTCCCTGATTCGACATGCAAGGCCTCGCGGTTCATCGCGGTGCATACCCGCCATCATGTCATATCAGGGTGCCTCTCCGGTATAATTGACGATTATTCAGTTGACTTCCGGTCTGCTTTGTGAGATACTTACTTCATAAGTTTACGTTTTTGCCGTACTAAAGGCGCAAAGACTCCTGAGCTTTGTGGCCTTTTTTATTGCGTTTTCGTAACCTTTCACTTCATGAAAGGAGGTAGCAAGCATGACAAAGGGAGTCGTAAAATGGTTCAACGAGTCTAAGGGTTTTGGATTTATCGCCCGGGAAGACGGTGAAGATGTTTTCGTCCATCATACGTCGATCAGCGGCAGCGGCTTCAAGTCCCTGTCTGAAGGTCAGGCGGTCACCTTTGACGTCGAGAAGACGCCAAAAGGCCTGAGGGCCATAAACGTCGTAGTTGCCTAAGCTTGTGGATAAAGGCCCCCCAGCGGGGCCTTTATCCTTCGCGTCCGCCACAGCTTTCAAGCCATAAACGAGATTTTCCCCTGGCACTGCAAGGATATATCAGGGGATATATGGCTTTCCGGGGAGGCCTTCCCACAGGTTTCGCGCGGTTCAGCGAAAGCGGACAGGACGTCGGCTTAAGGGAAAACGATGCATACGTCGGAAAACGGAAGACATGATGATTTCGCGGCCTTCCTGGGCCGCGAAGCGCGAAAAACCAGGGGGTGAGGTTGCCGGAACGTAATGCTATCACTCAACACATACGTGGCGTCTTTCCTTCACCACGTCCAGCCTGGCTTCCTTCCTCGTTCAGTAGAAGAAACCGTCGATCAGCCGCGCACGATTCACAAGGGTATCTTTAGCGCCGGTGCATGTAAAGAGCAAGGCCGGTAGCGGGAAACCGCGATTCCCTGGGAACATGGGAAAGCCGTTGCAGAATAATACCGTGACGGCCTGGTGAGGCAACCGCGTCTCCAGCTATATCGCGTCCGTCTGCTCGCGCGTCCCTGGGTCGTCGTTGCCCGCTGAAGGAGAATGCTGATGACTCGGCAAACAAGGGTGGTGTCCGATAACTTCATAGAAATCGAGAAGAAATTCTTGATCTCGGACATCGATCTGTCGAAGCTCCCCGATCACCGGGAAACTACAATCGAGGAGACATTCCTTTTGTCATCGAAGATGAACCTGGACCGGCGCGTAAGGGTCGAATACTGCCAGGGCGAGGTACGGTATTACCTGATGGAGAAGTACCTGACGTCGCTACCGGCAATCGGATTCAAGAGAAGGGAAGAAATCGGGAAGCAGTGTTTCGAAAGCTTGAGAGACCGCAAGGACGTGGAACGTAAGCCCGTGAGAAGGAGGCGATGGGAGTTCGTGTGGAACTCTCAACGGTTCAGGATCGACAAGTACGACGGCCCATTCCAGGGCTTGCTGGTCCTTGGGGCGGTGTTGACCCACGAGAACGAGGACATGCGCGTACCGGGGTTTTGTACGGTCGTGAGAGAGGTGACAGGAAACGAGGAGTATTGCTGGCCTTACATCGAACAAGGCAGGGAGCGGCCGGCTACATCGGAGCAGACGGGAAAAAACAGGGCCAACTTCTATATCGTCGCGCTCGTCGATCTTCTCGGCCAGGGAGGAAAGCTCGACCGATTTGTGGGCATTCCGAAGACCCCAAAAGAGAAAAGGACGTTCAGCCGTCTCACCAGGGCGACCTTCGGCACGGTCGAGCGCTTCAGGGAGCGCATCATGATCCTCAACCGGACCCTGCCCAAGGACCATGCGGTTCGGGACGCGGTCAAGGAGAAACTTGGTCCCGAGCAGCTTCGGCTCGTCACAAAGAGCGCCTCACCCGCGGTGGGCCTTCAGTTCTTCACCGACCTCGCGCTGCTGAAGATCAACCTTGGCGGTCAGAGGGGGCATCGTCCCCTTATAAGCCTGTACAGCCTCTTACGCCAGCTCGGCCTGCTCATGCTGACAGAGCTTGCGGAGGGCGTTCTCTTCAGGGGCGCGGTGGAAGCGGGCATCTGCGCGGAGCTGAATGGAAGCGATCTTTACGGGCAGGCCATCTCACGGGCTCACAGGCTTGAGTCCGATGTCGCCGTTTATCCACGGATCGTCGTGGGGGTGCACCTCCTGGACTACGTGGCGTCATTCGCGGAAAAGAGACTCAGCAAAAATGAAAGGGCGATCAGTGATTTGTACGCAGGTATGATCGGTGCGTGCCTCAGGCCGGATACGGACGGCGTGCTCACCTTTTCTTATCTCGATCCTCTTTTCCGCGCGTCCTACTTCGGTCATGTTAACGACCTCGGGTACGTGGTGAAGAGCGCGTGCAGGGCCATTCGGAGACATCGCGATCTTCGAGGGGATGGGCAACTGAACGAGCGCGTCGCCAGGGTCGAGGAATATTTCAGGAGTCAGGGATGCTGGGTAGAGCGATAAAGGGAACGGTGCGGGATCACCCGTGGCGGGCGGGAGAACCGAAGAGGGCCGCTCGTCGGGTCGGATCACACAATGAAAAGGAGCTTTTATGCTTATAGGAAAGATCAACGATAGAAACAGACAGAAATTGCTGGTGACCATCCGGAACGTCAAAGGCACCAAATTGATCGATTTCAGGCTTCATCGTACGGCGGATGATGGCGAACTGGTTGGGACGCCGGCCGGGGTCTCTCTTACCCTCGATCAGGTGGAACAGGCAATAGAGCTGCTTCAGGAGGCAAAGAAGGCAATTGCCAAGCAGGAGTGAGAACGTGTGAAAAAATCAATTACGGCACTTTTTCCGTCATTCCAGGATGAGCCTGAATCCAGTGGTTTCCCTCACTTGCGGACTGCCTGGACCCCGGCTTTCGCCGGGGTGACGACAAAAAGGCGATTTTTTTCCACGTTCTTAGGAATAAGCTGGACCCCGGTTTTCACCCCCGGATAGAAACACTCCGGGGCAGGCTTGGTGACGACCCTAAAAGGCAATTTTTTCCCACGTTCTGATACCACCAATGAAGCTCTAAAGGCTTGAACCCAACCGAACATGCGGCTGTCCGGCCGCATAAGAAGATAGCGGAAGAAGGCGCTACCCCCCTGTCTCGTGCCTGCCCAGATAGACCGCCCCGCTCCAGCCGTCTATCCCGATGAAATCGCCGGACCGTATGATGCCCCCCTCGACGGTGCTGATCCCCTCCGATTCGTAAACCTTGAGCTGGCTGAAGCCGACCACCCCCACCTTGTCGAGCTGGGGGATCGTCACCGCCGCGTGCGACGTGCTCCCGCCCCGCGCGGTGAGGAGGCCGTCCACCTGGAGGAGTATCCCCACGTCGTCGGGGACCGTATCGGGCCGTATCAATATCAGGGGCGTGGCGGGGTCTTCCGAGCGGAAGCGCCTGATGTCGTCCTCCGAGTAGACGCTCCTCCCCGAGAGGGCGCCGCCCGCGACCCCTATACCCGTGCCTATCCTCGAACCCTCCAGGCGGTCCGTCTTCGTGAAGGTCTTGAGCTTCCGCGTCTCCGTCTGGACCATGTCGCGCGTCTGGAGGATGTGGAGCCCGTCGGCCGTCGGCCGCTCGAAGGTGAACTCGATCTCCTGGTGGTTGAACCGTTTTTCGTAGATGAGGATCTCCGATAGGCGGACAAGCTCGGCGTAGATCGCCGGGAACTTCGCCTGGAGGGAGATGTCGGACTGCCTCCGCTCGCTCATCCTCTGCTTTTCCGAGATGGGGTAGGTCTCGACGAGCCCCGAGACGATGTCGTCGCCCTGGACGCCGAAGATGAAGTCGCCGCACAGCTCGACCTCCGGGGATACGCCCTTGGGGTTGCGCGTGAAGATGACGCCCGAGCCGGACCGGTCGTTCAGGTTGCCGAACACCATGACCTGGACGATGACCGCCGTGCCCCACTCGTCGGAGAGACGCATCTGGTGGCGGTATATGCGGGCCTGCTCCGAATGCCACGACGCGAAGACCTGGAGGATGCTCTCCCGGAGCTGATCCTCGGGGTCGCTGCCCGACTCTATGCCGCGGCCCATCATGGCCTCCCTGTACGAAAGGGCGATCTCCCTCATCTGACCGGCGTCGAACTCAATCTTTC
>JBEKJU010000131.1:0-12582 GCA_050011095.1 Syntrophorhabdales bacterium
TGGTCGACAACTTTACCGGAAGGGCGGAATTCTCCGAAGCCGCCGCCCAGTACACCATCAACGAGGTCTCGAAGATCAACAAGGACGACGGCAATACCGTCGAGGACATCATCAGGAGGTATCGGGCCAGGTGGCGGGAGGCATGGCACCATTACCGCTTCTCGGGACCTGCCGAGTGGCCCGACGGGCCCGATCCGCTCGAAGCGCTTGCCGACGACCCGAAGGACGGGTTGGACCCCGACATCGCCTTCGGAACGGTCGGCTATATCGCCACGAAGATGTTCAAGAGCCCTGAGTTGCAGACCTTCTACATGAGGGCCATGCAGACCTCAACAGGCTTCTTCCCCCAGGACAGACCGGGCCCCTACTGGCACATCCACGTCCTCGGCCTCGTCCTGTCCATGGACGCCGCCGCCATCGTCACGGGCGGGACGCACAGCATCACCCACGCGCTTCTCAGGGCGTTTGAGGAGTATGGGGGGGAGTTCTTCGTCTTGAACGAAGTGAAAAGGGTACTTGTCGACAACAAGAAGGCCTACGGCATCGAGCTCGCCGATGGGCAGAAGATCCTGGCCGACATCGTGGTAAGCGATCTCAATACCGAGCTGACGATGGACGTTGCAGGCGAGGAGAACTGGCCTCCCGAGATCTGGGCGAAGGGTCAGAAGCTCAAGGAGAAACCGGTTGCCCTCTACGATGACAAGGGATACGAGCGCACCCAGCTCCTCTGGGGCAACATCGCCCTCATGGAACCGCCAGTCTACCCTCAGACCCCCGAGCTCGGCATGGTGCCGCGCCTTTACTTCGGTCCGGCGGACCCCGAGTATTTCCTGAGCGGCCGCTATCAGAAGGAGCGATGGGCGAAAGGTATAGCCGATAAGCTCTATCTCCTCGTCGCACCCGACACGCAGTGGGACAAGACCCGCGCGCCAGAGGGGCGGTTCGCGGCCCTCGTCGAAGAATTCACCTGCCCGTGGAGAAACTTCAGTGAGCTTGAGTGGCTACGGATGAAAAAAGAGATAGAGTTTAGAATGGTGGACGAGTGGGGCAAGTATGCACCCAACGTCAACAGGGAAAATTTTATCTCCGCATGGATCGCCACCCCCGATGACGTCGTCAACAGGAACCCGAATATGCCTCAGGGCGGCTGGGGGGGCCTGGACGCGCATTATGAGTGCTCCGGGAGAAACAGGCCGATGCCCGAGCTGTCGGGGCAGCGCATGCCTATCAAACATTACTATATGGCCGGCATGGCATGCCACCCGGCGCACGGCATAGGTCGCGGCAGCAGCTACAATTGCTACAAGTTGATCGCCAAGGACTTCGGCCTTAAATATAAACCGTGGGAAGAGCGTGGCTGGTAGCCCGAAAGGAAAGGACTCGACAAGATCGACGACGAGGACTGGGACACAATGATGAAGATCAACGCGAAAGGCACGTGGCTGTGTGCCGGGGCCGTATTTCCCGCCACGAAACAAGCGGGAAAGGGGGAAATCGTCAATCTGACGTCCGATGTCTTCTTTACGGGCTCTTACGGCTTCGTTCACTACGTTGCCACAAAAGGGGCCGTGGTGGGACTGACGCGGGCCCTCGCGATCGAGCTTGGTCCTCACAATATTTGCATCAACGCCATTGCGCCCGGGTTCACCGATACGGAGGCAAGCCGGACGGTCGCGGACACGAACAAGTACGATACTTCCAAGACGCCACTCGGGAGGCTTGGCACGGCGGAAGACATTGTGGGGGCCGCCGTCTTCCTCTCTTCGGATGCGGCGGATTTTATCACCGGGGAGACGATTCTCGTGGACGGCGGGAGAGCGATGAAATAGAAACAAAAAAAAGGGGGGATTATGAAGGTCTATGATTGCGTACCAGGTCTGGAGTTCGATGAATCGACTGATTTCCGGATTTCTCCTTGTTGGTTCCAGGATGCGACGCACTCCGTGCCGCCCTGGACACCCATGTTCGGCTGGTTCTGGATCAACTGTTGCCGGCACGGCATGCAGTATGGGGCAGAGATGCTTTCTTTGCCCACAGTGAAGGGATGGGACTGGCGGTTCAATGATGGAGGCGGTTACCTCGCGGTGCTGGTTGTCAAGGACCCGGAGGAGAGGAGGGCCAGAGAGGAGCGCTTCAGGGTCGCCATCAAGCCCTTTATTGAGGATTTTCAGGGCATGTGGCGGGTCCACGTAAAAGAGATCGTCGGCAGGTACGAAAAGCTCAAGGCCTTAGACCTGGATAAGGCCACGAACATTCAGCTCCTCGAAAACTTCGAGGAGGCCATCGATACCTGCCATCGGATGTGGGAAATCCATTTTTACGAGCAGTACGGCATCGAAACCGCTTTTGTGCTGTTCGAGCAGATGGCGAGACAGCTTCTGGGCATTGACGATACGAGTCCCCAGTTTCATAAGCTCATGAGCGGATTCGACAACAAGAGCTTTCAGGTGGACAAAGGGCTCTTCGAACTGGCGAGGAAGGCCGAGGCGATGGGACTCAAGGACATATTCCTCTCCTCTCAGGCGGCACACATGAAAGATGCCCTTCAATCCGCTCGGAACGGGCAGGAGTTTCTCCAGGTGTTCAACGCCTTCATGGAAAATGAGGCCGGGTGGAGGATGGAGAGGATGGCGGAGATAAATGTCCCCACATGGCTCGAAGACCCTACCCCTGCCTTCAACGTGATCAAGATAGCCCTCGAAAGGGGCGTCGACTATAACCTTGATGAAGAAAGGAAAAAGCATGAGGCGGAAAGGATCGCCGCCGAGAAGGAGGTATTGGAGAAGATTGCCCCCGAGCAGAGGAGCTGGTTCAAGACGATCCTGACCCTGGCCCAGAACAACGCCTGGTGGAGCGAAGAGCACAACCACTACTTCGATCTCTATTGCCATGCGATGATAAGGCGGAGCGCCCTGGGGATCGGCAGACGATTTGCGAAGGAGGGTACCATCGACACCCCTGAGGACGTCTTCTTCCTCATCCCCGATGAGGTGAGGAAGGCGGGTATCAACCCCGGCCTGTTCGACCTCCGCCACATCGTGGACCGCAGGAAGGCCGACTGGCGGGGATGGTGCGAGCACGGAAACGTGCCCATGATCATGAAGGAAGGCTTCTCCATTGAGGAGGCGATGAAAGAGCTGGTCGAATCCCTCGACCCGATCGCCCTGAAGGTGGTCGTCGGCACCATGCCGTTGGCGAGGCCTGAACTGAAGGCAGACCTGTATGGGATCTGTGGGTCTCCAGGGGCCGTTGAAGGCACGGTCAGGGTCATCTGGACCGAAAGCGAGCTCTCGAAGATAGAGAAGGGCGATATCCTCGTTGCCCCGACGACCTCGCCCAGTTGGACCCCGGTCTTTCCGCTTCTGTCCGGGATCATCGTCGACAGGGGTGCGAGCCTGTCGCATGCGGCCATAGTCGGCAGGGAATTCGGCATTCCCGTGGTCATGAACGTCTTCGAGGGGACTAAGCTCCTGAAGGATGGGATGAAGGTCAGGGTGGATGCAAATATGGGCACGGTATATATCCTCGACAAGTAGACTGGCCCCTTGCGCCGGGATAAGGGCAAACCGGTGAGGAGAATATCATGGAAGCAAAAGAACTCTACTGGCTCAAGGAACTCTCGAAGGAGCATAACGACTTCGTCGGCAAAAAATGTGCGAACCTCGGGGAACTGATAAGGCTGGGGCTCGAAGTACCGTACGGTTTTGCCCTTTCCGTCAAGGCGTACGACCACTTTATGACCGCCACCGGCTTACAGGAAGCGGTGGAGAAGATTGTCGAGGATGAGAGAAGGACCGCCCTCGACGTGGATAAGGACATTGACAGGATGATTGATATGAGCGCGAGGATCCGGGCGGCGATAGAAAAAGCCCCTATGCCGCCCGATCTGGCCGCCGCGATCGCTGATTATTACCGGACGCTCTCTCACGATATGGGCACCGGTGAGGTGGCGTGCGCCGTCCGGTCGAGCGGCGCGGTGAGCATGCCGGGCCAGATGGAGACCTTCCTGAACGTGAAGGGAGAACAGGGCATCATCGACCACGTCAAGAAGGTCTGGGGAAGCGCGTTCACCACGAGGGCAATCGTTTTCAGGATCAATAACGATATGCCCATCTCTTGGGCTCCCATCGGCGTGGCGGTCATCATGATGATAGAGGCAAAGAGCGCGGGTGTTATTCTCACCGTGTTGCCCACTTGCGGTGATATCGAGCGGGCAATCGTGGAGGGAAATTTCGGGCTCGGCGAAAGCGTCGTGAGCGGCGAGGTCACACCAGATTCATTCGTGGTGCACAAAAGAGAAATGGCCATAGAATCGCGCGCGATCGGACAGAAGACGAAGATGGTCGTTTACGGCGAGAGCGGGACGACCGTGTGTGAGGTGCCGGAGGCTCTCCAGAACACACAGTGCATTGAGGACCGGGAGGTCCTTGAGATCGTGAGGATCGCACGACAGGTTGAAGACTATTTCGGCGCCCCCCAGGACATGGAGTGGGTGGTCGACAAACGGTTTACCTTTCCTAAGAACATCTTCTGGGTCCAGGCCAGGGGGGCAAAATACGCGAAGAAAGAGGAGGAGAAGGACAAGGAGTATGTGATAGACCTGATGCTCCAGCTGTTTCGGAGGTAGGAGACAACGATGTACGGGGGAATGACCCTTTTTTGAGGCCGATCCGGACAATACCGCACCTTCGGCAGAATCCGGAAATCAGGATACGTGATGGATAGGGAGAGTACGATACTCCCCATACTGGAGGGGTCGATCTACCTCTCCCGTATGGGGGGGCTGACCGCCGGGTTACAGGCATAAGGGGGGAACAATGCGAACGGTCTTGTTACTGACATGCCTTGATACGAGGCATGATGAGGCGTTATATCTCAAAACATTGATAGAGTGCCGCGGGTGCAAGGTTATCATGGTTGATATATCGATGGGTGCATGCCGGGAGTGCGGGGCGGAATATACCTGTATCGATGTGGCCAGGGAAGGCGGCACTTCTTTCGAAAAAATCTCTTCTCACAAGAGCGCATCCGCTATCATCGAACCCATGGTGAGGGGCTGCACGAACATCACGAAGAGGCTCTATGAGCAGGGTGCTATCGATGCGATTGTGGGCTTCGGCGGCACAAGCAACACACTCTTCGTTTCCTCCGTGATGGCGGCCCTGCCCTTTGGCTTTGCCAAGATCATACTGTGCAGTTCCGCCGCCATGCCCGCATACTCCGCGCGGTTCTTTGCAAACAAGGATATTACTATCTCCCATGCCTGTGTCGAGATCAATGGGCTCAACAGGTTTGTAAAGGAAATGCTGAGGAGGTTCGCGGGAATGGTTGCCGGTGTAGCCCTGGTAGAAGGATCACGTGAGTCGGATGTGGGCAGGCGGGCGGCGATTACCGAATACCAGTTCTCGGAGACGTGTGCGAGGAGGATTCGCGATCGCTGCGCCACCGCGAACTTCGAGATGATCCCGTTTCACGCCCAGGGTGTGGGCGAGCGGATCATGGAGGAAATGGTCGCCGAGGGACTCTTCGATGCGGTGATAGATCTTGTCCCTGCCGGTCTCTCGGAGGCGATCATCGGGGGAAATCGTTCCGCCGGCCTAGACAGGCTCGACAGGGAGCTATCGCGCGGCGTCCCTATCATATTCACCCCCTGCGGCTTCGACATGGTGAGCTGTGGCCCCTATGAGAGGAGGTCCGATCGTTTCTGGGAAAGGAAGTCCATTGCGAAAAGAAAGCTTTACGTACAGGACGAACTGCGCGTCCAGGCCAGGACTACGAAACACGAGATGCAGGTGATCGGCCGGGTGTTCGCCGAGAAGTTGAGCCGCGCAAAAGGTCCCACGGCGCTCTATCTGCCCCTCAAGGGTTTCTCGTCTTTAAGCGTCGAGGGGGGGCCACTTCACGATCCTGAATCGGACATGGCCTTTGTCAGGAGCCTGAAGAACCATATGGCCGGCGGATGCGGACTCGAGTTGGTCGAGATGGATTGTGGCGTGGATGACCCCTCCTTCGCCGACTCCGTGGCAGACCACCTCTTGACCATCATGTCACGTCCTCTCGCCCAACCCTCGATCCAGCATACATGATACCAAGACGCGATTCATAGTCGCTTCATCACCAGAAGGCCCGCAAAGGCAGCATCGCGCGCACGCATCACCAAAGCGACGGGAAACGAGTGCAGGCCAGCGGGGAACACTAAAAAATCTTATACAACTATAAATTTAATTACATTGACCTGCCCACGGGCAGGGACAATAATGTGACAGCTTTAAGACGCTGATGCGAGAACGGACGCTTCGATCTCGCACGCGGATACCGCCTGAAGGGCGCGTCTTGACGGCAGCCGTCACTTGCGAGGACTGCCGTCCCATACGTTCGATCGCAGATCAGACTCAGTAATCCACATTACGGTACAGACCGTATACAAAAACCTATGAGGGAGGTAATCGGTATGAATACGTTCACGAAGGCCTACATACCTTATGGTGGTTACTACTCTTCCCCATTCTGCCGCTGGCAGGGCAGCATGCAGTTCGACAACGCGATCATGCTGGGAGCAACTACCGCGAGGAGATGGTTTGCCGAGAAGAAGATGGATCCCGCGATCATCGACTATCTCTTCTTCGGCACCACTGTCGCGCAGCACCATTGGTTCTATGCCCACCAGATGTCCGGATCGATACTGACGGACGACAAGAAGTTCCTCCCCGGCCTTTTTATTCACCAGGCCTGCTCGACCTCGACGACGATCCTCAACCTGGCCGCCCTGAACCTGGAGCTGGGCGCCTACAATGTGGCCTTTGGCCTGATGGCCGACCGGTGTTCGAACGGACCCCATACCGTATGGCCCAACCCGTTCGGTCCCGGAGGGGAGCCTGAGAGGGAAGACTGGAACATGGACAATTTCGGCGGTAACCCCCGCCACCGCGTCGCCATGATCGAGACCGCCGAGAACGTCGCCAAGGAGGTAGGTCTCACCAAGGAGGAGTGCGACGCGGTCGTCCTCAGACGCTACGAGCAGTATCAGATGGCATTGGCCAATGACCGGGCATTCCAGAAGCGCTACATGTTTGCCCCGGAGGTCCTGGTGAACAAGAAGAAGACCAAGCCCGTCGATCAGGACGAGGGATGGACCCCCACCACGGCCGAAGGTCTCGCCAAGCTTTCCCCGGTGCGACCTGGGGGCGTCCACAGCTTCGGCGCCCAGACCTTCCCCGCCGACGGCAACTGCGGCATTATCGTCACCACCAGGGACAGGGCCAGGGAGATGAGCACCGATCCGGCCACGGAGATCCAGATCCTCTCCTACGGCTTTGCACGGGTCAAGCCCGGCTTCATGCCTGCGGCGCCCGTGCCGGCCGCTGAAATGGCCCTCGCCACCGCGGGGCTGAAAATCGCGGAGATGAAGGCCATCAAGACCCACAACCCCTTCGCGGCTAACGACCTCAACCTGGCCAAGAAAACGGGCATCGATGTCATGAAATTCAACAACTACGGATCGTCCCTGATCTACGGACATCCCCAGGGTCCGACAGCAGGACGGGCCATTATCGAGCTGATAGAGGAGATAGCCCTTTCCGGTGGCGGCTTTGGCCTCTTCACGGGCTGCGCCGCGGGCGATACCGCCGCCGCGCTCATCGTGAAGGTCGGATAAAAAAATCCGCAAGTTGAAGGCTTGATGAAAACTGAATACAATAGCAAGAGCAAAGAGGGCCGGTTTCGACATCACGGATACCATAGTGGCGGACCGGTCAAGGCTCGGGGGGGGCTTCCGGCACCTGGGGCACAAGGTGCCGGAATTACCTCATCCCGTGAGACGTTCTTTCTTTTCTGAATCGCAAGGAAATCACGAGGAGGAGGCAATGAACCGGCTTGACAACAAAGGCGGGCCGCAGACACTGCCTCTTATCCCCTGGTTTTCGAATAAAGGCGCGTCAAAATCATCCTTCCAGAACCCTTTCGTTCAAATATAGCCATGTTAGGATTCCGAAAGACCTGCCCCCCGATCCTGACCCTGATTGCTGAGTGGTCGTCAGCCCCTTATCATAAGGGGGCTTGAGAAGACGGACCTGCCGCCACTTGACGTATATATAGAGCGGCCTTAGTTTTCTCTTAGCCGGCTAAAAGCAACCTCAAGGTACTTCCCTGAAAACACCTTCGGATGCTTTGGCATTTCCGGGCATTCGTTGGCGCATCCGTGAGAGGCACCATGGGTCGGAGCGAGAAGGTGAGAAGTTCCGGCAGATTCCGGCATCAGATTAAAAATTCTTCGACGCCGTTTCCCGATTTTGAGGCCATTACCCTCCAGTGCCGACGATCGAGAATACCGAAGGGGATTCTTGCCGTCCATCCTCCATGAGAAGGGTCTGACCCACGATGGAGGCGGTCTGCCACGGAGCTTGAGATCAAGCGTCCACAAATCATAAGAAAAGGGGGGCACGATGAAGTTAAAGGGATTTATAGTTTTTGTTCTCTTGTTGACCGTCACAATGTTAGTAGGCTGTTCAAGCCAACCCAAGGCCACGGGGATAGCGGAATCGTCACAAATGGAGCGTACTGAATGGAATCCGCAGGTGATGGTATACAAGAACCCCGACGTCGATTTCAGAAGCTACAAGAAGGTTATTATCGATCCCGTCCAGATATACACAGGTCCGGACGCGAAGTTCAACGTGTCCCAGGAGCAAGAGCAGGAGATGGCAAATTATCTCTATGCGGACATAACAAGGGTCCTGCAGGAGAAAGGCTTGCTCACGACCCAACCGGGACCTGGTGTCGCCCGTCTTAAACTCGTCCTTGCCGGCCTGGAAAAAACGCGACCGGTCGCTTCCGTGGTGAGCCATGCGCTTCCTATCGGCCTCGCCCTGAACCTCGGCAAGGGGGCAATGGGAAAAAATGGATCATTCATGGGCACGGCCACGGTGGGCGGCGAATTTACCGATTCCACAACGGGCAATCTTATAGCGTCGTTTCTCGCCAAGGAGGCGCCTAACGCCATGGATGTGACCGTTATGGTTTCCGAGATCGATGCGTCGAAAAAGGCGATCGACAAGGTGACCCAGCAAATAGGGGATCGCCTGGAGGAGATACAGCTCGGCCATCATTAAGGAGACGACGGTGGCGGAGCTACGGATGGAGCGGACAGCCGATGCCTTGATCCTGGGTATCTCCGGAGACTGGCGACTGAGCGATCCGATCCCCTCATCCGCGGCCGTTGAGTCCGACGTTCCTCGTTGATGTCGTGGGCATCTGCCTGAAAAGGCATATCGATTTGGAACGGGAGGGACTCCCGCAAGGCGTGCAACGTCTGCTCACCCTCGCCTCGGCCGTTCCGGAGGCGAAAGGGGCCCGCAAGGAAGGGGTGCGAGTCTCCTTACTGGCCGGATTGGGTGATAAGGCGGTAATCGCCGGAAGCTCTTTTCTTGATACGGTCGCGTTCGTGGGTGAGGTAACGGCGGGTCTGGCCCGGATGATTACGGGAAGGGCGCGCTTCCGCCACTCCGATCTGTGGCTCACCATACAGGAATCGGGGAACCAGGCCCTTCCGATCGTGTCGCTGATCAGCCTGCTCGTCGGCCTAATCCTGGCATTTGTCGGTTCAATGCAGCTTAAGGTTTTCGGAGCCCAGATCTACGTGGCGGACCTCGTAGGCGTTGCCATGGTAAGGGCCATGGGGGCCATCATGGCCGGCATCATCATGGCCGGACGGACAGGCGCCTCCTTTGCGGCGCAGATCGGCACCATGCAGGTCAATGAAGAGATCGATGCCTTGAAGACGGCGGGTATCTCCCCCATCGATTTCCTGGTGCTTCCGAGGGTAGTCGCACTGGCGCTCATGATGCCGCTTCTGGCCCTCTACGCCGATCTCATGGGGGTCCTGGGCGGGTTGATTGTGGGTGTCACGGGCCTCAACCTGGACGTAGTGCAATACTACAACGAAACAAAACATGGTGTAACCCTCACGAATGTGGGGATCGGCGTTTTTTCGGGCTTCGTTTTCGGCATTCTCATCGCCGTCGCCGGATGCCTCAGGGGCATGCAGTGCGGAAGAAGCGCGTCCGCTGTGGGTGACGCGACGAGATCGGCCGTCGTGACGAGTATCGTGAGTATCATCGTTGCGACGGCGATCATTACCGTGGTGTGCGACGTGCTGGGTATTTAAGGAGAAACGGGTATGGCTGAGCCTCATATCACGGTCCGGGACCTCACCATGGCCTACGGTAGCTTTGTCCTCCAGCATGACCTCTCCTTCACCGTAAACCGGGGGGACATCTTCGTCATCATGGGTGGAAGCGGATGCGGCAAGAGCACCCTCCTCAGGCATCTTATCGGCCTCCAGAAACCGGCCAGGGGGAAAGTACTATACGGGGACGTGAGTTTCTGGGACTCCGATGCCGGGGTCAGGGACCAGATCACGAAGCGTTTCGGCATCCTTTACCAGAGCGGAGCGCTCTGGAGTTCCATGACGCTGGCTGAGAATATTGCCACGCTCCTGGAAGGGCAGGCGAATCTTGACCCGCTATTGATCGGCAAGATCGTCTCTTTGAAGCTTGCCCTCGTGGGTCTTGCGGGCTTCGAAGAGTACTACCCGGCACAGATCAGCGGCGGCATGAAAAAAAGGGCCGGCCTTGCGCGGGCCATGGCCCTCGACCCCGAGATACTCTTCTTCGATGAGCCGTCCGCGGGGCTCGATCCCGTGAGCGCCCACCTCCTCGACGACTTGATCCTCGAGCTGCGGGACAGCCTGGGGGCGACGGTGGTTATCGTGACCCATGAGCTGGCCAGCATTTTTGCAATAGGCAACAACTCCGTGTTCCTCGACGCAGAGTCCAAGACCATGCTCGCCACCGGGGATCCCGGGAGGCTTCTGGCAGAGTGCGAAAATCCCACCGTGCGCAATTTTCTAACACGCGGAGAGGCAAAGGCCACACAGATTCCCGGAGAGGGCGCGGGTCCGTGCCTTCTGGCTTAAGTCAAAAGGCAAGGGAGATACTATGAGTAAAGCGGCCAATAAGACAATGATAGGCGCCTTCGTGCTCGGGGCCGTTGCCCTCGCCGTCATCGCGGTGGTTATCTTCGGCTCCGGGAAGTTCTTCACAACCAAACAGCACTACGAGCTATACTTTCAGGGGTCGGTACAAGGTCTGGATGTGGGCTCTCCGGTCATGTTCCGGGGCGTGAAGGTCGGTTCGGTCAGCGATATCTCCCTGACATTTATACCCAAGGAGCTGACGTTCTATATCCCGGTGACGATTGATATAGAGCCCGACAGGGCGAAATGGCTCGGCCCGCCGCACAAGAGAGAAGGTCAGCTTCTCAAGCCTCTGATCGATAGGGGCTTGAGGGGTCAGCTCCAGACCCTGAGCCTCGTCACGGGCCAGCTTGCCGTGGCCCTCGACTTCTTCCCCGGTCAGCCGGCGCGCTTCGTCGGTCAGGACACGAAATATCCCGAGATACCGACGGTCCCTTCCACATTCGCCCAGTTGACGAAAACCTTTCAGGAACTCCCCATCCAGAGCCTCTTCGCGAAGCTCGACTCCGCGGTTACGGCAATTAACACGCTGGTAGGCTCGGACGCCGCACAGACCAGCATGAAGACCCTGGACCAGTCCCTCAGACAGGCAACCGCCCTCATGAAGACCATCGATGCCCGCATCGGCCCCCTTGCCGCAAGCCTCCAAGATACCTCCAACGGGATCCATTCGGTTGCAACGAAGCTTGGCGACTCCTTATCCGGAGACCGGGGGGTCCCCGTGCAGCTCCAGCAAACCCTGGAAACCGCCAGGAAGACGCTGGCCCAGGTGGAGCAGACGCTCGCATCGGTCCAGGCAATGGCGCAGGAGAATTCGACCATGGGTTACGAGATCGGCACGGCAGTCTCGGAAATGAGCAGATCCATGCGCTCGCTGCGCAATCTGAGTGATTACCTGGAACGTCACCCCGAGGCCCTGCTGAGGGGAAAGAGACCGTGAGGAGAAGGATATGAGAAGATACGCGCCATGGATCATGCTGTTCTGTATAGCCCTCCTGCTGCTTTTGCCGGCCGGCTGCGGAACCAGCCAGGCCTCCCGGTTCTACACCCTGAATCCTGTTACTACCGGTCCTGCCTTTCCCCCATCCTCCGGCCCCGCTGCGTCCATCGCGATACAGTCAGTCGAGATCCCCGATTATCTCGACCGGCCGGAGATTGTGACCAGGAATGGCAACAACGGGCTCGAACTTGCGGAATTCGACAGGTGGGCGGGAGAGCTGCAGAAGGACATTGCCCGCGTCCTCGCCGAGACCATGTCGGCCCGGTTGCCTGAGAACAATGTATTTGTTCTGACAGGGAGACGCGTCGCTCCGGCGGATTACACGATTACCGTCCATGTGACGCGGTTTGACCCGGTCCCGGGCAATGCCGTCCGGTTGAAAGCGATGTGGACTATCATGGGGAAGGACGGTAGTCATCTCGTAGCCCGTGGTGAGTCAAGCCTCAGTGAGCCCATTCAGGGGCAAAACTACGGGGCGATCGTCGCGGCCATGAGCCGCGCCGTCGACCAGCTGGGCAAGGAACTTGTGGGGGCCATGAAACCGATGCTC
>JBEKJU010000132.1:0-9163 GCA_050011095.1 Syntrophorhabdales bacterium
GGCCGGGCAACGGCATCTGCCATCAGGTCCACCTGGAGCGCTTCGGAAAACCGGCCACGACACTCCTCGGCGCGGACAGCCATACGACGACGGGGGGCGGTCTCGGCCAGATCGCCATCGGCGCGGGAGGCCTGGACGTGGCGGTCGCCATGGGCGGCGGTCTCTTCTTCCTCACCTGCCCCAGGGTCTACCTGGTGCGGCTCTCGGGGAGGCTCCCGGACTGGGTGACGGCGAAGGACGTGGTCCTCAAGATGCTCTCGCTCCTCACCACGACGGGCAACGTGGGCGTCGTGCTCGAATACGGCGGTGAGGGCGTCGGGACCCTGAGCGTCCCGGAGCGCGCCACGATCGCGAACATGGGGGCCGAGATGGGCGTGACGACCTCCATTTTCCCTTCCGACGAGGTCACGCGCGCTTTCCTTTCGGCCCAGGGCCGCGAGAAGGACTGGCAGCCCCTCTCGGCGGACGGGGATGCCCAATATGACCGCGTCATCGAGCTTGACCTCGCCGGCATAAGTCCCCTGGTCGCCCTTCCCCACAGCCCCGGCAACGTAAGGAAGCTCTCCGAAATGGGGGCCATGCCGGTCGACCAGGTGTGCATCGGCTCCTGCACGAATTCCTCTTATCATGATCTGATGACCGCCTCGGCCATCCTGAAGGGGCGGAAGGTCCATCCCAGCGTGAGCCTCGGCATCGCGCCGGGTTCCCGGCAGATCCTCCAGATGCTCGTGAAGAACGGGGCGCTCTACGACATGATCGCGGCGGGGGGCCGCGTGATGGAGAGCGCGTGCGGCTTCTGCATCGGAAACCACTTCGCCCCGAGGAGCGCCGGGGTATCGGTCAGGACATCGAACCGCAACTTCGAGGGACGGTCCGGCACGAAGGACGCGAAGGTGTACCTCACGAGCCCCGAGGCGGCCGCTGTCGCCGCGGTGACCGGGACGCTCATCGACCCGCGCTCCTTCGGCATGGCCTACCCGAAGATCGGCGAGCCCGACACATACCTCGTCGACGACGGCATGTTCATCTTTCCCACCCCCGCCATGGCGGAAACGCCCATCGTCCGGGGACCGAACATCGGCGTGTTGCCCCGGAATGGGGCCATGACGGAACACCTCGACGGCGTGGTGACGATCAAGCTCGGCGACCGGATCACGACGGACCACATCACACCCGCCGGCGCGCGGCTGAAATACCGGTCTAACGTGCCCAGGTACGCGAGATACGTATTCGAGAACGTGGACCGCACCTTTGCCCGGCGCTGCACGGATAACAAGGAGAAGGGCACGCCGAACATCATCGTGGCGGGTGAATCGTACGGACAGGGCTCGAGCCGTGAACACGCGGCCATGTGCCCCATGTACCTGGGCGTCAAGGTCGTGATCGCCAAATCCTTCGAGCGGATCCACGCGGCTAACCTCGTCAATTTCGGCATCCTCCCCCTGACGTTCGAAAATGGCGCCGATTACGACCGTCTTGATGCGGGTGACCGCCTGATTGCCCGGAAGTGGCGCGAGGCGCTTATGGAGGGCGCGCCCCTCACGATCGAGAACGGGCGCACGGGCGAGGCAATCGGGTGCGCATACGCGCTTACCGCGGCACAGCGGGCCATAGTCGCTTCCGGCGGCCTGCTCAACTATGTGACGTTGAAGCGCGCCGATGAAGGACAAGGAACGGGCGCTTAAGCCATCGGCTAAACGCCCTTGAGCGGGGAGGCTCGGGGCACCCACGCAGTGGGTCGTGTTTTACCCGTGGTGGGGGCGCTGAGCCCGTTGGCGGAAAACTCCGTTGCGGGGGGAGGCTCCACGGGTTTTACCCGTGGAGGGGGCGCTGAGCCGTCGACAGAAAACGCCCTTGAGGGGGAAAGCTTCATCGGCTTTGCCATTGGAGGGGGCGCTGAGCCGTCGACAGAAAACTCCGTTGAGGGGGAAAGCTTCATCGGCTTTGCCATTGGAGGGGGCGCTGAGCCCCAGTAATTGCACGTCGAAGCGGGAGGCGGAATAATGGCCAGGATGAGAGTGAAAAGACCCCTCGTCGAGATGGACGGCGACGAGATGACGCGCGTGATCTGGGCGATGATCAAGGAGAGGCTGATCCTCCCCTTCCTCGACATCGACCTGCGGTATTACGATCTGGGACTCAGGAACCGCGACGAGACGGATGACAGGGTGACCATCGACGCGGTAGAGGCGATCAGGGAATACGGCGTGGGCGTGAAGTGCGCCACCATCACGCCCGACTCCGAGCGGGTCGCGGAATACGGGCTCAAGAAGGCGTGGCCTTCGCCGAACGGGACCATACGCTCGGCCCTCGACGGCACGGTCTTCCGGAAGCCCATTATGGTCCGGAACATCGTGCCTGCCGTCCGCAACTGGAAAAAGCCCCTCATCATCGGCCGCCATGCCTATGGGGATATCTACCGGGCCTCCGAGATGGCGATAGAGGCGCCGGGAAAGGTGGAACTCGTCTACACGACGACCGGCGGGCGCGAGAGGCGTCTGCTCGTGCACGAGTTCGAGGGTCCGGGCGTCGTCATGGCCATCCACAACTTGGAGGCGTCCATCCGCGGCTTCGCGCGATCCTGCATCACCTACGCCCTCGATCAGAAGGTCGATCTCTGGTTCTCCATGAAGGACACGATCAGCAAGACGTACCACGCCTATTTCAGGGACATCTTCGGCCGCGAGGTCGCATCCCGCAAGGCCGATCTCGAGGGCGCCGGAATCGGTTACCGCTACCTCCTCATCGACGACGCGGCGGCGCAGATGATGAAGCAGGAAGGGAACATCCTATGGGCCATGAGCAACTACGACGGCGACGTCTTCTCCGATGTGATCGCCGCCGGCTTCGGGAGCCTCGGCATGATGACCTCTGTCCTCGTCTCCCCTGACGGAAAATATGAGTTCGAGGCGGCCCACGGCACGGTAAGGCGTCACTACTACGAGCATATGAAAGGAAACCCGACGAGCACGAACCCCGTGGCATCCATATTCGCGTGGACAGGGGCCATCAAAAAGCGCGCCGAGCTCGATCTGTCGCCGGAGGTGGCCCGCTTCGCGGAGGGACTTGAAAAGGCGGTCACCGGATGCATCGAGGCGGGTCTTGTCACGAGGGACCTCGTGCCCCTCATGGACCCGAAGCCCGATTCGTTTTGTACGACCGGGGCCTTTATCGACGCGGTGGCGGCGGGACTTTCGCGCATCGCGTGAAACTCGGGTAAACCGCTCCCGAGCGAGATATGTTATACTAGCGCCGTATGCCTTCGAGAACGGACACCTGGAACCGGCCGAAACGGATCGCCCTTATCATATTCGCCATCATCCTTGTCGGCACCGTGGGATACAAGATCATCGGGGGGCCAAGGACGAGCATCCTCGACGCCCTGTACATGACGGCGATCACTATCACCACGGTCGGTTATCACGACTACGTCGGGGCGGCCAATACCACGGCCGGAAAGATCTTTAGCGTCATCTATCTCTTTTTCAGCGTGGGCACGATCTTTTACCTGTTTACGGCGCTCGCGTCGTATATGGTCGAGGGCGAGGCGCGGAAGGTCTTCAGGAGGAGAAGCATGGAGAAGCGCATCGACAAAATGAAACAGCATTACATAGTCTGCGGCATCGGCATGGTGGGCCTCTACGTCGTCCATGAGCTGTACGAAACGAAAAGGCCGCAGCTCGCCATCGATACCGACCCGGGCCAGTTCGACCTCCTGAACGCGCGCAATATAGACGTGCCCGTGCTCCTTGGGGACGCGACGGATAACGAGCTGCTGGAGAGGGCGATGATACAGGAGGCAAAAGGCCTTTTCGCCACCACGAACTCGGACAACGACAATATCGTCATCGCCCTGACCGCGAAGCAGCTCAATCCGGGCATCAGGGTCATATGCAGGTGCAACGACACGAAGAACATCGACAAGATCAAGCGGGCGGGCGCGGACAGCGTCGTGCCCCTCACCTATATCGGCGGCCTCAGGATGGCCTCTGCCATGATACGGCCCCATGCGACGGATTTTTTTGAGTCCATGCTCCGCGACAGGGAACAGGTGCTGCGGGTCGACGAGGTGGCCGTGCCCGGCGCCTCCCCGTACATAGGCAGGGACATCGGGGCGCTGGAGCTTGCGAATATCGGAAATATCCTCCTCCTCGCGGTCAGGAAGGACCAGGGCGAGTGGATATACAACCCGCCGGCTTCCTTGCGACTGGAAGAGGGTATGCACCTCATCGTGCTCGCCACGCCGGAAGAGCGGCAGCTCCTTCAGTACGCGCTTCGGCGAGAGTCTGACGGGGCATCCGTCTTGACACGGGGTAAGGCGGAGTGATAGGTTTTTCAAGGAGATACGTATGAAAATCGCAGTATCGGGAAAGGGAGGCGTAGGAAAAACAACGCTCGCGGGCGTCATGGCGAGGGTGCTCGCCGCCGGGGGGCACAGTGTGCTCGCCATCGATGCGGACCCTGACGCCAACCTCGGAAGCGCGGTCGGCATTCCCGAGGAAGGGATGAAGGGCATCAAGCCGCTGGCCGCGATGAGGGAATTGATAGAGGAGCGGACGGGCGCGACCAAGGGCGCCTATGGGTCATACTTCAAGCTGAACCCGCGCGTCGAGGACCTTCCCGACCGGTTCTCGCTTTCCCGGGACGGCGTGAAGCTCATGGTCCTCGGCACCATCCCCCAGGGGGGAGGCGGCTGTTTCTGTCCGGAGAACGTCGTCCTCAAGAGCCTCCTGGCCCACGTCTTCATCGAGAGGGACGAATATCTCATCGTCGATATGGAGGCGGGACTGGAGCACCTCGGAAGGGGGACGACGGCCTACATGGACGCCCTGATCGTTGTCGTAGAGCCGGGCCGGCGAAGCTTCCAGACGGCGAGACAGGTGAAGAGTCTCGCCGACGACCTCGGGATCAAGCGGGTCTACATCGTGGCGAACAAGGTTGCGGGCGAGGCCGATCTGGCCATGGTCCGGGAGCACCTGCCCGAATTTCCCCTTCTCGGCGCAATCAGCTACAACGAGAAGATCATGGAGGCGGATAAATTGGGCGTCTCCCCCTACGATATCGATCCTAAGATCAGGGCCGAGGTGGAGGAAATCATCGCCGCCCTCGAAAAAGACGCGTGATGAGGCCGATTCTCTCTTTTCTGAACCTCGTGGGGACTACGCTGTTTCTCGCCCTCGTAGCCCTCGCTGTCGCGCCGTTCGACCCGAAAGGCGAGCGGGTTCACAGGATCGCGCGGCTGTGGGCGAGGATATCGCTAAAGGTAGCCGGCGTCGACCTTTCCGTCGAAGGCGCGCATCACCTCGACTCGCCGCCCTATCTTTTCATGTCGAACCACCAGAGCGCCCTCGACATCACGGCGCTCCTATCGGGCCTCCCCCTGCCCTTCAAATTCATCGCGAAGCGCGAGCTTTTCCTCATACCCTTTTTTGGCTGGGCACTAACACGGGCAGGCTACATCAGCATCGACAGAAAGAACCCGAGGGAGGCCCTCAAGGCCATAGAAGAGGCGGTCGCGAAGATAAAGGACGGCACCACGGTGCTCGTCTTCCCCGAGGGGACGAGAAGCCCCGACGGGAACCTCCTCCCCTTCATGAAAGGCGCCTTTTCCCTCGCCTCGCGCGCGGCTGTGCCCGTCGTGCCCCTTGCCATCGTGGGGACGACCGCCCTGCAGCCGCTCGGCTCGGCCGTGCCGAAAAGGAGGGGCCGGGTGACGATTCTTGTGGGAAAGCCTATACCGGCGGGGGGAAAAGGTTTATCCTATAAGGCGGGGCTCATGGAAGAGGTTCATACTGCCATCGAAAGGCTGCTTGAATGTCGGATGCGCTGAGAAAGGAGATCATCGGGGTCGGCCTCGCCGGCCTCTTCCTTTTCACCCTCGTCAGCCTCGTCTCGTACCACCCCTTCGACCCGTCGCTCACCACGGTTGCGGCCACAGGCCAGGTAAGGAACTTCTGCGGGAGGGCAGGCTCTTACACGGCGGACTTTCTCTTCCAGTATTTCGGCGTCATGAGCTATGCCCTCTGCGGCTTCACCCTCACCTTTTCCATGATCTACCTGAGAAAGAAGGTCGTGAGCCATCTCCCCCTGCTCGCTTCCGGGCTGGTCCTGCTCTTTTTCTCCCTGTCCGCCCTGCTCCAGATCACCATAGAGCGGATACGGATGGGGGGCGAGCCCATACAGTTCTCCGGCCTTGTCGGGTTTTATGTTGCCGGCGGTCTCCTCCACGCGCTCAATCGCTTCGGGAGCCTCCTCGTCTCCATCGTGCTCCTTCTCATATCCCTCTTCCTCATCGCCCAGGCGCCCCTCGTCTCCATCGTGGGGTCACGCCTTTCCAGGAAGAAGGCCGGCGAGCCGGCCAAGGCCGTCAGGGTCGTCGAGGAGAAAGGGGAAGAAAGGAAGCACGGGAAGGATAAGGAACGGAGCGAACGGGTGGCAATCCAGGAGTCCTTCGATTTCCTGAAGGAGATGGGCCCCCACAAGCTGCCCCCCGTGTCGCTCCTCGACGCCGTCGAAAAGAGGGAGGTAAAGATCGACAAGGAGAGCGCGCAACTCAACGCGCGAATCCTTGAAAAGAAGCTCAAGGATTATGGAATAGAGGGAAAGGTCGTCGAGGTGAGGCCGGGACCCGTCATCACCATGTACGAGTTCGAGCCGGCGGCCGGCATCAAGGTGAGCCGCATCGCGAACCTCTCGGACGACCTCGCCATGGCGCTCTCCGCCGTCTCCATCAGGATCATCGCCCCCATCCCCGGCAAGGCGGTGGTAGGCATCGAGATCCCGAACAAGATCAGGCAGACCGTCTATCTCCGGGAGATCATCGAATCCGATTCCTTCATCAACTCGAAGAACCTCCTCACCCTTGCCCTCGGAAAGAGCATAGCGGGGGAGCCCTTTGTGGCGGAATTGACAAAAATGCCCCACCTTTTGGTCGCCGGCTCGACGGGCTCGGGCAAGAGCGTCTCCCTCAACACCATGATATGCAGCATCCTCTTCAAGGCGACGCCCATGGCCGTTCGCTTCATGATGATCGACCTGAAGATGCTCGAACTCTCCTTTTACGACGGCATACCCCATCTCCTGCTCCCCGTGATGACGAACGCGAAGAGCGCGAAGACGGCCCTCAGGTGGCTCATCGACGAGATGGAGCGGCGCTACCAGGTGATGGCCGAGAAGGGCGTGAGGAACATCGAAAAGTACAACCAGAAGGCGAACAAGGAGGAAGGGGAAGGCATCCCGTATATCGTGGTCGTCATCGATGAGCTGGCGGACCTCATGATGGTCTCGTCGAAGGAGGTGGAGGAGTATATCGCGAGGCTCGCCCAGATGGCGCGCGCCTCGGGTATACACCTGATCCTCGCGACCCAGCGCCCCTCCGTGGACGTCCTGACGGGCATCATCAAGGCCAACTTCCCTGCCCGTGTCTCCTTCCAGGTGACGTCGAAAGTGGACTCCCGCACCATACTCGACATGAACGGCGCCGAGAGCCTCCTCGGGTCAGGGGACATGCTCTTCATGAGCCCGGGATTCGGCAGGACCCAGCGCATACACGGACCCTTCGTGTCGGAGGGGGAGATCAGGAGGATAGTCGAGTTCCTCAAAGGCCAGGGCGCCCCCGACTATAAGGAGGAGATACTGCAGGAGCAGGAAGAGGCGGGCGACGAAGAGGAGATGAACGACGAGAAATACGAAGAGGCCCTCAAGTTCGTCTCTGAAAAGGGCGAGGCCTCCATCAGCATGATACAGCGGCGGTTCAGGATAGGCTATAACCGGGCGGCCCGGATGGTGGAGAGGATGGAGAGGGAGGGCGTGGTCGGTCCATCCACGGGGATCAAGCCCCGGGAGGTGCTGAGAAGGAAGGAGTGAACGGGATATGGGAGCAGAGTTATGGGGATGAGACAGAAAAGTACGATCATGGTCATTGCGGCCTTCCTCCTCTTATGGTCCGCGGGCGCGGTCAGGGCGGATACCCTTGATGCAATCAGGAAGACCTACAGGGAGATACAGACCGTCGAGGCGCACTTCCAACAAAAGATCTTCATCAAGGCGCTCAAGAGGGAGAGGGATACGGAGGGAGATTTTTTCTATAAGCGCTCGAAGGGCTTCCTCTGGAAATACACGGCCCCGAAGGAAAAAATCTTTCTCTACGACGGCGCGTTCATATGGCAGGCGGAGCAGGACAAGCCGTTCGTCACGCGGGAGAAGGTCGACAGGGGGCACATGGAAGGCAATTTCCTCGACCTCGTGGATGACGTGACCCGGCTCGACACGCTCTTTACCCTGAAGCAGTCGGCCAGGGAGGCTGACATGGAGGTCCTGGTGCTCGTGCCGAAAAAGGAAGGCACCCTGCAGGCAGCCCGCATCTGGGTGGACGGACGGCGCATCATCAGGAAGATGGAGATCACCGAGATCACGGGCAACGTCAACATCATTGATTTCTCGCAGGTAAGGGTGAACGGGCCCGTGGCCGACAGCCTCTTTGTGTACAAGCCCAAGGGGAAGGAGATCATCGATACCCGTGACGGGACCATGCGGTAGCGGGAGCACCCGGGAGCACCAATGTCTTTACATAAGGACCATGCGATAATCCTCTCCGCGAAGGTATTTGGCGAATCGGACAAGATCCTCCGCCTCTTTACGCGCCGGTCGGGAAAGCTGACGGGTATCGCCAAAGGGGCCAAGAAGAGCCAGAAGAGATTTATGAACACCCTCGAACTCTTCAATTATGTGGGAATCGAGTATTTCGAGAAGTCAGGGAAAGGCATGGTGCGCATCGACAATGCCGACCTCAAGGAGGCGAACAGCGGCATCGATTCGAGCTTCAAAAAAATGTGCATCGCGAGTTTTTTCGCGGAGTTCGTCGACAAGCTGACCAGGGAGAAGGAGCAAAACGAGGGCCTCTTCGATCTGCTCAGGGAGGGACTCAATAAAGTCAAAAAAGTTGAATTTTCGTATTTTGATATACTATATTATCAGTTGCGTATGCTTAGCCACCTTGGATATATGCCTAACTTCCGGACCTGCGTCCAGTGCGGAAAGGATATAGGAGAGCGCCATGCGACCTCCTTTTCGAACGAGAGGGGGGGTGTCGTCTGCCGGGCGTGCGCCCCGTCGATCCCCCACCGGACATACCCTGAAGGCCTCCTCTCCAGGCTCGCCGATC
>JBEKJU010000133.1:0-9134 GCA_050011095.1 Syntrophorhabdales bacterium
GTCTTCGACGACGATCTTCTCGTCGAGCTTGTCGGGATTGTAGATCCGGGGAACAATCGATTCGTGCATGTTCTTGAGGCCCTGTATGGCGTGACCGAGGGTAGGCTCGACGCCTACTACCCTGACGTGGGCCTTCTGCTCCTTCAGATATCTGCCCGTGCCCATCAACGTGCCGCCCGTGCCCATACCCGCGACGAATACGTCCACCTCGCCCCCGGTCTGCCTGAAAATCTCGGGGCCCGTCGTCTCGTAATGGGCGAGGACATTGTTCTCGTTGTCATACTGATTGGGCATGTAGTATTTGCCTGGATGCGCGTCGAAGAGCCGGTGCGCCTGCCGTATGGCGCCATCGGTCCCCTCCCTGGCGGGGGTGAGGGAAACCTCGGCGCCAAGGGCCTCCAGAATGATGCGTCTCTCCGAGCTGACGCACTCGGGCATGAAAAGTTTGATCTGGTATCCCTTCGCGGCGGCTATCATTGCGAGGGCGATCCCTGTGTTGCCTGAAGTGGGCTCCAGTATGATCTTGTCGTGAGTCAAGTCCCCCGACTCCTCGGCCCTCCTTATCATGGAGAAAGCGGGCCGGTCCTTGACGGATCCCCCTGGGTTGCATCCTTCGAGCTTCGCGAAGATCTGCACGCCTGTATCGCCGTTCAGGTTCATGAGCTGGACCAGGGGTGTATTTCCAATGGCGAGCAATATGGACATCGAATACCTCCGGGAAAAAGTCGCTCTCCTATTAGACTACCAGAAATCTACGGCCCAATACAATAACCCAAACGTCCGAAAAAGGATGCCCGTCCTCAAGGAAAATGTTTGACCTTTTCTTGATTCTGTGCCATCATAATACACGAAGTTTCGGACGTGTTGTTAGCTGCCGCAATGCGTGAAACGGTGTTGCGGTTTTTTTTTGGCATGGTTCGAGACCTTTCATTTTCGCGGAGGAGGTGTTTCAGGTATGGCAAAGGGAACCGTGAAGTGGTTCAATGCATCCAAGGGTTTTGGATTTATCGCAAAAGAGGACGGCGGAGACGTTTTTGTTCATTATACTGCCATCCAGGATGAGGGGTTCAAATCCCTGTCCGAGGGCCAGGCAGTCAGTTTCGATATAGTCGAGAGCCCCAAGGGTCCCAAGGCAGCGAACGTAGTCAAGCTCTAAGAAAAGAGGCAGGCCGCCGGCCTGCCTCTCACATATCCCCCCAACGCATTCTATCGTGCATCGGTGATTTCTCCTCCGGTCAACGGAAGGCTTATCTTTTCATAGGCGTCTGGTATTTCAAAGAGGTTGTCCGGTACCGATGTCTTGAT
Source organism: Syntrophorhabdales bacterium (assembly GCA_050011095.1). Taxonomy (GTDB): domain Bacteria; phylum Desulfobacterota; class Syntrophorhabdia; order Syntrophorhabdales; family WCHB1-27; genus JBEKJU01. The sequence goes on from JBEKJU010000133.1 coordinate 1,306, forward strand.
ATTCCGGTATTCAATGCTCCAATTTCCGTTGACCGCCGTGGTTTTGATGGGGAAGTTGATATCCGAGGCCACCCATTGATAGAACGGGTCGCCCGGTTCCCCTGCCTTCGCCGCCACCTCATACTTTTTCGTGGGGTGGCCGTTTACGACCTCTGAGCCGAGGAATTTCCGGTTCCCCTCCGTCGCCTGCCTTTCCTCGATAGCGGGCTTCTTCTTGGGATCGAAGGTCATCTCTATGTACGCCTTCTGTTCGGGTATCACAATCCACGACTTGTTCTTGTCGTGCCTGATAATCGCATATTCGGAGCCGCTTTTCATCTCGATCCGGTATTTGTTTCCCTTGACATAGAGCTTGCCCGTTTGTTTCTGTTCCCCGTCTTTCGTGACCATGTCGGCGGACAGCTCGACGGCCCCGGCCCTTAGTGCGAGGGCGAAAAGGACGAGAAGAATCTCAAAGCCCAGACGAACCTGTCGCATTGCCGCCCCCTTGCGTCATCGTATCTTCTGATAACATTAATATAGTCATCGATGACGATAAATTAAAGGCGCCTGCGGTCCACCCCCGGCTTACCCCCCCTGCACCTTCTGTACGGCGGGCACCGACGGGATGGGCACAAGCAGCCATGGGGACGTCAGGGAGGGTTATCGCCCCGGGCCTCGGGGATACGATTTTGTCATGCCTGTGGCGCAGCGCGTTTTAGGGCTCGGAAGGAAATGAATGAGTCAGATGGCGAAGGATTTTTGGCCGATCGGCGAGGCGCGGAAAGGCCAAGTGTACTGGATGTACATGACCTTTTCGCAACGAAGCGGGCGGACAAAAAGACGAGCCAGATGGCCCATTTATTTTCTGACGAGCCCTTAGTTTATCAGGATATGCGCGGCCCAAAGGAAGGCCGCGGGTGACTATATGGCTTAAAGACCTTCTTTTTTCAGCTCTTCGAGCAGCGATTTCTGTTTGTCCGAGAGCTTTCGCGGCACTTCTATCGTGACCTCAACGTATTCGTCGCCTCTGACCTGCTTTCCTATATGGGGCACGCCCAGGCCCTTAAGGCGCACCTTCGAGTTGCCTCGCGTGCCCGCGGGAATCTTGATCTGCTTCGGCCCGTCTATGGTGGGCACCTCTATGGCCCCCCCGAGAAAAGCGTCGGTCATCCTTACCTCTTCCTTCACGTAGAGATCGTTCCCCACCCTTCGGAAGACGGGGTGCTCAGCAACCTTCACGGTCACGTACAGGTCGCCCGTCCTGCCCGTGTAAGGGTCCCTGCTCCCCTTGCCGTGGAGTCTCAATTTCTGTCCGGTATTGATGCCTTTCGGGACCTTTACCCGGACCTCTTCCGTGCCTCTCTCGCCCGTGAAGGAAAGGATCTTTTCCCCGCCCCTCATGGCATCCATGAACGGTATCTCAAGCTCGTAATTCAGGTCAAGCTCGCCTGCCGATGTGCGGTCCCTAGTCACGAAATCGCCGAAGTCATAGACGCGTTTGCCCGTCCTGCCGCCTTCCCTGCCCACTCCGGCCCCTGCGGGATCTCGTCCGAAGACCATGCTGAAGATATCGCCCGTCCCGAACCCGAGGTCCTTGAAGAGATCACCTATATTGAAGCCCCGGTAAATGTCCTCCTGCGTGTATTTCTGCTGGAATCCACTCATGCCGTACGTGTCGTATTCCTTCCGTTTATCCTTGTCGCTCAGGACCGCGTAGGCCTCGTTAATTTCTTTGAACTGCTCCTCGGCCTGTTTGTTCCCCGGATTTCTGTCGGGATGGAACTTGAGGGCCAGCTTTCGGTAAGCCTTCTTTATGTCCTCTTCCGGGGCGGTTTTCTGGACGCCGAGGATATCATAATAGTCTTTCTTAGCCATGATCACCACCACCTGCTATAGCAATATAGTCGCCGATCCTTCGTCCCAGCGTCTCGGCTACAGACCTGCACTTGACCTTCATGATGTAGACGACCGGCCGCTCACAATCGAACTCGGAGATGGCCTCATAATTCCCCATCCCCTTGGCAATGATCATGCTGTCGTCCTCCCAGCACTCCCGTATCTTTCCCGACATCCCCTCCCGATTTATGCCGACCTCGTCCATACCCGTGGAGATGATTCCGTCCCACATCTCTTCCCCGCCAAACCGGGCGACATCGGTGAGCGACATGTCGTTCTGCGCCGGGTGTTCCTTCACCGCGTAGAGAACCTCTTTACCCATCCCACTCAGGCGCGCGAGGAGAGGCAGGTCGAAGAGAAAATCACCCACGTTGTCCCCCAGCACGAGGATTTTCTTACTAATATAAACCTGATGCTCGATTTTGGCCATGTCGCCGTCGAATTCGAGGTCATTGTCGTCATAGGCATGTTCCACGAAAAAATCGCCGCCGTTTCCGAATGCCGATGACCGGAGGGCGCCCTCAAGGCTGTCCGGGAAGCGGCCTTTCATCTCCCCCGCGGCCCGCCCGGCCCTCCGGAACTCGGCCGCCTTCCGCTCGGCATACGGGTCATAGCTGCCCGTTTTCTTTTTCACGTGTTTCAGGATGCGGTTTGAAATATCAGTGGGGCTTCGGTGAGGCGCGAAAAGGGTGTCCACGAGACGGGAGCACGAGGCGACAAGCGCATCGTCTCCCCCGGAGAGGGTCACGACCTGCCTCGCCAAATCCTTGAGACAGTCTCTGCAATAAGGGCGCACCTTCATCGTTCCTCCCCGGTCACTACAATATAGCGTAAAGGCTTTACAAATCACATCGAAAAAAATAAAATCTATCTATGCCTATCTACGAATATTACTGTGACGCCTGTAAGAAGACATCATCATTCCTGCTTTTGCGCGCGACAGAGGCGATCGAGCCCTACTGCAAGCACTGCAAATCACCGGCCGTTACAAGGGTGCTCTCCAGGGTCGCCGTCCTGAAAAGCGAGGAAAAAAGGATGGAGAGCCTCCTCGACCCCGGCAAGCTCGGCGCACTCGACGAGAACGACCCCCGTTCCGTGGAAAAGTTGATGAGGAGCATGGGCAGCGAGTTCGGTGACGAGCTGGGTGAAGACTTCGAGGAGGAGATGGAAGAGGCCCTGGGAGGCACGGAGGCTAGCCCCGAAGAAGATCTGTGAGGGGTCCCTTCCCTTCCCTCAGGACATCGACCTTGTCATCAACAAGGCTTATGACGGTCGACGGTTCGCCCACTATGAGCCCGCCATCGATGACGAAGCTGACCTGACCCTTGAAATAGCGCTCGATCTCCCTCGGATCGGACAGGGCCTCCTGTCCGATTAATTTGGCGGTCGTATTGATGAGGGGCCTTCCGAGCAGGTTCACGAGGGCCAGGGGCGCATCGTGATTCGGCAGCCTTGCCCCCAGTTCCTTCTTGCTCGTCATGAGAAGTCTCGGGACGATCCTCTTCGCGTTGAGGATGAACGTGTAGGCGCCGGGGAGCATGCTCTTCAGGATCTGGAAGGCGAAATCGGTGAGGACGGCATAGGTGCTTATGTCCTTGATGTCCTTGAAGATGATGCTGAGGGGTCTTTTCTCGCTCAAGCCCCGGATGCCGTAGAGCGTTTTTATCGCCTTGATGTTGAAGAGGTCGCATCCCAGGCCATAGAACGTGTCCGTCGGATAGCCGATGATCGCGCCTGCCTCCAGGCTCTCCCTGATAAAGGCGGTCGTCTTTTTCTTGGGCCTTGCCGGGTTCCATTCCAGAATCATCTCTTCCTCCCCGCATAGCGCGCGAGGGCGCGCTGCTTCCCGTTGGTGGTGAAGATGCCCTCTTCGTAATAAAGGAGGTCCAGGTGGCGAAAATAGCCGAGCAACTCGCCGTCCTCCAGAAGGTAGGCCGGGTCTCTGGGCCGGTCAATGGCGTTTTGCCCCTTGAGGAATGTCTCATAGAGGAGGATGCCGCCGGGCATGAGGAGCCGGATCAAATCCGCCATGATTTCTCTCAGGAGAAAGTAGAAAACGAGGACGCCCGCCGCCCCGCCCTCCTTGAAGGGAAGAAAACGGGCATCGCCGAGGATCGGCGAGATGTCGACGCATCCCTCCTTCATCGCCTGCCTGGCGAGGAGGATCGCCTCCCTGGACGTATCGAGGCCATATGCGGGGTAACCCTTCCGGGCCACGAAAAGGAGATCCCCGCCCCGGCCCATGGCGATGTCGAGCACCGGTTTGCCGGAAGGCATCAAGGGGGAGTACCTTTCCACGAGGTCATGGACCTCGTGGGGCCCGGCGTAGAAACCCTCCCGGTATCGCCTGTCCCAATCAGCCACCAAAAAGGCGCCTCCCATTGCCCCAAAGGAACTTCTCCCTCACCCCGGGGGCGAGTTCGTCCAGGCGTGGTCTATAGCGACCGAGGGTGAGGAGCGGATAATCGGAGCCGAAGAGCACCTTGTCCGCGAGGAACGCCGCCGCAAAGCGGTAGAGGGCTTCCGAGTATAGAAAAGGGGCTGCGGCGAGGTCGTAGTAGACGAGAGGGAAGGCCTTCCGGATCTCCGGCATAAACTCATAGAAGCAGATGCCGCCACCCAGGTGCGCCAGAATCACCTTCAGGGAAGGGTGGTCCTGGATGAGACGGGCGACCTCGCCGAAATCGGCCGCCGTCTTCCCCGGATAAGGGTGGCCCACCTGCTCGTTCAGGTGCATCATGAAGACCATGCCCGTCTGCTCCATGTAACGGGCGAGGCCTTCGAGACCTTTTCGCTCCGCCTCGCCGAAGGCACCCTCGTACCAGGCGATCTCCCCCACACCCCGCGCGCCCTGCGCGAAGCAGCGCTCGGCCTCGGTCAGGGCCCCTTTTTCATCGTGCCTGTCCACGACGATAAAGGGAATGATCCTGCTGTCGGTCCGCGCCGTATCGAGGACGTAGTCATTTGCGAGACGGATGAGCCCGCCGTCCCGAAAGGGGAAGCAGGTGGCCACCGCGGCGTCGATGCCCTCCTTCTCCATATAGGCCGCGAGACCGCGGCAATCGGACATCCTGGAGCGGCTGTCACCATATATTGTTGCAAAACCTTTGTCCCGGGCCGCTATCCGGTCCCTCTCCCGTATCAGCTCGGGCGGGAATATGTGGGTGTGACAGTCCATCGCGTCCATACATGCTATTATAAGGCCTAGGGGCGGCAAAACATAGATTTTTTCTCGACAACGTGCTATAAGACAGCATGAAGACAAGAATTGTCTTTTTCGACTGCGACGGAACGCTCACCACGGTCAAGAGCAGCTGGCAGTACCTCCATGAAAGACTCGGCCTGTGGGACCAAAGGGCCGACGAGTTTCAGCGCCTTTTTCGCGCGGGACGGATCGATTACGCCGAGTTTTGCAGGAGAGACGCCGTTCTCTGGAAGGGTATCTCCGAAAATAGGGCCCTCGGGATAATAGGGGAGATCCCGTACCACGAGGGGGTCAGAGAGACGATGGATGCCCTCAGGAAAGAGGGCATTATGACGGTCGTCCTGTCGACGGGCCTCTCCTTTCTCGTCCAAAGGGTGAAAAGGGAGCTTACCATGACGCGCGCCTTCGCGAACGAGCTGGTGGTCGCCGGGGGCGTTCTTACGGGTGAGATCAGGATACATGTGGAACACGACCGGGCAGGCGCCGGGCGCGGCGCGCCCTGCGCCGGGAAAGGCGGGGACGGCGGCTCATCCCTCGGAGCGTGCAATCATCCCGTCGAGCCCCGAAACAAGGGCTACTGGGTGCGACGCGTATTGGGCGGCCTGGGGCTAAAGAAGGAAGAGGCGGCCGCCGTGGGCGACGGCGAGGGTGACCGGGCCATGTTCGAAGAGGCCGGTGTGGCGATCGGGTATCACCCGAGCCCGAAAATCCAGCCCTTTCTCGACCACTCCCTTTACAATGGTTCTTTCAAAGAGGTTCTTGAGGTACTGCGAGCGCACGGATGATGTCGAGAAACGGCCGGCGGCCACTGATGAAAGGCGTCTGGTTTTTCGTGAGTCTCCTGGGTGCCTCGTCCCTGCTCGCCTTTTTCGGGTGCGCGCCGAAAATGATAAGGGTTGATGAATCCGGCCAGGTCCCGGAGATCCGCAGCGAAATTGTCGAGTATGCGGTGACCCTCCTCGGGAGCCCATACAGGAGCGCGGCCAAGGGTCCTCAGGCCTTCGACTGCAGCGGTTTCGTCCACCATGTATTCCGCCGATTCGACATAATTCTTCCCCCTTCCACAGAGGGACTAGACAGGGTGGGCTACGAAATCCCGCGGGATGATGTCCTCATGGGTGACCTGGTCATGTTTCAGATAGGGCGCGAGCATCACGTGGGGATAGTGATCAACGGGCTCGAATTCATCCATGCCTCCAAATCGAGGGGCGTCGCCATAGACAGCATCGACGCGAGCTACTGGAAGAGGAATTTCTCGCATTTCAGGCGCATCTTCTGATACCGAGCCGCGCGCCCGTACCTATTTCCTTGGTGACCCCTTCTTCAGGTATGAGTCGAGGTCCGTCTCCTCGTAATGCCTGCCCTTTACGTAATCGAGGACGGTCCTGTACGTCCTAGCCTCGACGTATCCCGGTACCTCACCTATGCGCTTCCCCGTCGGCTCGACGAACCACGAGGAGGGGGTGCCGCTCACGCGATAGAGCCTGTCAAGGCGCGTCGAACTATCCACGTCTATGCGGAGAAAGATGAAGTCCCTCTTCAACACGGCCGCGATGTCCTTATCGGCGAGGGTCTTTTTGTCCATGAGGCCGCAGTAAGGGCAGGACCGGCTGAAAAAATAGAGAAGGAGGGGCTTGTTCTCCCTTTTCGCCGCCTTCAGGGCGCCGTCATAATCCTGACCGAAGGCCGCGGAGGCGAAAAGGAGAAGGGCTACCATGATGGCGCAGGAGAACCTTTTCATAGAAGCTTAGTATAGTACTAAATCGGGGGACGTTCAAGGGAGGGCGTGTACGCAACGCGCGGCTGCAATGGTTGACATCAAACCCTCCTGTCGATGAAGGCCCCCTGGCCAATGACGTTTCTCCGGGCCAACCACTCGACGCGGACGGCGACCGTACTTAGTTTTTAGTAGAGGGTATAATAATGGAGCGACCTGAACGATTCGATCCCTGGTATACGAGCTGGTTTAGCTGGTATCTGCTCGCCTGCGTGGCAGCCGGGATAATACTATCAGCCGTCGCAAAGGGGTGAATCACGCTCATAGTGCCACCAACGCAATCACGCCGCAGTGTCCACCCGGGACCGGGGTTCAATTTTAGGGATAACCCGTCTCTCCGGCCCAAGGTAACGGCCGCCATCCCCTCTTATCCGGTCGATACCCAACGTTACCCACCGTGATTCCGAAGGCCGATAGAATTGCGCGATCTCATTCCGGGCAAGCAAATCGTCGAGCATTTTCTGCCCGACAACGTCACTTCCCCCGTTCACGTATCTAACCCAAAGATGTCTCATAATTCCTCCATGGAAACAAGGCCTTATGGAGAAGTTGTTGCAATATGCGTTCCACAGATCTTGACTCAAACAGTATTATCGCGATCCATGCGCCAAGGATAAGCTTTCGCGGGAGGCGAGTGACCTTATGGAAATTACCCTTCGGCGAGAAGAGATTATGTCGAGGATGTCATCACTCCGTCGGGAAGCGCGGCGTCATGACATTTGTTTGACAGGTAGGCGAATCAAAGCGTTTGGTAGGGAGAAAAGAGAGTCACCCCGTTGACAATAAATGACCCTGCTGCAAGCAGCAGGGTATCCAAGACAACGAGCGGAGCGAGTCTTTGAGCTTTGAGTCTCTGCGGGCTTTGCCCGCAGAGGGGGCGACCGCGGGGTACCCACACAGTGGGTCGCGCGAAAGTGGGTGTCCCAATAATTGCCGGCGGAGCGAAGCGGAAAAAGATTCTCCCTGCAG
>JBEKJU010000134.1:0-9073 GCA_050011095.1 Syntrophorhabdales bacterium
CCGCACTTCCTTGATCAGGTCCACCAGTTCTGATACACTCACTTCCAGCTTCATCGGTGTGCCTCCTCATAAGATCCGTATCATTTGGTCGTGACACGTCATTTTATAGGAGGTACGCCCTTATTTCACGCCCTTTCTAATTCACACACTCCAGTTTACCCTGCCCCATCTAATTGCGAAAGTGTCATCACTTTGGAGTAAAACTAGACGTCTTTTCCGCTCTAAAGCATTTTGCTTGGTTTATTCTTCCAGCGTCGACCAAGCTGCCAGCTTTAGAGAGCATTTCCATAGCTTTCTGCGAGCCTGACAAAGGCCCACGCGGCTGGTGATAGGTATTTTCGCTGCAAATAGGCTATGCCGTATTCCATGATCGGCGGGCCTTCGACTATGGAGATTGCTTTGAGAAGTCCTTTCTCCAACTCATCTTTGAGGCCCGACTTGACCATGAAGCTTGCTCCCTGGTCCTCCACGGCCAAACTCTTTATAAGCTCCGCGTTCGCCGATTCCAATACGATATTAGGGGTGACATTAAATTTTCTCAGATAGGCAAGCACCACCTCTCGCAGGGCTGATCCTTCCTGGGGTATGATGAGCGGAATGGTGGGAAGTTGCGCTACCGAGACTTCCGAAGCTGTTACGGTCATACTGTGAGGAGATGCGACGAGGAGGATGTCCTCTTTCACGATCGGTATTATCTTCATCTTCTTGGTGCTTTCTCCACAATGGATAACTCCGATGTCATATATCTGGTTTTGTATCCCTCTAAGGACTTCAGAGCTGGTTCCTTGTCCCATCACGATCCTTAGGTCGGGATAGGCCTTTTTGAAAGCCGCCACTACCTTGGGCATGATATATTTTGCAGGCGTTTGGGGACAACCTATCCTGAGAACACCTGATGTGTCCTTTGTCAACTTGCTGAGAAAAGTCTCCATCTCTTTAATATCATCGAAGATGCGATTTGACCGGAGGAAAACCGTCTTTCCTGCATGAGTCAGTTGAATAGAGTTGCCTTGACGGTACATAAGGCTAACTCCAAGTGCCTGCTCCAACCTCCGGATCTGCATGGTAATCGCCGGCCTTGTCACCATCAACTCCTGAGCCGCCGATGAAATGCTGTTGAGGCGGGCCGCAGTAGCAAAAGCACGCAACTGGTTGATATTGAGAATCATCGCCCTTATCCCTCCTCGACATGTGTTAACAAAAAGTTACCTCAATTTAACTATTATTGTCTTGACAAGTCAAGATCTAACTTGGAAACTTGATTGTAGATAGATACAATCTACTGCTTCCAAACGGTAAGCAGAAAGGGGAGGAGATTATGGGGAACAGACGGTTTATGGATCCGCATGAAGCGCCCACCATACCGGGTACCGAAGGGTGGGAGGAGATGTACCCGTACTATTTCAGGTTCAACAAAAACAACCCAGCACAGGCGGCCTACGAGGATCAACTACTCTGGTTTCACGAGAGTGTACACGTACCCACGCCGCAGCACCCTCTCGACCTGTACACCCACGACATGTGGCGTCTCACATTCGCCCAGTCTCACAATAGGATATTTCTTGTTCCTCCTGCAAGGGGTATGGATCAACGGGTGCTCAACGGCTATATCTACATTGCTCCCATCCCTGTGTTTGATCCCGAGGAGGTACAGAAGCGGGCAAAAATCTTCGAGGAGCGCGCAGGTTACTACTATGAGCACTGGGATGAAATCTATCCCCGGTGCATCGAGAGGCTGGATAAGATTGTAGCAGACATGGAATCGGTGAGGTTCGTAGACCTGCCCGACATCGAATCCGATGAGATGATTAAAGAAAACAGAGGATATGGGCAAAGTTACTCCCTCATTGAGGAGCATGAAAAACTGTGGCGTACAATACGCCTCTCCTGGCAATACCACTTTGATCTTCTCAACCTCACCTACACCGCCTATGCCGTCTACTTCCAGGTAGTAAAAACGCTTTTCCCCGGCATAACGGACAAAGCCATCGGTCAGACGGTGGCTGGCTTTGACTCGAAACTTTTCAAACCCACGGAAGAACTGCAGAAGCTGGCGAAGGCCGCCCTAGATCTGGGTGTCTCCGACGCTATTCTCGGTAACGCCCACTTCGAGCCCCTTGAATCCACACTGAAAGGGTCGGAGGCTGGCAAGAAGTGGCTCGAGCAATTCCAAAGCGTACGCTATCCCTGGTTTGAGATGTCTACGGGGACGGGCTGGTATCACACCGATCCCTCGTGGAATATGTATCTCGAGGCTCCGCTGGCCATCATAGGACGCTACATCGAACAGCTTAAGGCAGGGCAAAAGATAGCAAGGAATCCAGGGGAAGTGAAAGAAGAGCGAGAACGGGTCACGAACGAATACCGCTCCTTGATCAAAAACGAGGCTGATCTCCAGGTGTTTGACCGTCTTCTTGGCACGGCGAGGAAGGTCGGGCCTTACGCAGAGGACCACAACTGGTATTGTTCCAACTTTGAGCGCGCCATCTTCTGCAGGAAGATGCGGGAACTGGCAAAGATCTTCATAAACCACGGCGTCTTTGAAGACACGGAAGACATCTTTTTCCTCAACCGCTATGAGCTACCCCAGGCACTCTATGATCTCTGCACGGCTTGGGCCTTGGGCGTTCCTTCCCCCAGTTTTTACTGGCCTGACAAGATCAAGCGGCGCAAGGAGATATTCGAGAAGTTCAAGGAGTGGGACCCGCCCCCGGCACTCGGTCCGGCCCCTGACGAGATGAACGACCCCTTTGCCGTCACCATGTGGGGAGTCACCACGGAAAGGCTGAATGACTGGCTCAAAGTGGAGGAGACGACAAAGGAGAACATCAACGAGCTGAAGGGCTTTGCAGGATCAAGCGGCGTTGCTGAGGGCATTGCCAGGGTTTGCCATACCGCCGAAGACATCGCCTCGCTACAAGTCGGCGAGATCCTCGTGGCCAGGGTTACCAGCCCCACATGGGCACCCGTCTTCTCAAGTATAGGCGGCTGCGTGACAGACATAGGCGGTATATTCTCCCACGCTGCAATCGTATGCCGGGAGTTCCAACTTCCTGCTGTTGTGGGCACGGGTTACGCCACAAAGCTGATCAAAAAGGGGGACAGGGTTCGGGTTAATGGGGACACGGGCGTTGTCACCATAGTCGAGAGGGCGAAATGAATCAGAGTTCCAAAAGATCAGTCTACGGACTGCATGAATTGGGTAAAGAGCACAACACCCTGGTAGGGAAGAAGTGTGCCCATCTGGGTGAACTGACGAAGGCGGGGTTCCCTGTTCCAAAAGGTTTCGCGCTCACATTGGATGCCTACGACATCTTTTTGAATGAGACAGGCGCTGCCGAGGAGCTAAAGAAGCATTTTGCCTCGTTTGACGGCAACCCCGACGATAACAAAGACTTTCCCAAGTTTGAAGCCGCTTCTACCGTGGTCCGGGATCTTGTTGAATCGAAAAACATGCCCGAATCTTTGAAGGGTGTAGTAAGTCAATTTTACAGTGGCCTCTGCGAGGCTACCGGGTGCAGAGACCTCGCGGTCTCCACCCGGTCCGCCGGGCCAGAAAGCCATCCTGGCCAATACGAGTCATACCTGCATATCTCGGGTACGGCCGACGTCATGAAGCACATTATCAAGGTGTGGGCGAGCACGTTTAACACGCGCTCCCTCATCGCCCGGGCTCGCGGTGGGTTCCCCCTCGACCGCGACCCCATCGGGGTCTGCGTGCTGCAGATGATCGATGCGAAAACTGCAGGTGTGATTTTTACGCTGAACCCGGCGAATGGGGATCTATCCAAGATCGCGATAGAAGGCAACTGGGGTCTTGGGGAGAGCGTGGTGAGCGGAAATGTTACACCGGACAAATGGATGGTGGACAAGGTGACCTATGAATGCGTGGAAAGCCGGATCTCTGAAAAGACCTGTGAATACATTCTGGACGGGGCTTCGGGCAAGGTCGTGGCAGCGACCATCCCTCCGGAAAGGGCCAATGTCCGCTGTCTTACCGATAGTGAAGTGATCGAACTGGCAAGGGTGGCGAAGAGGATTGAGCAACATTACGGTACAGCTCAGGACATTGAATGGGCCATCCATCGCGAATATGCCCTTCCTGAGAGCGTATTCATCCTCCAAACACGTCCCGAGACGATCTGGAGTAAGCGACAACCAGACTCTCGCCTCGGTGTATCGGCTACCAGCAAAAGCCTGATATCCGATCTGCTGCTGAGAATCAAGGGATAGGACTCGATGTGAAAGGGAAACCGAATATAGTTGTTGCGGGCATCCTCGACACGAAGGGTGCCGAGATTAAGTTCATAGCCGAGAGGGTTCGGGCAGCGGGCGGGGAGCCGATTGTCCTGGAACTGAGTCTGAGAGAAGAAAGCGGCGAGGCAGACGTAAGCCTTAGCGATCTTCTCTTATTGGCAAATCGGAGCCCGGAGGCATTGATTTCTATGGTGAGGACGGAGGCGGCGGAGATCATCGTAGGCTCGGCCGTAACAAAAATCACCGAAATGCTAAGTCGAAACATGATCGACGGTATTATCGCCTTCGGTGGATCAACGGGCACGAGCATGGCAACGAGGATAATGCGCGTGCTCCCTATTGGCCTGCCAAAACTGATGCTTTCGACCATGGCGTCGGGAGATGTAAGTTCTTACGTAGGCACCAGGGACATTGCCATGCTTTACCCTATTGCCGAGGTCGGACTCAACGCCATTACGCGGCGGATCCTCAACTACGCCGCAGCGGCAATCGTTGCCATGGCTTCTCCTCCGGACCTTCCCACTGAGGATATAAAGCCTGTAATTGGTTGTACGATGCTTGGGGCTACAACCGTCTGCGTGCTTCGGGCCTCGGAACACTTCAATACGTCGGGCTACGATGTGATGATTAATCATGCCGTGGGCAGCGGGGGCAAATCTATAGAAGAACTCATCACCGAGGGCCTTATTGCGGGGATGCTGGACATCACCACCCATGAGATTGCTGATTTCCTCCTGGGAGGGATCATGGGTGCGGGACCCGACCGCCTCACGGCAGCCGGTAAAATGGGCATTCCCCAGATCGTATCCACGGGAGGTCTTGATATGCTCGTCTTCGGTCCACCGGGGACGGTGCCCCAGAAACTCCGTGATGAGGCAGAACAGGGGGTACCCGGGCGTACTATTCGTATGCACAACCCGGATATCACCATCGTGGGAACCACCCCTGACGAGGCTTTCGTTATGGGACAATACGTGGCGGAAAAGATGAATGGAGCAAAAGGACCTACTGCACTCACAGTCCCCATGCGCGGTTGGACCGCATATGATATGGCAGCGCCCAATATTGATCTAGGGTGGCCAGGTCCGGGAACCGGACCTTTTTGGGTGGCAGACTTGCACAAACCTGAATGGTCCCTTCGGGCAACACGTTTTCTTGAAGGGGTGAATACCATACTCGATCGGGCTAAGTTCAACGTGGCTGTCATCGAGGTGGACAGGCATCTAAACGAACCGGAATTTGCCGACTTCACCGCCAGGCTTCTGTCCGAGATGCTTTTGGGCACGTGGAAGAAAGAGGATTATGAGGTGTAATGATGTCAAAAATCGTTTCAGAACCTACCTATAGAAGGTTCATTGTTGACACACTGGAGAGGTTTGACGAGGCGAATCATGTATATTCCCGGGTTGACAGGGGAGAGGTAATTCCGCCGGAGATGTTGCCTGAGGGTGATTCTTCAAAGTCCGCCGTGCATCAACTGTTCAACTATGACCCTAACCAGAAACCCAGACGGGGCTATTCGAGGACCGACTATGCCTTCAGATGGGCAGGACGGACGATAGATTACGTGGCCCGCCGCACTCAGTATGGACGTGAGAATCCGCCGAAATCTCCCCCTGTAAAGATTGACAGCATAGAGCGCATGACAGGTCTCGTCAAAAGGGCAGCCCAGTGGTTCGGAGCGGACCTGGTAGGCGTAGGCCCCCTCGACCGGACGTGGGTCTTCTCCCGTCTAGGCGATCATAGCGCCCAGTTGGGCCTCGGAGGAAAGGTGGGTGATCCGATAGAATTGCCTGAATACTTTACGAACGTCATTGTCATAGCCACTGAGATGGATTTCGACCATGTGCAGCGATCCCCGGCCATGGATGCTTCCGTGGACCTCGGTTATTCCAGAATGGGCTTTATAGCTCCCAGCCTGGCCCGGTTTATTCAGGAACTGGGATTCCATGCCATGCCATCGGGCAATGATACGGCATTGTCTATACCCATGGCCGTTGACGCGGGGCTGGGCGAATTGGGTCGTAACGGCATGCTCATTACGGAAAAATATGGCCCCCGGGTGAGGTTGTGCAAGGTCTTTACGGACCTCCCCCTTGTCCACGATAAACCCATAGACCTCGGCATCCAGGCCTACTGTGAAGTGTGCAAGAAGTGCGCAGAGCTTTGTCCGGGGCAGGCTATAAAGTATGGTGAGCGGACGGCAGAGCACAACAATATTTCCAACAGCAGCGGCCTCCTCAAATGGCCCATCAACGCCGAAAAATGTATCATGTTCTGGGCAAGGCAACGATGTCACTGCTCCACCTGCATCAGGGTCTGCCCGTATAACAAGCGTGACACGCTGTTTCACAGCGTTGTCAGATGGCATGTAAGCCATCTGCCCCAATTCAATAGACTTTACAGATGGATGGACGATGCGATGGGATATGGGAAGCAGGTCCTTGGAGATCCTCGGAACGAATTTTACCCTTAAGAGTACTAATGAAGTTGCCATTTCCGGACCGTTAGGGAGGTCAGTATGAGCGGTTATCATAAACGGACCTGGGAGACCTTTCCCATGGACAAAATAAAGCGCGTTGAACGTCCAACCACGGTTATTTACGATGACCAGGTACCGCGGACGGACGAGCGTGAAAGCGGGTTCAACAGGGCGGCGCGAGGCGACTTCGGTGAGCGACTGTCAAAGGAACGGTTCCGTTTCGGGACAAAAAGCCCGCTCTCTGCAGCGCTTGTAAACATGCAGTATTTTCTCGCCGGCATCGTTGACGGCATCGTGGCGCAGCAAAAGGCGCCTATCCCCGAAGATCCGGCCGTCCTTTCACACCATATCAAGGAAGTCGCCTATTTTCTCCGCGCCGATTCGGTAGGCATTTGCAAGCTCCCCCCCTACGCAGTTTATACGAACCAGTTTCCCAACGGCGAGCCCATAGAACTGGATCACAAATACGCCATCGCAGTACTTGTGGACCAGGACTGGAGGACGGCGGAAGCCTTTACCGGCAGCGACTGGATAAGCAATCCCATGAGTTTTGTTGCCTACTCAGGGTCCGGCTTCATAGCATGTATAATAGCCGACTACATCCGCCGCCTCGGTTATCCGGCTCGCGCCCATCATGCGCGCAACTACCAGGTGGTCGTTCCACCTATATTACTGTGGGCAGGACTCGGAGAGATGTCGAGAATCGGAAACTGTGTGGTGCATCCCTTTTTGGGACCACGCTTCAAGGCCTCAATCGTTACTACCGACTTACCACTTCTACCTGACAAACCGATAGACTTCGGACTCCAGGATTTTTGTTCAAAATGCAAGAAATGCGCTCGCGAATGCCCGTCCGGTGCACTCACTGAAGGTGATAAGGTAATCGACAGGGGCTACGAACACTGGCCGAGCAACGCTGAGCGGTGCACTCGTATGCGCGTCGGCAACAGGCGAGGGGCAAGTTGCGGCACATGCGTCAAAGTGTGCCCCTGGAATAAGCCCTACTCAACCCTCCATCGGGCCGTGGGTTGGACCATGCGCCACTCCGGGATTGCTCGCAGCCTAGCCATAAAGTTCGACGATCTTCTCGGCTATGGCAAGGCAAACTACGACAACAAGTGGTGGTTTGATCTCGAAGAGATCGACGGGAAGATGATCCTGCACCCGCCCAACAAGAAGTCCCAGAAAGACTATCAGCAGGATGTTGATTACTGATCTTAATATGTGAGGGTTTTTTTCCTTCAGGCACTGTGGTCCAATAGGAGAAGAATTATGACGATTTGGCCTGATTGCATACCCTGTATTGTCCAGATGTCTCTGGATATTGCGTTGGCCTGCATTAAAGAAGAGATAGAAATCAAGGCTTTTATGAACGAGATTCTTGGCCTCCCCCCACTGAGGGGCGAGAAGTGGGACATCACCTCGCCGGAGATTAGCGAGATGGTCTGGCACAGTATCGTACGTATTACCAAGGACGAAGATCCGCTCAGAGACCTAAAGGCCAAGCAGAACCAGAATGCCCTTGATCTTTACGGCACTGCAAGGGACCGGGTTAAAGAAAGTAAAGACCCTCTACTCTCAGCACTTAGATTTGCCATAGCAGGCAATCTTTTACACCCGGCAGTGAGTTCGATCCATGATCAGCCGGCCCATGGTTTTCAGCCCCATCCCGCCGGCGATTGGCCCATGACGGATGAGGCTGCCGAGGTGCTGAGGAATCGGCTGCAGAAGGCGACAGGTATTGTTTATCTCCTAGATAATTGCGGGGAAATTGTTTTTGACAAACTTTTCTTGGAGATCGTCAAGGAGATGTATGACCGAGAGGTCTGGGTGATAGCACGGGGTCGGCCTATCCTGAACGATGCAACGACGGTCGAAGCGATCTCAGTCGGGCTACCCACGGTAGCAACCGTCATCGAGAACGGCATTACCATTCCTTTTGCCGGAACCAGACTTGATCTTGTTTCGAGCAAGGTTAGGGATCTCCTTGTGGGTGCCGACCTCATCTTAGCTAAGGGCGGTGGCAATCTTCAAAGCCTCAGTGAGGAAAGCGAATTGAAAGGCCGGATTTCATTTCTTTTCCATGGGAGATGTCGACCGCGCCACGCGCCTCGTGGCGTTTCTAAGGGTACACTTATTGTTGACAATCGATAAGGAAATTACCTACTATAATGGCTCACGCTGCAACACTTGCTATGTGCTTCATCAACGCAAAAAAACGGGTGCCGGTACACCGAGCCTGTCTTTAAGTGCATTGATCATATTGCCGGTTCAGAGCTCCTGTCA
This sequence comes from Syntrophorhabdales bacterium, assembly GCA_050011095.1. Taxonomy (GTDB): domain Bacteria; phylum Desulfobacterota; class Syntrophorhabdia; order Syntrophorhabdales; family WCHB1-27; genus JBEKJU01. The sequence goes on from JBEKJU010000134.1 coordinate 9,026, forward strand.
TCGGCTCTTGCGGAATGGCTCCGGAAGAACCGTATCCTGCTTATCGAG
>JBEKJU010000135.1:0-16873 GCA_050011095.1 Syntrophorhabdales bacterium
CGAGACGGGGCGGGAAGCGGACAAAGCGCGCGACGCAAGGCAATGTTCCCGGCGCTGGAGACGAAAGTAGTCTTTCCCGGAGAGAAAGAGGGCCGTAGGTTCCAAATGCGTTTGCCCTGGGCCATTCGACCCTGCCCCTTGACCAGAGGCGCGGTTTTCGGCTATAATAAAGGGCTTTTGTTAGGAGGCCCGATGTGAGAAGCCAATATTGCGGTGCGGTCACGAGTGAAGATGCGGGCAAGAGCGTGGAGCTTGCGGGATGGGTTTTCAGGAGACGCGATCACGGGGGCCTGATCTTTCTGGACCTCCGCGATGTGAGCGGCATCGTGCAGATCGTCTTTTCCCCCGAGATAGCCCCGGACGCCCATGGCGAGGCGCACGAGATCAAGCAGGAGTATGTGATACGTATCGAGGGCAAGGTGTCGCTCAGACCGGAGGGCACGGAGAACGCGACTATCCCCACAGGGGCGGTCGAGGTGCTCGTCTCCGCGCTCGAAGTCCTGAACGCGTGCAAACCCCTGCCTTTTCAGCTCGACGAGGAAGAGGAGCCGAATGAACTATTGAGACTGAAATATCGGTACCTGGATATGCGCCGCCCAAAGGTGCAGGAGACCTTTGTGGCGAGGAGCCGCGCGGGGCAGGTAGTACGGAACTATCTGGTTTCACGGGGATTTCTGGAGATAGAAACACCTTTTCTTACGAAGAGCACTCCCGAGGGGGCGAGGGATTTCATCGTTCCCAGCAGACTGAATCCGGGGCAGTTCTACGCGCTTCCCCAGTCACCCCAGCTCTTCAAACAGATCCTGATGGTCGCGGGGTTCGACAAATACTTCCAATTGGTGCGATGCTTCAGGGACGAGGACCTGAGGGCGGACCGGCAGCCCGAGTTTACCCAGCTCGATATGGAGATGAGCTTCGTGGACATCGAGGACGTCATAGAGGTGAGCGAGGGCGTCGTCGGTGCGATCTACGAGTCGATCAAGAAGACACCTTTGGCGGGTCCCCTCAGGCGGATGGACTACAGCGAGGCGATGGAGCGCTACGGCACGGATAAGCCCGATCTCCGGTTTGAGCTGCCCATGGAAGAACTGACGGCCTTGTTCCAGTCGACCGAATTCGGCGTATTCAGGAAGGCGGCCGGAGACGGGGGGGCCATAAAGGGCATTGCCCTTAGGGGAAGGTCACTTTCCCGGAAAGACCTCGATACCGCCGTCGACACGGCGAAGGCCCTCGGCGCGGGCGGCCTCATCTGGATGCGCAAGGAAGAGGGGAAGCTTGTCTCGCCCATCGTGAAGTACCTGAGGGAGAGCGAGACCTCATCGATGGATGCATCTTTCGGCCTCGCGAACGGCGACGTGCTCTTTATCATGGCCGATGCCCGCGGCAAAGTGAACGACATCATGGGGAGGTTCCGCCTCTATCTCGGGGAGAAATACGGCCTTGTGAGAAAGGAGGAGGACTGTTTTATCTGGGTCGTCAATTTCCCGCTCTTTGAGTACAGCGAGGAGGAGAAAAGGTACGTGGCCCGTCACCACCCGTTCACCTCGCCGAAGGGCAGTATCAGGGATTTCGGCGGCAACTACGAGTCTATGCAGGCGAAGGCCTACGACCTCGTGCTGAACGGCGTGGAGATCGGCGGGGGCAGCATCAGGATACACAAAAGGGACGAGCAGATGGAAATGTTCAAGCTGCTCAGCATCAAGGAAGAAGAGGCGGTCGAGCAGTTCGGCTTTCTCCTCGAGGCCCTCGACATGGGCGCGCCTCCCCACGGGGGGATTGCCTTTGGCGTGGACCGGATCCTCATGATGCTTTTGGGCCTCGAAAGCATAAGGGATGTGATCCCCTTTCCAAAAACCCAGAAGGGAGCGTGCTTGATGTCCGGTGCCCCGGCGGCCGTCAGGCAGAAGCAGCTCACTGAGCTGAAGCTGAAGGTCACGAAAGAGAGGAATACCGCAACACCTGAACCATCGCCCACTCCAGTTATCGGGGATGGTAAGCGCAAATTCTTCTTAGATGATGAATAAATAGGGGGATAACGTTGCCGAGGAAGAGAAAGGGCTTCATATTCAAGAATATCGTAAAAAGTACGAGGTTTCCCCTCGTCGACGTCGAGGAGCCCGAGCTTTTCCGGGACGTCTTTCCCTACACAGATGTGGTAAGGGTCAATTTCGACCACAAGATCGAATCGATCGACCCCCCTGACGAGATCTTTATTACCGATACGACCTTCAGGGACGGCCAGCAGTCGAGGCCCCCCTTCTCCGTCCGGCAGATCGAGGATATTTTCAATTTGCTCCACCGGCTGAGCGGGCCGAACGGCGTCATACGCCAAACGGAGTTCTTCCTCTATACGGAAAAGGACAAGGAGGCCGTCGCGAGGTGTTTGGAGAAGGGATACCGCTATCCGGAGGTTACGGGATGGATACGGGCCAATAGGGACGACTTGCAACTCGTCAAGGAATTCGGCCTCAAAGAGACGGGCATGCTCACGAGCATTTCCGACTATCACATTTTCTACAAGTTCAAGAAGACGAGGGCCCAGATATTCAAGGAGTACATAAAGGTCGTCGAGGCGGCGCTCGAGAGCGGGATCGTGCCGCGGTGTCACTTCGAGGACATTACGAGGGCAGATATATACGGTTTTTGCGTACCCTTCGCCCAGGCGCTCATGGCGCTGGCCGAGGAAGCGAAAATGCCCGTCAAGATACGCCTCTGCGACACGCTCGGCCTCGGCGTCACCTACCCCGGCGCGGCCCTGCCCCGCTCGGTGGGGAAGATCATCAGGGCCATGATAGACGATGCCGGCGTGCCGTCCGACTGCCTTGAATGGCACGGCCATAACGATTTCTACAGGGGGGTCGTGGGTGCGGTGAGCGCGTGGCTCTACGGGTGCACGTACGTGAACGGAACCCTTCTGGGTATCGGGGAAAGGACGGGGAACTCGCCCATCGAGGGCCTCGTTATGGAGTATATTTCGCTTATCGGCGATGATAACGGCGTGGATACGAAGGTGATCACCGAGATAAGGAATTACTTCGAGAAGGAGATCGGTCTCCACATCCCCAAGAATCAGCCCTTCGTGGGCTCCGACTTCAACGCCACGTCCGCCGGTGTCCATATCGACGGGCTTTCGAAGAATGAGGAGATCTACACCGCCTTCGACACGAAAAGGATACTCGACAGGCCGGTAACGATAAACATAACCGACAAATCGGGCCTCGCGGGCATAGCCCATTGGATCAATTCCCATTTTGCCCTGATCGGGCATGATGCCATAGAGAAGACCCATCCGGGCGTGGCAAAGATAAACAAACGCATTCTGAAGGCGTATGACGAGGGAAGGGTGACCGCCATATCCGACGAGGAGATGGAGCACCTCGTGCGCCGGTACATACCCGAGGTCTTCCCTTCGGAATTCGATCTGTTGAAGAAGAGGGCTTACGACATGGCCGCCCACCTCATCGAGCGCTATATAGAAGAGGATGGTGTGAAGAGCATGGTCCCCGAGCGGCAGGAGGAGGTGCTCAAAGGGCTTGTGGCCGAGTATTCCTACATACAGTTTGCCTATGTCGTCAATGCGGAGGGACTGAAGGTCACGAGGAACATAACCCAGATCGTGGACAGGGCGAAGTATGCGAAGATAGACCTGCACGAGGATTTCTCGGACAGGGATTGGTTCATCCAGCCGATGAAAACCGGCAAGATATCGGTTACGGACCTCTACTCCTCGCGAATAACCGGGGCCCTTTGCATCACCGTTTCAGGCCCCATACATGACGAGACGGGCGATATCGTGGCGCTTTTGGGCCTCGATATCAAGTTCGAGGACCTGACGAGGGCCGAGGAGTGAGGCTGTGACCGACCGGTCCGGGCCTCCCCTTCATGCAAGGTAGGGCCGCGGAACATGAAAACGGGTGTGGGGGTCGATGGCGGGTGGCGCATCCCGCTACCCGGCGGTCGCGGAAGGCGTATCGGGCCGGGAATAGGGAAAGGAATGGTGGAGGCCGATGATAGATGACATAAGATCAAGAACGGACGTCCTCGTGGAGCGCATGCAGACGCTTAGAGGTTATCTTTGACGCGACTGCCCTGAAATCACGCATCGAACAGTACGATCACACCCTCGCACAAAAAGACTTCTGGGAAGATCAGGAAAAGGCGCAGAAGCTCCTCAGGGAAAGGGCCAGGCTGCAGGATGAGATGCAGCGATGGGAGAACAAGGAAAAGGAGCTGGAGGAAATCCTTATCCTGAGCGAGATAGCGAGGGAAACGGAGGACCCGGGGGACTTAGGCGAGCTCGAGAGCCGCGTAGAGACCCTCGACAGCGAGCTGAACGGGTACGAGATAGAGCGGATGCTGGCCGAGGAGAACGACAAGGAAAACGCCATCATCTATATAAATGCCGGTGCAGGGGGAACCGAGGCGCAGGACTGGGTCGAGATGCTTCTCAGGATGTATCTGAAATGGGCGGAGAAGAAGGCCTTCGAGACCCAGGTTGTTGACCTCCTGCCGGGCGAAGAGGCCGGGATCAAGAACGTGACATTCCTCGTGAGGGGCGCCTATGCCTACGGCTACATGAAGTGCGAGAGCGGGATTCACCGCCTCGTGCGCATCTCCCCTTTTGACGCCAACGCGAGGAGACACACGTCCTTTGCCTCGGTCTACGCCTACCCGGAGATCCCCGAGGGTATCCAGGTGGATATTAAGGACGAGGACCTGAGGATCGACACGTTCCGGGCAAGCGGACCCGGGGGCCAGCACGTCAACAGGACGGAATCGGCCATACGGATCACCCATCTGCCCACGAACATCGTGGTCCAGTGCCAGAATGAGCGCTCGCAGCACAAGAACAAGGCCATCGCCATGGCCATTCTCAAGGCAAGGGTTTACGAACTGGAAAAGAGGAAGCAGGAAGAGAAGCAGAACCTGCTGAACAAGGAAAAGAAGGAGATCGCCTGGGGAAGCCAGATCCGCTCCTACACGCTTCATCCGTACAAGCTCATCAAGGACCACCGGACGAAATTGGAGATCCACAACGCGGAAAGTGTGCTCGATGGGGACCTCGACCAGTTCATCAAGGCCTGCCTTTTGTACTTGACTTTCGAAAAGAAAAAAGATTAAGTATTGGATATGGAAGAGCTATTTACCGACAACAAACTTACAGAATTAGAGGAAAAGATCGATGCCCTGCTTGGTACCTACAGGGGTGTGAAGGACGAGAAGGAGAGCCTTACGGGCAGGGTCGGGTCGCTCGAAGCGGAGAACAGGGCGCTCAGGGAGCAGCTGGCGAAGGTCGAGAACGAGAAAGACCTCGTTATGCAGAAGGTAAAGGGTATCCTGGAGAAGATTCAAAAGATAGAAGCGTGACGTGTTGAGGGTGGAAGTCACTATACTCAACCAGTCGTTTACGTTCGTAGGTGAGGACGAAGAGCGGATCAGGAAGGCAGCCCGGTTCGTCGATGAAGAAATAAAGGAAGTGGTGAGGGATTTTGGGATTGTAAACACATTGAATGCGGTTATCATGGCGATGATGAAGGTTGCCGATAACTACATTGATGCGAAGGAAAGGCTCGAAAAAGTCGAAGACAAGACACTGAGGCTTTTGCGAAAGGTTGAAAACGTTGAGATTCCCTGCGGTGTGCGTGATAAATGGTAAACTTAGAGCCAACACCTCTTTACGGGGAGCTTTATCTTGTTGCAGGATGCATGCTCGTCATCGCACGAGAAGCTTGAAAGCAGCAAAAAGGCGCCCACTTGACATGAGAGGTTCGAGCTTTATCGTCTACACGGCATCGCGGGGTCTCTTTTCCAGGGGTAGTACAGAGGACTTAGCAGCTGAATATAAATAATTTCGATTTTTTCGGAGGTTGAGGCATCTGATCGCGCCATAACTTAAGAAAATGTGATCCTCGTGCTGCCCCTTCAGGTTCTACTTGAAGGGGGGACCTTGAGTACAATAATACCTATCATAATCTGCATAGCGGGTATCGTTGCGGGATACCTGGTGGCGAGGCTCGTCCAAAAGAAGAAAATCGGCGAATACCAGGCAATAGGCCGGAAAATACTCGAAGATGCGAAAAAAGAGGCCGATGTCGCCAAGCGGGAGGCGTCGATCCAGGCAAAGGACATCGTCATCCAGGCAAGAAATGAACTGGAACAGGAGGTAAAAAGCAAGAAGGCCGAGTTCCAGAACACGGAAAGAAGACTCTCCCAAAAGGAGTCGAATCTCGACAAAAAGCTGGAGACCCTCGACAGGAGGGAAGATGACCTGGGCAAGAGGGAAAGGCAGATGGGCAACCGCGAGGCGCAGCTCGAGGGCAGAATAGGTGAGTATGACCGGCTGCTCAAGGAACAGCGGGAGGTCCTTGAGAAGATTGCCGGCGTGACGGCCGAGGAGGCGAAGAAGATGCTCATACAGGCGATGGAGGATGAGGCCCGGTATGAGGCCACGAAGATCGCCCGGAAGATAGAGGAAGAGGCGCGGGAAAAGGCCGACAAGAAGGCGAAAGAGATACTCGCCATGGCCATTCAGCGCTATGCGGGTGAATATGTGGCGGAGGACGCCGTTTCGGTCGTGGCCCTGCCGAACGAGGAGATGAAGGGACGCATCATAGGAAGGGAAGGGCGGAACATAAGGGCGCTGGAGGCTGCAACGGGCGTCGACATCATCATAGACGACACGCCCGAGGCCGTTATTCTCTCCTGCTTCAACCCCATCCGGAGGGAGGTCGCCCGCATCGCGATCGAGCGGTTGATAAGCGACGGGAGGATACACCCGGCCCGGATCGAGGAGATCGTCACAAAGGTGGCGGAGGAACTGGAGGAGAAGCTGAAGACCACGGGAGAGCAGGCGGTCTTCGACGCAGGCGTTCACAACGTCCACCCCGAGGTGGTGAAGCTCCTGGGCAGACTGAAATTCCGGAGCAGCTATTCCCAGAACGTTTACCAGCATTCCCTGGAAGTTGCCTTTATCAGCGGTATCCTCGCGGCCGAGCTGAAGCTGAACGTGCAGGAGGCGAAGCGGGCAGGTCTACTCCACGATATAGGCAAGGCCGTGGACCACGAGGTGGAAGGTTCCCATTCCGCCATCGGGTCGGATCTGGCAAAAAAATATGGCGAGAGCGAGGATATCGTTCATGCCATACTGGCACACCATGAAGAAGTCCCCGTCTTCAACCTCCTCGACGTGATCGTCCAGGCGGCGGATGCCCTGTCGGGGGCGCGGCCCGGTGCGCGCAGGGAGATGCTCGAATCGTATATAAGGAGGCTGGAGGAGTTGGAGCGCATCGCCTCGAGCTTTAATGGCGTGGAGAAGTCATACGCGATTCAGGCGGGCAGGGAGATCAGGATCGTGGTGAGCAGCGAGAAAATGAGCGATGACGCCATCTTCCTTTTATCCAAGGATATCGCGAAGAAGGTCGAAGCAGAGCTTTCATACCCAGGCCAGATCAAGGTCGTGGTCATAAGGGAGACGAGGGCGGTAGAATATGCCCGATGACTTCATCACCGTCCTGTTCCTGGGCGACGTTATTGGAAAACCCGGCAGGCAGGTGGCTGCCCGGTTCCTGAAGGAAACCAGGGCGGACTTCAAGGTGATAAACGGAGAGAATATGGCCGGGGGATTGGGCATCACGCCGCTCGTGGCCATGGAGATGCTCGAGGCAGGGGCCGACGCGATAACGACAGGGAACCATATCTGGAGGAAGAAGGAGATCATCCCCTATCTCATGGCGGAGCAACGCGTTATCAGGCCCTTGAACTACCCGCCCGGTGCGCCTGGATTCGGTTCTACGGTTGTCCGAAAGGGCGACAAGGCGATCTGTGTGGCGAACATCGAGGGGCGGATCTTCATGAACACGGTCGACTGCCCCTTCCGTTCGATGGAGGAATTCCTAACGACGAACGGCAACCAGGCGCCTATCATAGTGGATTTCCACGCGGAGGCGACATCGGAGAAGATCGCCATGGGCTGGTTTCTCGACGGGAAGGTCGCGGCTGTCGTGGGGACCCATACCCACGTCCAGACGTCCGATGAGACGTGCAGGGGGCCATGATCACCATAAACGCGCGCACCCGACACTGCCTCAAGATAGAAAGGGTAAGGGAAAAGGTAGCCTGAGATGGATCTTGACAGAGGGATGGAGGTCATTAAGCGGGGAGCGGTCGATCTGATCAGCGCCGAGGAACTGCGGAAAAAGCTCGCGAGGGCTGAGGCGGAAAAGAGGCCTCTGAGGGTAAAGCTGGGCATGGACCCGACCGCGCCTGATCTCCACCTCGGCCACACGGTTGTGCTCCAAAAGCTGAAACAGTTTCAGGAACTGGGTCACACGGCAATCTTCCTTATAGGCGATTTTACCGGCCTGATCGGCGATCCGACGGGCAGGATCGAGACAAGGCCCGTGCTGACAAGGGAACAGCTCCTTCAAAACGCCGAGACGTACAAGAGACAGGTCTTCAAGATACTCGACCCGGAAAGGACCGAGGTGCGGTTCAACAGCGAATGGATGAACGCGATGAATGCGGGCGACATGATCAGGCTTTGTGCCCAGTACACCGTTGCCCGCATGCTCGAACGGGAGGATTTCAGAAGCCGCTACCAGAATAACCTGCCGATCAGCGTCCACGAATTCCTCTATCCCCTCGTGCAGGGATACGACTCGGTCGCACTGGCATCGGACATCGAGCTTGGGGGCTCCGACCAGATATTCAACCTCCTCGTGGGGAGGGAGATACAGAAGGCATACGGTCAGGAGCCGCAGGCCGTGCTCACCGTGCCCCTTCTTGAAGGGACTGACGGCGTGAACAAGATGAGCAAGAGCTACGGCAATTACGTGGGTATAGATGAGCCGCCCGATGTCATATTCGGGAAGCTCATGTCCATTTCGGACCCGCTCATGGTGCGATACTACGAGCTTCTGAGCGACATATCCCTGGAAGGGCTGCGGGAGCTGAAAGAGGGGATGAGCAGGGGAGCCGTCCACCCCATGCAGGCAAAGATCAGGTTCGCCCGCGAGATTGCCGAGCGGTTTCACGGGTCGAAGGCGGCCCTGGACGCCGAGAACGGCTGGAAGAAGGTGCACAGCCAGGGAGAGATCCCCCAGGAGATCGAAAAGGTTTATCGCAAACGGGTGAGCGAGCCCGTCTGGCTCCCAGGGCTGCTCAAGGACATCGGGATGGTCCCCTCCACGTCTGATGGGAAACGGATCATCGAACAGGGGGGCGTCCAGGTCGCGGACGATGATCAGCTCGTGAAGGTGACCGCGGAATCCCTCCTTATCGAGAGCGGGCGCCTCACGTTCAAGGTCGGCAAGAAGAAGTTCAAGACGGTCATATTCGAAGACTAGCCTTGACATTAGGCCGATTTTCGTGTTTACTAATACAAATTCCCCGGTAGCTCAATCGGCAGTAGCGGCTGGCTGTTAACCAGTAGGTTGCAGGTTCGAGTCCTGCCCGGGGAGCTTATTTACAATCTAACCTCTCTTCACCAAGTCTAAGACCCGCGAGAAATCGCGGGTTTTCTGTTATTGTTGATCTCGTATCGTCTAATAAAATCTCTTGACATCTCCCATTTTTGGGGACATATTCTTTTACTATATGTCCCCAACGGAAATAACATGTCCCCAACGAGAATTAAAACCCACTGGTTTCAATGCCTTGTACGGGCTCCTGTCAAAACAGGAGTCGAACCCGCGACCGCGCGGGGACCGCGAAAGAGAGGTGACCATGCCGAAACGAGTCGTTCAGTTATCTGACGCGAAGGTGAAGAACGCCAAGCCCGAGAAAATGGAGTATCGGCTCTTCGATGGCGGGGGGCTCTTTCTTCTCGTGACTCCTTCAGGAGGGCGTTATTGGCATTTCAAATTTCGCTTTGAGGGGAAAGAAAGGCGAATCAGCTTCGGGACGTATCCCGAGATTTCCCTCGTGGAGGCCCGGGAGCGGCGCGACGAGGCCCGGAAGCAGATCGCCCGCGGCGTTGATCCGGGGGCGGTAAGAAAGGCCATGAAACAGGCCGGGACCGCCGAGGCCGAGACCTTCGAGGTGATCGCCCGCGAGTGGTACGGGAAATTCTCTTCCAAGTGGTCCGAGACTTATACGAAGGCCGTCACGTCAAGGCTTGAGCAAAACCTTTTTCCGTGGGTAGGGAATAGACCGATCAACGAGATTAAGGCCGCTGAACTCCTCGCGTGCCTTCGCCGTGCAGAAGGCCGTGGTGCCCTCGAACTTGCCCACAAATTAAGAACGATAGCCGGACAGATTTTTAGATACGCTGTTGCTACGGGCCGAGCGGATCGCGACTGTTCGGCCGACCTTCGTGGTGCTCTCCCTCAGCCCGTGGAAAGGCACCACGCCGCGATCACGGACCCGAAGGAGGTAGCGCCGCTTCTCAGGGCGATAGACGGCTACGAGGGCGGATTCGTCGTAAGGTGCGCCCTGCAACTGTCGCCTCTGCTTTTTGTTCGCCCTGGAGAGCTGAGGACCGCCGAATGGGACGAAATCGACCTGGAAGACCGGGCGTGGAACATACCCGCTCACAAAATGAAGATGCGCCTGCCGCATCTGGTGCCTTTGAGCATTCAAGCCGTCGAGATTCTGACCGAACTGCGCCCCTTGACCGGCGCGAGCAAGTACGTCTTTCCTTCGGGCCGGTCGCTCGCAAGACCGATGAGCAATAACGCCGTGAACGCTGCGCTTCGCCGCATGGGTTTTGATAAGGAGACCATGACCGGCCACGGCTTTAGGGCGATGGCCAGGACGATCCTTGACGAGGTGTTGCAGGTAAGGCCGGACTATATCGAGCATCAGCTTGCCCATGCGGTGAGAGACCCGAACGGCAGGGCCTACAATCGGACGGCGCACCTTGAAGGACGTCGGGAGATGATGCAGCTATGGGCTGATTACCTGGACGGGCTGAAGCAGGGAGCACAGGTATTGACGATGAAGAGGAAGGACAAGAAATAGCTCGCAACAGGGGGATAGACCCGGCCTCATGAACCGGGCCGAAAAGGCGTTTTCTCCGACGCTTGCCCCCTGTTTTCTTCTGGAGACCACGAGGAGAGGTGACGAAAGATGGAAATAAAGAAACCAATATCGGCAGAAACAGCAATGACGATACTGAAAAAGGACCTGGTTGGATTTTTGGACATTCTCCGAAAGAATTTGATTCCGGCCTATCGTGAAAATTCCGTCCTATTTGATGCCGAGGAGCGTCCTGAGAAAAAGAGACACGGGGTTTTCTATGATGCTGAGGAAGGCCCTGAGCGGCCTTTGTCAAGGCCACCGGCCTACGTTCTGGTTGACGTTGCGGAGCACCTTGAAAACAAACGGTACGCGGTGCTTAAACATCGGGTGTGGAAATCGCCTAAAGCACAGTGGAATTATAAAAATAATGTCCCGGGCTGGAGCGGCCCGGACGATTGCGATTTCGGCGGCCGGGGGGGACGGGCGCTGTTCATGGTGCAAGTAGAGAACGGCGAGTTTGGCCCTCAACACTGCGGTCTGCCACCCGCCTATGCCCCGGAGTTGATAAAAAAGGCGTTAAACGATCTAACCTTCGAGGAGGGAAATGTAATCGCCTACGAACGGAATAACATGCCCCCAGTGCTCGCGGAGAGGGCGATAGAGCCGGATATCTCGGGCAAGAATGTAAACCGGGGCCTATCAGAAAAAGAGCGGGCTTTGTGGAGGTTTGCCAAGGAGAGGTGGAAAAAAAAGCCGTCTATAACGATTCCCGATATGGTGAAACTGTTTTGCACAAACCACCGAGAGATTGTGTGCTGCGAGAACAGCAACGTGAAACGACGAGGTTTCACCCAACAAACGCTTGAAAAAGACCTCCGGCGCCTACTCAAATCTGCAAAGTAAGTGCAAATCGAAAAAGTTTTCTGCAATTCATTGGCCCTAAAAGCGCCATGGTCCCCTTGAAATTCCTACGCAACAAATAACGCTCTAAATCTGCAATCTGCAATCGACCCCGCGGCCTATGTCGGGTTTTTATCCCTCATTTTATATTGTCCTCACGATACAACAAAGGAGGACAACCGATGCCAAAAGATTCCAAAATCCCTGATTTAAAAGAAATCCCACAGACCGCCCTACTGAGGGTCAAGCAGGTTCTCCTGTTCGTGCCTGTTTCTCGCTCGAACTGGTGGGCCGGGGTAAAGTCCGGGCGTTTTCCCCAGCCTGTCAAGTTATCAGAGCGCGTCACGTGCTGGCGGGCGTCAGACATCCGGGCGCTGATTGAAGGCGGCCATGAGTGAGGAAATGATCCATTTCCCCACTCAGCGGGGGACGGATGTGAAAATTGTAAGCAGATTAGCAGGTTTCAGGGATAGAGGGCACTCGACAAGGCGGTTCCCCGGCCGCCCTTCCCTGAATTTTCACCGGGCCGCGACAGGGGTGCGGTATGGCCAGGAAACGCGAACGGATTAAAGGCGGGTTTGTGGCTTTGACATGGGATCTGTTGAACTCACGAGCCTACAAGAGCTTGCCACCATCAGCGGCAAAGGCATTGCCCTTTTTCCTCGGAAAAGTCCATGCGTGGAGCCCGAGCGATCCGACGCGGTACACGACCGATTTTGCCTTCACGTATGCGGAGGCCAACAAATTGGGCTTCGGCAAATCGACATTCCGCAAGATGCTTAAGGAACTGATGAAACACGGTTTTATCAACATGACTTACCACGGCCATTACAGGACATCTGGGCCGCAAGCAAGCAGCACCTTTCGATTGTCGCGACGCTGGGAGCGGTTCGGAGAACTGTGTTTCGATGAAGGAGACTGGAAAAAACACTTCCCCGAACGGCAGGGGAAAGAGAAAAGTCAAGTCCCAAAAGTGAACCTAATAAGTCCCAAAAGTGAACCTACTTTGACGCGAGAGGGGGTCCTTTGATACTCAATAACCCTACTTTCAGGACTTATTGGGGCCGCCGAGCGGTTCACTTTTGGGACTATACTCTATATATAGCCAGGGGATACCGAAAAATCGCCGCCCCGGCAAGTCTCTTCTCTCCGGTCTTTCACTCTCTCATTCATGCCTTAAAGGTCTCTGAAAGCGCGACGCCCCTAAAACGACCCTTCGACGGGAGGTATTGCGAATGCTGATTTGTGAAGTCGAAAAGAACATGAAAGAACGTATCCGGGTAAGCATCGAGGAGTACCACGGTCACAGGTTCATTGATTGCCGCGTCTACTACGAGGATGCGCAGGGCGAACTGAAGCCGACCAAGAAGGGTATCGCTCTAAACGCGGATACCATCGATGAGGTTATCGAGGCCCTGAAGAAAGGCAGCGCAGCCCTGGAGGATCAGTTGAGCCCGAGAGCCGAGGACAGGAAAGCGAAGCCCGCGCAGAGGGCCGAAGCCAAAGAGATGAAGCCGACAGCGGCACCGAAGGCAGACGGCCGCAACATATCGGACCGGGTCCGGGCCTGGGTGTTCTCAGTCAATGGCGATAGTCAATTTCAGTCAAAGCAATGTCAATTGACTTTGGGATTGACCGAACCCAAGCAAGCGCATCTTGTGAATGTGGTTTTCTCGAAGCTCTGCGACGAAGGGGCGATCGAGAGAACCGGGCAGGGGAGAGGCAGCTACAGGCGCAGGAATGCGGACCAGCAATAGAGGGGCAACACACGCCGCGATGCGGCGATATATACAACAAACCAAGGGAGGTACAAAGCAATGGCAGTAGTCAACAGCAATTTGGATTTCTCACACTTGAACGGGCATTCCGAAGAGAGCGCAGCGCGCGAGTGGGATAAAGCTTTTGCCCGTGCGGCGGGCAAGATCGGCGACGAGGGAAATAAAAGACGGGCCACATGGGCCAGGGCGTTCCGCCGGGCAGCAAAGGCGCGCTCGTAAGGCGCAAAGGAGATCACAATGATAAAACCCAAGAGGACCGAGCCCGCAGCATGGCGCGCAGGATGGTACCGCCGACCACCCCGCAGGCGAAAAAACCCCGACCTCAGCGGCACCACCCTAAGATCGGCTGAGATTGAAGTGTGGAGGCCCGAAGCGGCAGCGGGGAGCGCGGGGCACAAGTCAATCATTTGGCGACTTGCATAGGCGCGAAGGAGGGCGCCCAAGGATGGAAAAATTATCGGATCACGTAAAAGAAGCACGGGGAAACCTGAAGAACCTGGAAACGGAATTGAAGTCCGCCGAGGGACGGCTATCAAACGCGCGTGACTCTCAGGAAAGAGTCAAGACAGACCTTGGTGCCGCAAGGATTAAGCTCTCCGAAGCAGAACGCCACATCGAGGAGACTCTCTTCGCTATCGCGGCAGGTACGGTGCCCTCGGAGGACCTGAAGCTCGCACGGGCAACCGTACGGGGGATGGCGGCCGAGATCGAAGACCTTGACGCGGTCGCCGGCGCGTACCAGCCGGTCGAGGCTCGCTTAAAGAACGAGGTGGACGACCTACGGCAGCGGGTCACGCTGGAACGGAAAATGTTCTGGAACGGAGTCGCAGAAGAAATTGAAGGCAAGGCAAGGGAGGCGGTGGGCGACCTGTTGAACCAGGCCTTGAGCGCCCGTGAATTGGCCGCGTGGTTCGTGTTCGATGGCGCAGGGGATCACTTGGCCAGAATATTTTACCAGAGCAGTAGACCGGTCCTCGATAAGGAGAAGGCCGAGTTGATTGAGCGGTATCTGAAGTAGCTATTCTTCATAGGGGTGGCACCCGAGAGCAGCCGCCCCTATTCCTCCTGGGGGGCGGCCTTTTCTCCCTGAGGCCGCCCCCTTTTAATCAAGGCGCTGAGATGAGATATTCGATGATATCGCACACTTACGGGTCCTGGAAAGGGAATGGTTTTTGCACGGGAGTTGCGCGCTGCGATGCATCGGTAGCTGAGGACTTTTTGAAATTAGGTTAAGGGTAAACCATCAAGAGGTTAATATGAAACTTTTATCGATGGCAAAATTCGGGGAAATGCACGGCGTCTCTGGCCCGGCCGTCACAAAGTGGCGCCGGCGCGGCCTGATAGCGTTTGTCGGGAATCTTGTTGACGTGGAAGCGAGCAATAAAAATCTGGAGAGATACCGAAGCGCCCCCCGTCCGGCCGCTAAACCGACCGAGAAAATCCCCGCCCGATTAGTCGATTGGCTTGTGGCCGGCCTTTGAGGCGGATATCGACCTCACCGGCATCACCATCACCGTCAACGGCAAGAGCATGACCATTGTCGAGCCGGACCTTATCAAGAAAGACTACCTTGCCCGCCGCCGTCGCACCTCATAGGGACGCCTTACAGGGCAGGGCGGGCCATTCGCCTTACCTCGGGGCGCCTTCTTTTGTGGTGGCGATGGCCCGAAGCCCGCTTTGTCCGCATCTGTTGGGAATGGTGTTGGGAAAGGTGATCTGGACAACAAAAAAGGGCTACAGAAAATCGCTGTAACCCATTGATATCATCGAGCGCGCC
Organism: Syntrophorhabdales bacterium; assembly: GCA_050011095.1. GTDB lineage: Bacteria > Desulfobacterota > Syntrophorhabdia > Syntrophorhabdales > WCHB1-27 > JBEKJU01. The sequence goes on from JBEKJU010000135.1 coordinate 15,415, forward strand.
CTTGACCTGTGCGAGCTCCTTATCTGTCATGCGCGGGGCCGCCTTCGACCTCATGGACGAGGACCCGGCCAGCGCGGACGCAAAGGCCGTGCTCAAGTGGATCGTGACAAGAGGGGAACCGACGTTCAAGCAAAGCGATGCCATTAAAGAGAATCGTCGATTCAGGACCATTGGGCGACTGGAAACGGCCTTAAAGGTTCTCGCTTCCAGGCATATCGTCGGCGAGCCGACGAAAAAGACCACGGGGGGGAGGCCGTCAATCGTGTATGACGTGAACCCCGAGATTCTTAACCTATGCAGGGTACAAAAGGTTGAAAAGGGTATATGAAACCCGACTTTCTGACCTTTCTGACCTTTTGTACCCACAAGGAGGTTTCTAAAAATGGGTTGGCGTGATTATCGAATGCCTACCGGTCGAGACGACGACATTCGTGCGGAACCTTCCGAAGAGCAGCGGGCCACGTTCCAGGAGACCTTCACGCCGAAGGGCGCCGAGGCCGTCAGGGGAGGCATCGAGGCGACAGAACAGGCGCCCTGCCGATCCTCCTGCAACCGATCATTCCGGAGTTTGATCCCAACTGGACTACGCCGGGGCCGAGATGAACGTAACATCGCGTAGGATTTGACTATGAAAGGGGGGGGGCTGCGACGGTCCCCCTTCAGTGCCTATTGGCCGCCCACTGAGGCTTTGCAGGGGGCGCTTGATCGTTGTCAGTGGGAGTTACTACCCTTGCCCGACAGCTTCCCGCGCATCCTGAGGCATCCTACGCGAATCTTTTGATTGACAACGGCGCATGGTACGCGGCAGAGGCGGTTTCGAAAGAGACGCGAAGACTCAGGGGAGTAATGAAGGCGTGTCATCCGGACGAATGACAGTCAGGGGCGGTCCTTCGGGGCCGCCTTTTTTTATGGGATCTGTTCGGACTGGGCCCCACAGGTGAGCGGAGCGTGGAGTACCGGGGAGACATGTACAAAACCCCGAGAGGCCGCATTGTGAAAAAAGCCGGGGTGCTTTCATATTTGGGGACACTTTTGGGGACACTCCATATTTTTATATTTTACATACATGAATGATTATATAACGTTACGTGATTTGTTAGGCTCCTGCCCGTTTTTGAGTGCGACGCTCGGCAGAACGGGGTCATGGGAGTACTCCCATGACCCATTTTTATTTTCTGCTTTTTGTCACCCCTGGTTGTCACTTTGACAAGGACTCGGGATAGTGAGAAACTGTGAATATGATGAACATAGAACAGCTCGAATAGTGGAGAAATATGCTCGAAAGATAGTCTTTACTGTCACACTCGGGGAGAAAAGCCCTCACCTTCTGGTGAAGGCTTCAGCAACCCACAACGCTTGACCGAGGTCTGGCTATGACGGATATGGCAGAATGTTTCCTCCCACCTCAGGGTGGTTTTGCGGGCTGCCGAAGTCGACTTCAGTCGACATAGGCATCCCA
>JBEKJU010000136.1:0-10243 GCA_050011095.1 Syntrophorhabdales bacterium
AGATGCGCCTATGCTAAACAGGGACAGAGCCAACCTCGTTCGGGACTGAGAGGTTTATCCGTCCAAAAGCCTTATTGCACAAGGGGGCTGAGCTAATTTTGGATTATTTAGGACAGCAATGGAGCAACATATGAGATTCTTGACTAGCAAAGAGGCCTATGTAGCATACGTAGGATATTGGAATAGCAAATTGAAGTGGCGCACCTGACTTCCTGTTTTTCCATGCACGATATCAACCGGCAATCCAGTTTCGATCCCGTAATACTCAGAACGCGGTCTTACGTCCACGCAACGACCTTGAACGGTGACCTTCGATTGATAGTCAAAGGTATCCAGTTCCCCGTTACAACCTTCACATTGTGTTTTCAAAAACAAAGAGCCTCTGGTATAATCTCCTGATCTTTTCTGAACTACCTCTATAGAACGGTATGGGGACAGAATCAGAAGACTGCCTTGGAGGTTTTTATGGCTGACCGACGCTCTCCAACGGACCCCAACGCCGCTTCCCCGCAACACGACAACGTTCTCAACCCGAAAGAGGACTTCCTGTTCGGCGGGGGCGAGACAGGCGAACTAATCCGCTCCATCGATTGGTCGAAGACCCCCCTCGGATCGCGCGATGCTTGGCCGGAGAGCTTGCGCACTGCCGTCAATCTTATCCTGGCCAGCAGCTTCCCCATGGCCATACTCTGGGGGAGCGACCTGATTTACATCTACAATGACGCCTACCGGGTTATCGCCGCCAGCAGACATCCCAGTGCGATGGGGAAGTCCATCCGAGAGGTGTGGCCGGAAACCTGGGAATTCAATAAAGCCGTCCTTGAGAGAGTAATGGCGCTGGGAGAAACGGTCCGCTTTGAGGACCAGCTTTACCGCACCGCCCGCCACGGCAGCATGGAAGATGGCTACTTTACCCTTTCTTACAGCCCCATACGCTCTGAGTCCGGCCAGGTCGCCGGTACGCTGGTAGTACTCATGGAAACCACCGAGCGCAAACAGACGGAGGAGGCGTTGCGGCAACAGGCTGAAGAGTTCCAGCACCTTCTGGACATGGTGCCGGCAGCAGTGTGGATAGCTCGCGATCCAGAGTGTCTCACGATTACCGGCAACCGGCGGGCCGACCAATTCTATGAGGCCAGCAGCGGCGAAAACGTTTCGGCCACCACCCTCCCTGATGCCCGGCGATTCTTCGACCGCAACGGAAGAGAACTCGCCGCCAGCGAGTTGCCAATGCAGCTATGCGTCGCCACCAACCAAGAGGTGCGTGATTTTGAGCTAGAGGTACGCCTGCCGTCCGGCCGACAAATGACCATGCTGGGCAGCGCCATCCCTCTGCGCGATGCGAAGAGCGACGTGCGAGGCTGCATCGGGACGTTTATTGACATTACCGACCGCAAGCGGGTAGAGGAGGCGCTGCGGATTCACCGAGAATTGCTCGAAACTATTGCCTACAACTTGCCTGTCGGAACCGCGGTCATTCGAGGAAATGACCTTAGAATCCTGCTGGCCAATCCGGCTTATTTGGCAATCGTCCCAGGAAGGGAGATGGTCGGCAAGGCTCTGGAAGAAGCGTGGCCGGAGACCCATCCGGGCTTCAGCGAGTTGTGCCGTCAGGTTTTAGCCACGAGGCAACCATATAATGCAGAGGATGAGTTGTTCACGATCCGGCGCTCCCCTAATAGTCCGTTGGAGACGGCTTACTTCAGTTGGTCATTATTCCCCGTATTCCTGCCTGGAGATGAGGACTGGGGGCTCTTGAGCGTATGTCTGGAAACGACCGAGCGCAAGCGGGCAGAGGAGGCGTTGCGAGAAAGGGAGAGCAGGTACCGCGAGCTGGTGCAAAATGCGAACAGCGCGATTGTTCGTTGGAAGCGCGACGGCACTATCGCCTTCATCAATGAATACGCCCTGGCATTCTTCGGCTATAGCGTGGAGGAGGTACTGGGCAAGAGCGTCGCCATTCTCCTGCCGGAAACGGAATCCAATGGGCGTGACTTAAGCACGCTTGTCGATGAAATCATCAGCCGCCCGGAGAACTACGTAAATAACATCAATGAGAACATCCGCCGGGACGGAAGCCGGGTCTGGATGGCCTGGACCAACAGGCCGGTATTCGACGAGAACGGGCAAGTCTCGGAAATCTTCGCGGTGGGTTCCGATATCACCGAGCGCAAACAGGCCGAGGAGGCGCTGCGGCAGAGCCGGGCGAAGCTTGATGCGGCCCTGGCGAGCATGTCCGACTCGATTTTCATCGCCGATGCCGAGGGACAATTCATTCACTTCAATGATGCCTTCGTCACCTATCACCGCTTCAGAGACAGAGAAGAGTGCAGCAAGAAGATCGAGGATTGCGCCAATTATCTGGACGCCTATTTCGCAGACGGGACCCTTGCGCCTCCTGATATGTGGGCAATGCCGAGAGCACTGCGGGGAGAAACGGCGTCTGATGTCGAATACATGCTTCGCAGGAAGGATACTGGGGAGACCTGGTGGGGCAGTTACACCTTCGCGCCCATAAGGGACAAGAACGGCGAGATAGTGGGCGCCGTCGTTGCCGGCCGCGAGATTACCGACCGCAAGCAGATGGAGGGGGAGCTTCGCCGGTCCCGCGACGAACTGGAACTCCGCGTCCAGGAAAGGACCGAGGCCCTTCGGCGGCAGGCCGATCTGATCGAGCTTTCCCATGAGGCCATCATCGTAAGAGACCTGGAAAGCAGGGTTCTCTTCTGGAGTCGCGGCGCCGAGGAAGCCTACGGCTTCACAAAGGCGGAGGCCGAGGGGAATATCACCCACTCCTTGCTTAAGACGCGGTTTCCCGTCCCCTTTGACGAGCATATGGCGGCGCTGACCCGCGAAGGCCGCTGGGAGGGGGAACTCATCCACACAAGGAAGGATGGTTCCGAGCTTATCGTGCTCAGCAGGCAAGCACTCCAGCGCGATGAGGCGGGAACGCCGATAGCCATCATGGAGATCAACATCGACATCACCGAGCGGAAGCGGGCAGAGATCGATTTACAGGCAAGTGAAGAGCGGTGGGCCACCACCCTGGCGAGCATCGGCGATGCGGTTATCGCCACCGACATGTCAGGCTGTATCGTGTTCATGAACGCCGTGGCGGAAGCCTTGACCGGCTGGACACGCGGTGATGCCTCGCAAAAGCCGATAACAGAAGTCTTTCATATCATCAACGAGCAGACGCGCCTGGAAGTCGAAAACCCCATTACCAGGGTACTCCAGGAAGGCGTAATTGTGGGCCTCGCGAACCATACCCTTCTTGTCAGGCAGGATGGAACGGAGGTTCCCATCGATGACAGTGGCGCTCCCATACGTGACAAAGAAGGCAAGATTAGAGGAGTAGTCCTCATTTTCCGGGACATCACCGAGCGTAAGCAGGCGGAGGAGAAGCTTACACGTGAGATGAATGAACGCGCCAAGACCGAGGAACAACTCCGCCAGGCTCAAAAAATGGAGGCCCTCGGCACCATGAGCGGAGGTATCGCCCACGACTTCAATAACCTCCTTGCGGCCATCATCGGTTTCACGGAACTGGTGGCGGACCACGCCGCCAAAGGGAGCCGCGATGAGCGTCATCTGGCGAGGATCATGGAGTCTTCCTTGCGCGGCCGGGACCTGGTGAGGCAGATGCTCACCTTCAGCAGAAGGGCCGAGCAGGAGAAGAAACCCTTGAGCCTGAGCAGTATAGTCAAGGAGAGCGTCAAGCTCGTTCGGGCGACCACGCCGACGACGATCAGCATCAAGGTAGACACCCTGAGCGAATCGGGGCTGATCCTCGCAGACCCTACACAGATGCAGCAGGTTATCGTGAACCTCTGCACGAACGCCGCCCATGCCATGCGGGAGAAGGGCGGGACTCTCGACGTCCAAGTGAACAACCACAACGTTTCCCCATCGGATGGAAACCCGCACGGGATTAAGCCCGGTCTTTATACAAGGCTGACTGTCCGCGACACGGGCATCGGCATGTCTGCCGACATCATGGATAAGATATTCGATCCCTTCTTCACGACGAAGAAACTGGGAGAGGGAACCGGACTAGGCCTCTCGGTCGTCCACGGTATTGTGAAGCAGTCGAGCGGGCATATTACCGTCGAGAGTGAACCCGGCAGAGGTTCCACCTTCACCGTGTACCTCCCGAAAGTGAAAGGAGAAGTTGAAGCCGATGAAGTGAGTGACGAGGAGATTCCCACGGGCTCAGAGCGCATCCTTTTTGTCGATGACGAAGAGGCTCTCGTGGAGATGGGTGAAGACATCCTCGCGGAACTCGGCTACGAAGTGGCATCCCGGATGAGCAGCTGGGAGGCGCTTGCGCTCTTCAAGGTTGACCCATCTCGATTCGATGTCCTCATTACCGACCAGACCATGCCGGAAATGACGGGCGTCGAGCTCGCGAAAGAAATCCTCGCTCTCAGGGCAGACATGCCCATCATCATGTGTACGGGCTTCAGTTATACGGTAAATGAGATGTCTGCGAAGGCGGCGGGCATCAAAGCCTTTGCGATGAAGCCTCTGACGAAGAGGGAGATCGCCAGGACGATCAGAAAAGTGCTGGACGAGTAAGTCCAGTTGTGCCTTTCTTTTGGCAATCGATAGATTTGCCGGACTCTCTCCATTCAGACTTTGTAAGCGTGTTTCTCTAACGATTACATGTAGTTAATGTTTACACCTACGAAGGTTTTATAGAGAACTTCGTAGGAATCTATCGATTGCCACCCGAAGGCCGCAACGACCCTTGGCCGTAGAGGCAAGGGCATGCAGCCGGAAATCCTCGAAAAGAAATTCGATCCCTTCTTCACGACAAACGAGGAACTGACGCACCCGTCTGCAAGGCCGGGATTGGGGGGTGCAGGGTAGATGATCTCGAAGAGCTCCTGGGGGAAGCCGCCGAAATCATAGATGGTCCACTGATGGGCCATGACGGTTGCCATCGCACCCGACACGCAGCAATGAGCGGAGACGGCAAGGATCGCTCAGGGCCGAAGCAGCGAAGCCCCGAAGGCGGCCCGGGTCTCGGTCCATTTGTTACGGGCGATGACGTTCATGGGATTGCCGTGACCGACAAAGACGGCTGGCATGCGTTGCGGTTGAGTCCATGATTTGGAATCGCACGTTCCACAAGATCTCGTCTCCGGGATGCGCCAAAGGAGAAGGGCGTGTTGCGCTCGCGCTATCGACTGTCTGGAGACTGTATCGGCTCGTCGGCCGGGAGGGGAATTCGAGACTCGCAGGGGACTCCGGACTGGCAGAAACCGCAACCATAGCATTCAAACCCAAAATGGGACGCGACGTAGGTTCTCGTCGTCTGAAGGTAGGCCATACACTTCGATTTGTCGTGGCCGGATTCACTCACGGCACCTGCAGGGCACCGTTCAATGCATTTCCCGCAGCTCCCTTGAGAGAAAAAGAGACAGTACTCGCGGTAATCCTGGTACGGCCGGGGGGTCGGAGAGATGTGAAGCCGGGCCACGACTGAGCCGCACCGCATCGCCTTGCCCCGCGGCGTGATGAGTCCGTCGCACAGGCCGAAGGTCCCGAGTCCCGAGGCATGCGCCGCATGACGCTCGGACCAGGTGGAGGCGTAACCGTAACGTTCGGACATCGGCATCTTCCATTGGGAGAACATCGTGGGCGCCACAGCGTCAACCCCTCCAGCACGAAGGGCAGTCACGACGTACTCCTGGAGCTTGACATTCACCTCTTCTCCGAACATTCTCGCCCGCGCCCAGCTTTCCGGCGGGTAGACCGTCTCCTTGCGCATATCCTCCTTCGTTCGTTCAGTATGGGGCATAATCCAGCTGACGACGGTCAGCTCATCGGCCGCAACCTCCAACCCGGGAAAGGCCAGGCTGAAAACTTCAAGGGGAGTCCAATGGAAGGGTCCGACGTGCTCCTTGTAGGACTGGTAGATGGCGTCGTTCCCCCGTGAAAATCCCACAAGGGGGTCAGCCCAGGCTTTATCGCGGGCTTTATTCTTGAGGGTATTCTCCGGCGACGTGCGGATGAAATCTTTGATGATGGTCTCAATCCATGCTGCCCGATTCTCGTTCTCATCTTTCATTGTGGTGTCCATTATACCGTTTTCGCTCTCTTGCTGCAATCGCTCTCAAGAGGGCAATAGACGTTTCTTTGCGCCACCGCAAACGGGGACACGCTAAGGAGCCGATCCGCGGCGCGCGGCTCACGACCTTCCGGCCGACCACGTTCCCAACCGCTGCCGGACGACGGGGGATATGCCAGAGAATAACACAACGTTCCCCTTGTAACTCTCCTCAACGCCTGCACCCACTCACTGCTGCATCGAGCTATTCAGCGGATTCTGCCCAATTACCGATTAAAGCCGGCAACCGAATCTATGTGTCGAGTACCTTTCTCGCCGTCCTCGCGATCTCCCTTTTCGTCAGCGGCTTCATCGCAAAGGCCCTGATGCCCGCCGCCTTTGCCTTGCTGTCATCGACGAGATGGCTGAAACCGGTGCACATGATGATGGGCATGTCGGCCCTGAGAGCAAGGACCTCCCTGGCAAGTTCAATGCCTGTCATATCGGGCATGGTCTGATCGGTGATGACGAGGTCGAACCGAAAGGGGTCCTGCTTCAGGAGTGAGAGGGCCTCCCTGCTGCTCGTCCGTGACGTCACCTCGTAACCGAGCTCGGCGAGGATTCCCTCGCCCATCTCCATAAGGGCCTCTTCGTCGTCCACAAAGAGGATGCGCTCCGTGCCCGTAGGGATCATTGTATCGTCGCTTGTACCCGTTCCCTCCTCTCCCGCGATCTTCGGGAAATAGACGGTGAAGGCGGAGCCTTTGCCCGGCTCGCCCTCGACGGTGATGGAGCCGTTCGACTGCTTCACGATGCCGTGGACGACCGACAAGCCGAGGCCCGTTCCCTCCCCCACATTCTTTGTGGTAAAGAAGGGGTCGAATATCCTGTCCATGATCTCGGGCGATATCCCCGTGCCGGTGTCGCGGACCGTGAGCTTCATGTACGGTCCCGGCCCCATCCCGTGCTGATTCCCATCCGAAGGGGAAACAGTGACGCAGGAGAGGTCGATGTCGAGGGACCCTCCCCTCTCCCGCATCGCGTAGACGGCATTGGTGCAGAGATTCACGAGAACCTGGTGAATTTGGATGGGATCGGCCAGGATGAGTCCGGACTCGTGCGCGATGCTCGTCCTGATCGCAATAGTGGTCGGTGTAGTCGCGGAGAGGAGCTTGAGGGTCTCCTTGACTATGGTGGAGAGCAGCAGGGGTTTCTTCTCCGCTTCGGCCTTTCTGCTGAACGCGAGCAACTGCTTTACCACTTCCCGGCCTCGAAGCGCTGCCTCGAGAACCCTCTTCACGTGGCGCTGGTCCCGGCCGTCTTTGCCGACGTGGCCCTGAAGGAGCTCCCCAAATCCGATGATCGCCGCAAGGATGTTATTGAAGTCGTGAGCGATACCTCCCGAAAGCGTTCCGAGGGCCTCCATTTTCTGTGCCTGGCGAAGCTGGGCTTCGAGCTGCTCTCGCTGCTCGATTTCTTCTTTTAGCTTCTGGTACGCCTGCTGCAGTTCACTGGTTCGTTCCTGCACGCGCTCTTCAAGCTCGTCGTGGGCCTTTCGGAGGGCCTCCTCGGCGGCTTTGCGGGCGGTGATGTCCAGAACGAGAGACATAACGGACGCCATGTCGCCTTGACCGTCCAGGAGAACTGAGTTGTACCACGTACAATCGATGACGCTGCCTGACTTCGTGTAGTTGCGGTTCGAGGAGAGGACCGTTCGTTCTAAGCCGCCGCTCAGCCTCTCCATGGTGCGGGCCACTATCGGGACGTCGTCTTCGTAGATCATGTTGAGGGCATCGATTCGTTTTCCGACTGTTTCTTCAGCTTTCCAACCAAAAAGCCGCTCGGCCTCGGTAGACCAGGTCGTCACGACATAATTGCTGTCCCACTCCACTACTGCCAGCGGAGAATTCTCAAGGTGAAATCTTAATCTCTGCTCGCTGTCACGCAGGGCAAGTTCCGCCTGTCTGCGCTCGGTGATGTCCTGGACGGTACCGCGCAGGCCCTTCATGTGACCTTCGGCATCCCTTATGACCTCACTGCGCGTCGTAACCTGGATGGTCTGACCATCCGGCCGGAGCGCCGTGACGTCGAGCTCGTAGCCGACCCCTGTCTGCATCGTCCGTTCGACGGCCGCATTCACTCGCTCCCAGTCTTCGACGGGATAGCAGCGTCCCCTTTGTTCGCGAAAGTTGGGCATGAGCTGCCTCTGCGGATCAAACCCATAGATGTGCAGTAGTTCGTCTGAACCTGTGGTGACATCGGTCGACGCGTCCCAATACCAACTCCCCAGATGAGCAAGGCGCTGGGCCTCTCCGAGTTCGGCTTCCTTCTGGTGCAGCATCTCCTCTGCGGCCTTTCGTTCTGTTATGTCGCGGAAGACGAGCACTACTCCCGTGGTGTTGCCGTCCTTATCTCTTATGGGAGCGTCGCTGTCGTCGATAGGGACCTCTTTCCCGTCCTTCCGTATCAGGATCGTATGGTTGGCCAGGCCGATAACCATGCCTTGCCGGAGGACCTTCGTGACGGGACTTTCAACTTCACTGCGGGTCTGGTTGTTGACGATCTTGAATATCTCCGCAACCGGTTTCATTGACGCATCGCCGCGATTCCATCCGGTCAGACTTTCTGCCACGGGGTTCATGAAGGTGATTCTGCCGGCAACATCGGTGGCAATAACCGCATCGCCGATGCTCGCCAAGGTAGTGGCCAAACGCTGCTCATGCTCTCGCTTGATCTGTTCTGCCCGCGCTTGACGCAGCCGATGCGCAATGACGCTCATGAATGCCCCGATGAAGCAGAAAAGAGCGAGGGCCACCGCATCGCCCAGAGTCGTTATGGTGAGTGACCCTATTGGAGGAATGAAGAAATAGTACGCAGCGAGACCCCCCAACGCCGTAGCGGCCAAGCCGGAGCCAAGCCCCCCGAGAAGAGGGACACGGCTCGATTTCTTCGTGCAGGGTCGTCCGTTGACATCGCTGTTCACATCCTGCCGTCAGAGATTGTGGAGAGAAGGACGGGCGGGAGAAGCGTCCTGTCTCTCGGAATGGCTACCCTCGCCACGGCGCTCAACTCAGGGGAGTATTTTACCAGCTATGAGTTACGTTAGCAACCGGTATCCGCCCTGCTGATTACCCTTTGCAGTCTTGCATCAAGCCGCCTTAACTTGGGAGCGCTCTTTCAGGAAGTTCGCCTTTCGCTGCTCCTCCTCGCCGTGTCTCTCATATTACATGTTGAGGTCCCGAAAACCACACGAGGAGGCAATTATGACACTACGGGACGCAATCGAGCAGTTCAGAGATCACCAGAAGAACAGCGCGAAGGAGAAGACCCGGGAAAGCTATGGCTATCTGTTTCGAAACATGGAGGCCCTTCTTGGCAACGCCTCACTTGACGAGCTGTCCTCCCAAGATATCTACCAGTTCTTGCTTGTATTGACGGAAGGACGGGCCAGAACGACCGCACGTCTACGCTATGCCCAGTTGAAATCCTTTTTCAACTTTACCATCCAGAGGAGCGTCGCCTTAATGATCAACCCGTGCAACGACCCCCTTCTTTCAAAAACTTTCCGGGCACCGAGAATGAAGCAGCGAGAGATCGTCAGCAGGGAGGTGATCGATGAGATCATTTATCGCTGCACAAAGCCGAGGGACAGGCTTATCCTCGAACTCCAGGCACGGTGTGGCATGAGGATAGGAGAGGTGTTGGGCCTATTGGCGTCGGATGTGAACGGAAGAAGAATTACGATACGTCGGCCCAAATCAGGCCGGGAGGAAGAAAGCGCCTTCATGCCAGAAACGGTGGCCGGAAGACTCAGGGCATACCGCGAAGCCCACAACATTCTCCCTGATCAGAAGCTCTTTCCCATCGGCTACTCAACGGCACGGTCCATGGTCAAGAGGCTCGGAGACAGGATAAACGTGAAGATCAGACCACACGACCTCAGGCGTCACTCGGCTACTACGCAAGCCGGAACGGAATACCCCTTGAGGTCGTGTCCAAGGTGATTCTGCGTCACCAGGATCTCAAAAACACGCAGATGTACCTCGGCAGAATAAGCGAGGCCGAGGCTCTTCGATGGATGGACGTGCTCCACGGCAAGTAGTGAAAACCATACCGGGGCCTCGATGGTGTGGTAGCACGTTACACACGGCATTCGGCAAAAACGGGCGAACATTTGAGGTCAAGGTT
>JBEKJU010000137.1:0-8966 GCA_050011095.1 Syntrophorhabdales bacterium
GGCACATCTCAAGGTTATTTTTCACGCCTCGCCCGTCTTTCTGGCTATTGCCGGCCTGGTGCGTTCATGGTAGTGCCCGCCGGGACGGCCCTCGTGAAGCTATGCGCCCGGAAGAGGGTCGCCTTATCGACATTCAGCACAAGCTCCCTGTTGGCCGTGGCGCCGAACACGCGGTAGGGCACAGGAAGAGGGCGCTCATGGACATAAGAAATCGCGTGGCCCGAGCGGTGAACGCCAAGGCCCCCATTGCATCCCGTCATATCCCATTGCATCCGGCTGTTGAAAAGTGTCCGGCTTGTGTTGAAAGGAGCGGCTAGCTATCCGGTATGACTCGCTTATCCTGGTGGTGCACCTGTCGGCATACAGTGCAAAAATATCTGTAAAATCAACTATTATAAGGATATCCGGATATCTGCATATCCCAATGTGTGGCGATGGGGTGAACTGGTCCGACCGGGGTGTCCCGGCTTGCCGGCTTACGGGCCTTCCGGACCGATGGGCCTTAAGCTCGACGTTAACGCTGTCAGGGGTAAGCCGGTAGCCGCCCCCCGAGGCGAGGTCGATCCCCCAGCAGGCAAGGCCGCCAGGGAGCAGGATCTCGCCGGCGGAGTATTTGGAGATGACGGAGCGAATGGAGAGGGTCATCGTCTCGTAGCCCTCCCTCTCGATGGTGAGGGTAACATCGTTCTTCCGTTTCAGGGTGACGGCGCAGGGCGTCTTGCACTCATAGCCTCCGGCCGACTTCACCAGTGCCCCCGGAGGGCTGGTCGTGCAGAGTATCTTCTGTGACGTCCCATGGACGAGGACGCCGCAGCCCGCGGCGGCCGTTAGCACAAGGGCCGGAAGCAGCGCGATCATCCGCATACCGAGGCGCCAATCTTCGCCCCATCTTCGTCGGCGCATCAAAGCTCTCCTTGAAGTACAATTACCGGGACACCCGCAAGCGGGTGCCCCGGCCTCCCCCTCATGGAAAGGAGGGACCGGAGGTGAAAAAGAGATCTTTTGTCTTCCGTTATCTGCTGCGTGAAAGAAGAAGGGCAATCGGCGCGCCAGCCCTTACTCTATTTGAAGGATAGGAACGGAAACGTTAATTGTCAACCACCGGATACCCGCGGTAACTCAACTCCTTTGATTGCCCCGATCCACGAAAAGGGCTATAAAAAGGCCACGGACGAGGCAGCTTGTGAAAGAACGTTCTTGACAAAAAGGCCGACCCGTGTTTATTCTTTTACGCTTTTTCGTGGATATCACAAACCGTTCACGCAATGGGGTTATAGTTGCTTAAATCACTGAAACTCAGGGCCGTCCTCATACTCGTCTTTCTCTTCGTGTCGGTCATCTACCTTCTGCCGAACGTGGTGGAGCTGGAGGGCGCATGGAAGAGGTACCTCCCGTCGGAAAAGATCCATCTCGGCCTCGACCTGAAGGGGGGGATGCACCTCCTCCTCACGCTCGACACGACGAGGCTCATGGACAACATGCTGGCGAGGAAGTTCAACCAGCTGAAGGACGGCATGATCCGGGAGGGCGTCAGGTTCCTGGGGCTCGACAGGAAGGCGGACAGCATCGCCGTCATCATAAGGGCCGACCAGCGCGAGAAGTTCTATAACCTCCTCGGGAAAGAGCTGCCCGACATGAAGGTCCTGTCCAATAAGACGGAAGGGGAGAACCTGACGATCGACCTAGGGTATTCGGACGCGGAGTTGATGGGCCTGAAAGACAACGCCGTCCACCAGGCCCTGGAGACGATCAGGAACAGGATCGACCAGTTCGGTGTCTCCGAGCCGGTCATCGTCCAGCAGGGGGAGAACAACATCCTCGTGCAGCTTCCCGGCGTGAAGGACCCCGAGAGGGCACTGGAGCTTATCGGCAAGACCGCCCAGCTCGAATTCAAGCTCGTGGACGAGGAGAACGCGTCAAAGTCAGGGATCGGTACCGTGCCCGAGGGCGATGAACTCCTCATGATGAAACAGAGGAACAGGGAGACGGGCGTGACGACGACGGTGCCCATCCTCGTGAAGAAGCAGACTCTCCTGACAGGCGACATGCTGACGGACGCCAGGGTGAGGATAGGGGGCGAGTTTCGCAACGAGCCTTACGTGGCCCTCGAATTCAACGGGGAAGGCTCGCGCGCCTTCGACAGGATGACGGGCGATAACGTGGGCAAGCGCATCGCCATCATCCTCGACAATACGGTCTACTCCGCCCCTGTTGTAAGGGAGCGGATATCGGGCGGAAAGGCCTCCATCACGGGCGGCTTCACCCCGGATGAGGCGAAGGACCTCGCCATCGTGCTCCGGGCCGGCGCCCTTCCCGCGCCCGTCAATGTCGTGCAGAACATCACCATCGGCCCCACCCTGGGGCAGGATTCGATCCGGAAGGGGGTGCAGGCGGCGGTCCTGGGCGGCCTCCTCGTGATCGTCTTCATGATCTTCTACTACCGGGCCTCCGGCATCGTGGCGGACATCGCCCTGTTTCTGAACCTCATCTTCCTCCTCGGCGCGTTCACGGCCCTTCACGCGACCATGACGCTCCCCGGCATCGCCGGCATCATCCTCACCATAGGGATGGGCGTCGATACGAACGTCCTCATCTTCGAGCGCATCCGGGAGGAGCTGAGGCTCGGCAAGACCGTGCGCGCCGCTGTCGACGGCGGCTACTCAAAGGCGTGGGTCACGATCTTCGACGCCCACATCACGACCCTCATCACGACCTTCATCCTTTTCATCTTCGGCACGGGTCCCATCAAGGGCTTCGCGGTGACGCTCGCCATCGGCATTATCATCAATCTCTTTACCGCCGTTTTCGGGTCAAAGACGATCTTTGACTGGATACTTGCGAGATACAAACCGAGGAGTCTGAGCATCTGATGAAATTTCGAGAGATCACGAAAAAGACGAGTATCGACTTCATAGGCTTCAGGAACAAGATGTTCGTCCTCTCCGCCGTGCTCGTGCTGCTCGGTCTTTTCGGCTTCGTCATGGTCTCCTTCGGAAAGGCGAACCTGAGCGTCGATTTCACCGGGGGGACGGAGCAGCAGATCCGCTTCAGCCAGCCCGTCGCCATCGGTGATCTCAGAAATGCCCTGATAAACGGGGGCATCCCGGATGTCCAGATTCAGGAGGTGGCCGGCAAGAACGACTTCTTCCTCAAGACTAAGCTCATGAGCACGGGCGCCGAGAGGGTTCAGGACAGGATAAGCGCCATCATCTCGTCCGCCCTGCCGGGCAAGGGCTTCCAGATACTGAGCAGCAACATGGTCGGCTCGAGCGTGGGCAAGACGCTGAAACAGCACGCCATCATCGCCATCATCCTCTCGCTGCTCGGGATCATCATCTATATCGCCTGGAGGTTCAATTTCGTTTTCGGCGTGGCCGCGACCATCGCGACCTTCCACGACGTCCTCGCCCTCCTCGGCATATTCTATCTGCTCCGCCTCGAAATGAATATCCTCTTTATCACGGCGCTCCTTACCATCGCCGGCTATTCCCTCACCGACACGGTCGTCGTCTTCGACAGGATCAGGGAGAACATGGTGAAAATGAAATCCCGGACGGATTTCGGTAAGGTCATCAACAACAGCATCAACGAAGTGCTGAGCAGGACCCTCATTACCTCCCTTACCGTCCTTCTGGTCATCGCGGCGCTTTTGGTCATGGGAGGGCACGTGCTTTTCGATTTCTCCTTTGCCCTGTTCATTGGCGTGATGGTCGGGACGTATTCGTCGATTTTTGTGGCGAGCCCGCTGATATACCTGTGGAGGACGAGGGCCTGATACCGAGTCGCCTGCAATCTTTGGGGCTAGCGTCGCCGCCTCGACCGGCAAAGCCCGACCCGCAAGCGGGTGCCCCGGCCTCCCCTTCATAAAAAGGATGGACCGGAGGCGAAAAAGGGCTGCCGTCGAATCCACGAGTGACGCAAGCGGGTACCCCGGCGCTTGCGTCGGTTCCCCGGTATTTTTGCGGTCTTGAGGGGGGAGCGCCACCCGCAGGTACATGCCCTACCGATCACTATCAGTGGGTAGGCTGCGGGTACCCGGCAAAAACAAGTGGCGCGGGAGGAGGGGGTGACGCGAGCCCACGGTAATTGTACGGCGAAGAGTTTCTTTTCGCCTCCGGTCCATCCTTTTTATGAAGGGGAGGCTCCGTGAGCTTTGCTCACGGAGGGGGTGACGCGAGCCCCAATAATTGTGAGCCCCAATAATTGTTCCCATGCAATCGAGACTTGAAGACGTCCTGAGCCAGAAGGAAAGGGAGCTGAAGCTCCACGGGAAGTTCGTGAACCTCGCGCGCTTCTGCGAGAAAGAGATATTCCCGTTTTCCGATGCCCCCCTGAAGAGGCACGTCGAGGTGTTGAAGGGCCTCGTCGAGATGCTCATGCCGGAGCCGAAGGACCGCAGGCAGGAGATGTTCTCCGGGGAGGTCTTCGTCCTACTCTGCACGCTCTACCTCCACGATATCGGCACGGCAATCAAATACGGCTGGACCGCGAACCGGGAGATCCTGAGCACCATCGACGCGCCGCCGCGGACCCTTGTCCTCCTCGGCGAGCTCGGCAGACGGCTCGACCTTCCCGACAGGACCGTCGAGCTTGTCGGCTCGCTCATCTTCTCCATCAAGAAGACGCCCATAGAATGGGAGATCGCGGAGGGCACGACGAGGGCGATAGTAAGGAACGCGCGCGTCCTCAGCCGGATCTTCGACTTTGCCCATCTTCTGTGGGACCTCTTCTCCGCCGACTCGGGCCACCGGGCCCTCCGGAGGTTTCAGAAGGCCGGCCTGCCGTCGGGATGGGGCCGCGCGGAGCTTGCCATCGACAGCAGGCAGGGCATCATCTCGATCAAATGCAGGCCCGAGGTGCCCTACCAGGTGCATGTCCTCGCCCGCGTCCGGGACTACGTGGAGACGCTCTTTGCGCGCTTCAGGGAGGCGGTGAACGGGAGGCTCGGCTTTCAGTACAGGCAGATCGTCTGGGATATCGCGGAAGGGCAGGGCGTGCA
This sequence comes from Syntrophorhabdales bacterium, assembly GCA_050011095.1. Lineage (GTDB taxonomy): Bacteria > Desulfobacterota > Syntrophorhabdia > Syntrophorhabdales > WCHB1-27 > JBEKJU01. Next base: position 5,000 of record JBEKJU010000137.1, read on the forward strand.
TGTGCCCGAACTGCCCGGCCATTTCCCCTTCACGGTCTTCCAGGGGCTGCCCTACATCCGCTGGGAGGAGGCATCGCAGCTCCTCGACAAGCTCTTCCGGCACGGATACGCCATGGTCGTGGGTGACGGCGCGAGCGGGAAGACGACCATGGCGAATTCCTTCGTCGTCCCGCAGCTCCGCCACATCTCGCCCCGCGTCTACTACGTCGAGATATGGGACCACCCCGTCCACGAGATCAAGGAGGCCCTGGGAGAGGGGCAGATCATTCCTCAGGGCGGCCCGGTCGACATCATCTCGGCCTGCAAGAGGCTCGTCATGGAGGGCCCCTGCTTTTTCATCCTCGACGGCTGCGAGCGGCTGAAGACCCTGGGCGCCGACGAGGGGGAGAAGCTGGAACGGTTCATCGGGTTCTGTTTGGAGAACGAAAACGCGTACGTAATCGCCCTAGGGGACAAGGAGGAGTTTTTCTCGTGGTACAAGCCTTTCAGGCGGATGAGCCTGGAGGCCGTCTTCGAGGTGAGCCGCCTCGACAGGCTCGGGCCGCGCCCCGCGGTGCAGCCCGTGGAGATCATCCCCCTTGAGATATTGCGGGAAAAGGTGGACGAGGCCGTGAACGCGGTCGCGGACAGGCGCGAGTTGAGGGCGGTCATCTCCGTGCTTTCGGGAAGCGGCGAGAAGGCGCTCAGGCGGTACACGGCGGCCGACGTATGCTTCGAGACGTGCATCCCCCATGAGCGCGTCCTGCAATGCCTGAATCTCCTTCAGGAGAAGGGGATCGTCCGCAGGCAGGATGTGCTCCGGACCATCTTCTGGGTGCTGTCGGGCCGCCAGCTCAAGGAGCACCTCTGTGCGTACCTGGGGCTCGATGAATTTGCGTACAAGGCGGCCCTACGGGACGTGCTCTCCCACGCGGGCTCCAAAGGGCTCCTCCTCGACGGCGAGACCCTCGACAGAATAGAGGATGCCCAGGGCGACATGATGTTCACAAAAAGGGAGATGGGTCTGGTCCTCGCGAGCATGGTCCACCACGGGAGGGACTGGTCGAACCTTTTGGCCAAGGCCGAGCGGGAGGTCCGGGGCTTCGACAGCGAGGCCGTCCTGTCGCTCCTCGGCCGGGACGACGCCTTGATCAGGGAGGGGGCGATAAGGCTCCTCGCGAAGGTGAAGGATGACGCCCTCATCAATCCCCTCCTCACCCACCTGAGGCGCGAGACCGAGCCGGCGCTCCGGGCGCTCCTCGTGAAGGGCTTCATCGTCATCGGCAAGAGGAGGACCATCGTCGCCCTCATGAACACGCTCACGGAGATGGGCGACCGGCATGCGAAGATGAAGGTGATCGACTACATCTCCCGTCTGCCGGCGAGGGCCGCCAGGGCGTTTCTTTTCGAGATAGCCGACGTGGAGAAGGACCCGGAGATGATCGACGAGATCGACTTGCGCCTCTCTAGGATCGAGGAATGATAACCTCCATGCCGCGCATGTAGCGCCTCAGGGCCTCGGGCACGCCTATCGTGCCGTCGGCGCGCTGAAAGTTCTCCATGACCGCCATGACGGTCCGGCCCACGGCGAGTCCCGAGCCGTTGAGGGTGTGGACGAAATACGTCTTTCCTTGGGCGGTGCGGTACCTGATCCGCGCCCTCCTTGCCTGGAAATCCTCGAAGTTGCTGCACGACGATATCTCCCTGTAGATATCCTGTCCGGGGAGCCATACCTCGATGTCGTACGTCTTTGCGGAGGAGAACCCGAGATCTCCCGTCGAGAGGAGGGAGACGCGGTAGTGAATGCCGAGTCTCTTGAGCACGTCCTCCGCGTCGAGGAGGAGCCCTTCCAACTGGGCGTAGGAGTCATGGGGGGATGAGAATTTCACCAGCTCCACCTTGTTGAACTGGTGCTGTCTCGTGAGGCCCCTCGTATCCTTCCCGTGCGCCCCGGCCTCCTTGCGGAAGCAGGGCGTGTAGGCGACGTATTTGATCGGCAGATCGCCCCCCTTGACGATCTCATCCCTGAAGATGTTCGTCACCGGGACCTCGGCGGTCGGTATGAGGAAGTAATCGGGGTCGGCGAGTTTGAAAAGCTCCTCCTCGAACTTGGGGAGCTGACCCGTGCCCGTCATGCTGTCCCTGTTCACCATGAAGGGCGCAAGGACCTCTGTGTAGCCATGCTCCGTCACGTGGAGATCGAGCATGAAGTTGATGAGGGCCCTCTCCAGGAGGGCGCCTTCGGCCTTGTAGAGGGTGAACCGGGAGCCCGTGATCTTCGCCGCTCTCTTGAAGTCGAGGATATCGAGGCGCTCGCCCAGATCCCAGTGGGGGACCGGCGCGAAGTCGAAGACGGGCTTTTCGCCCCACATCCTGACCACCTCGTTCTGCTCCTCGCCCGCGCCCGTGGGAACGGAGCCATGGGGGATGTTCGGAATTTCGAGCGAGAGCTGCTCCCACTCCTTTTCGACGGCCCGAAGCCCCTCCTCGAGCGACCCTATCTCCATGCCGAGGGCGCGCAGCACTCCTATCCTCTCCTTCGCGTCGAGACCGCTCTTTTTTAGCTTCGCGATCTCGTCGGAGGTGACGTTCCGCTGGTTTTTCATGGCCTCCACGTCCCTGATCAGGCCTCTCCTCCTTTCGTCAAGGGCGATCAGCCTGTCAAGATCGAAGGTCGAGCCCCGCTTTCCGAGGGCCTCCCTCACCACATCGGATTTTTCCCTTATCAATTTCGGATCGAGCATCTAGTCCTCCAGCAGTTCCTTACTTGGCCGAAGCGGCTCAAAAATGTAGAGGAGGCCGCTTCTCGTGTAGACCGGCTGTCCCTCGACAAGCAACTGGACGCGCTCGGTATTCGGGAAGCTCGCCGCATAGGAGTTGACCATGGCGTATACCATGGAGACCTCCCTCGCGGGGGTCTCGGGGTCGCAGAACTCCTTCGACACATTCAAGTATAGCACACCGTCCTCGCCCGCGGCCATTTCATAGAGGCGGAGCCGGTCGGGGATCGAGCGCGCCTCCTTCAACTCCCTGAACAGGATATCCGCCCTCGCCCTGTCCGAAAGCTGTTTGTGGACCTCCACGATCTTTTTCGCGAGCCGTCCCTGATCGTCCGGAAAGAAGACCGAGATCGTCCCTCTTGCGGGTTCGGCCGATGTTGCCGGGCGCGCGGGGGGCCGGCTCGAAAGGAAGAGGTATCCGCCGATGCCTGCGGCCACGACGATGAGACCGAGGATAATTCCTAAACGATCAGGCCTCATCATCGCCGAGAAGCTTCATGAATTCGTCCGCTGTCTGGACCCTGAGGAGGGGGTATATGGCCGATCTCCGGTAGGCGTCCATGAAATTGTCGTGAACCTCCCGCTTATGGGCGGCGCTCAAATCTTCGAGGAGGACCGTCCTGAAGTCGTGGCAGATAGCGTCGAAGGCGGTGGCGATCACGCAAAAATGCGTGTTGATGCCCGCCACGGCGACGGTGTCCACGTTCATGGTGCGGAGCGTCTGGTCGAGGTCTGTCTTGAAGAAGGCGCTGAACCTCCTCTTAGGCAGGACGATGTCCGAGGGGTCGGGTTCGAGCACGGCGGCCACCCGGGCGCCCTCGCTTCCCCGTATGGCGTGGGGCCTCATCCGCCCATTGAAGATGAAATCGCCTTCGAGGAAGCTGTCGCAGGCGAATACGACCGGGATCGATCGGGCCCGGCAACTTTTGAGAAAATCCCGCAGGGGTGTAACGATCGCGGCCTGCTCCGCGGTCGGCTTCCCCGCCTTCCCGTACGTGTGTTCCAGCATGTCGACGATCAGAACAGCAGGTTTCATGTGGCGCGTCCATCCTCTATGTCTGTCTATCTATCCGCCGGCGAGGAAAATCGCCTCAAAGGTGCGCGCAAGCACCGAGGCGACCTCGTCGACGGGCTGCTCCTTCAATAATGCGATCTCCTCCACGACGCGCTTCACGGAGGCCGGCTCGTTCCTCCGGCCCCGGTTCGGC
>JBEKJU010000137.1:8982-13210 GCA_050011095.1 Syntrophorhabdales bacterium
TCTCGGGGAGGTTCGAATTCCGGTAGGTGACGGTGCCGGGGATCGAGAGGTAGACGCCCTTGTCGAGCAGCTTATGCGCCGTGTCAAGGTCATAGGAGTAACAGTGGATCACGGTCCTGTGATCCTGAAGCTTCATCCCCTTCAGGATATCGAGGGTCTCCTTCTTCGCGTTCCGCGAATGGATGACGACGGGAAGGCCCACATCAACCGCGAGGGCGATCTGCCTTTTGAAAACGGCGATCTGCGTCTCGCGGGGCGAATGGTCCCGGTAAAAATCCAGGCCGATCTCGCCGTAACCGACGATCCTGGGATGTTTCAGGTATCCCTTTATCATGTCTTCGATTTCGTCCGAGTAATCCTTCGCGTTGTGGGGGTGGATGCCGATGCAGGCATAAAGGCGGGGGTCTTTCTCGATCATGTCGACGACCTTCGGAAAATAGCGCGTCTCCGTGGCGACCGTCACCATGCGGGAGACGCCCTCGGCAAAGGCCCGGTCGATCACCGCCTCGCGGTCCTTGTCAAATTCCTCCATTTCGAGGTGACAATGGGAGTCAATGAACATGGACATTTATAGCACATTATCCCGTCCGTAATCCAGTGTTTATGCCTGATGCCGGGTCGCCCCAGGCCCCGCCCCGGTCCAATCCGCCTGTTGACTTTAGTCTGTGAGTGTGGCATACTATAACCAGAGTTTACGTTTTTGCCGTACTGACAGCCTCAAAGACTTGAGCTTCGTGGCTTTTTTACTGCGAGTCGTAACCTTAATAAAAAATTAGGAGCATTGTAGATGTCGAAAGGAACTGTGAAGTGGTTTAACGAGTCAAAGGGGTTCGGCTTTATTGCCGGAGACGACGGCGAAGACGTTTTTGTCCATCACACCGCGATTGCCGGCAGCGGCTTCAAGTCGCTGCTCGAAGGCCAGGCGGTCAGCTTCGACACGGAGAAGACGCCGAAAGGGCTGAGGGCCACGAACGTGGTGAAACTCTGATCCTGCCGAAAAGGAAGAACCAAAAAAGGCCCCATGAACGGGGCCTTTTTTAGCGTCCCCCTCCCCCTCTTGACGTGTAGCCTGTACCCGTTGTACCATTATAGGGGATGCACTTACCCATATCGTGTTGTATCGGAACCGCCGCATCGTTTATCCTCACCACATCTTTGTTGCCGCATCATCCGCCGTCGGGTACCCTCTGGGTGGTGCCGCAGACGACAACTCGGTATGAGTCCTTCACTCATGAAATCTTTATACGTGAAATGGGCGTTACGGCGAAAAAGGGGCGGGCTTGGGACTATCCGTGGCCGACAGGCATCCGTGACATGTGATAGTTTGAGATAGCATCTTGCAACTATGTCAGCTTTCCTCCGTCATATTTTGTGGCTCACACGGACGCTTCCTGCATGCAAGGGGGATTTCAGACTCAGCGGGCTGCGGCACGGTTTATGCTTGAATCATGGAAAAGGAAGAGAAAGACCGGGCGCCGGGCAGTGGAACCATTTTATTGATTGAGGGTAATCAGAGCTACAATAAACCTTGAAGAAAATAAGATAGAGGAGGGTAAATATGGCGTACGACGCGACAAAGATGGCGGATTGGCAGATTTCCGAAGCCGCGGAACAGCACATGAAATCGGTCTGGCAGCTAGGCGAGGAGATGGGTCTCAAGAAGGACGAGGTGATCGGGTACGGCCGGATAGGCAAGGTCGATTTCATGAAGATCATCGACCGGTTGAAGGACAAACCGGACGGCAAGTATATCGAGGTCACCGCCATTACCCCCACCCCCCTCGGTGAAGGGAAGACGACGGTATCCATGGGCCTCATCGAAGGCATGGGCAAAAGGGGATGGAACGTAGGCGGCGCGATCCGGCAGCCCTCGGGCGGCCCCACCATGAACATCAAGGGGAGCGCGGCGGGCGGCGGCAATGCCCAGGCGATCCCCCTGACGGAGTTCTCCCTGGGTCTTACCGGCGACATCAACAACATCATGAATGCCCACAACCTGGCCATGGTCGCCCTGACCTCCAGGATGCAGCATGAGAGGAACTATTCGGACGCCGAGCTTGCGAAGAGGAAGCTGAAGCGCCTCGACGTGGACCCGAAGAACGTGCAGATGGGATGGATCATGGATTTCTGCGCCCAGTCGCTCAGGAACATCGTGATCGGCCTGGGCGGCAGGATGGACGGCTACCTCCTCCAGTCCCGCTTCGACATCGCGGTAAGCTCCGAGGTAATGGCCATCCTCGCCGTCATAAGGGACCTGAAGGACCTGCGGGAGCGCCTCGGCAAGATCACCGTCGCCTATGACAGGTCCGGGAAGGCCGTCACCTGTGAGGACCTGGAAGTGGCTGGCGCCATGACCGCCTTTATGAGGGAGAGCGTCAATCCGACCCTGCTGCAGACGGTCGAGGGGCAGCCCGTCTTCGTCCACGCGGGGCCTTTCGCGAACATCGCGGTGGGGCAGTCGTCGATCATCGCCGACCGCATTGCCCTGAAGGTCTTCGATTACAACGTGACGGAGAGCGGATTCGCCGCCGACATCGGCTTCGAGAAGTTCTGGAACGTGAAGTCCAGGATCAGCGGCCTCAAACCTAATGTCTCGGTCCTCACCACGACGATCCGCGCCCTCAAGATGCACGGCGGCGGACCGCGCGTGGCCCCGGGGCTCCCGCTTCCCGACGAGTACAAGAAGGAGAACCTCGGCCTGCTGGAGAAGGGCGCGGCCAATATGGTCCACCATATCAAGACCATCAAGCAGTCGGGGATGAAACCCGTCGTCTGCATTAACTGGTTCCACACGGATACGAAGGACGAGGTCGCCCTGCTCCGCAGGCTCGCCGAGGCGGAAGGCGCGCGGGTGGCCGTGTCGACCCACTGGCTGAACGGCGGCGACGGCGCGCTGGAGCTTGCCGACGCGGTGCGCGACGCGTGCGAGGAGGAGTCCGATTTCAAGTTCCTCTATCCCCTTGAAATGCCCCTCCGTCAGAGGGTCGAGGCCGTGGCGAAGCACGTGTACGGCGCGGACGGCGTCCAGTGGCTGCCCGAGGCCGAGGCCAAGGCGAAGGCCTTCGAGGCGGACCCGGACAAGAGGGATTACTATACGATGATGGTCAAGACTCACCTTAGTCTGTCCCACAACCCGGACCTGAAGGGCGTTCCCAAGGGCTGGGTGCTGCCTGTTCGGGATATCCTGATCTTCTCCGGCGCCAAGTTTCTCTGCCCGGTGACCGGGGCGATCAGCCTCATGCCGGGCACAAGCTCCGACCCCGCCTTCAGACGGGTGGACGTGGACACGGCCACGGGCAGGGTCACGGGGATGTTCTAGAGGAAAGCTGCGGTGCATCCGGCAATTCCTTGCCGGATGCACCTTGATAAGTATAGATTATAGGTATGGATGATCGGCTGAGGTGCGGATGGTTGAGGGATATACAGTGGACATCGCGGCCGGAGCGTGAAAGATGAAACAGGGACAGACGCCTCTTATCTTTGCCTTTGCCGGTAAGGGCGGGGTGGGAAAGACGACCGTAAGCGGCATGCTCGTCCGCTATCTGGTCGAGAAAAACCCCTCGGGCCGCCCCATACTCGCTGTGGACGCCGACCCGAACGCGAACCTGAACGAGGTCCTCGGGATCGGGTCGTACGGGACCATAGGGGAGGCCAGGGAGATGATGAAAGCGGACGTGCCCCCCGGCATGACCAAGGAGACCTGGATGGAGCTGAAGGTGCACGAATCCCTCGTCGAGAGCAAGGGGTTCGATCTCCTCGTCATGGGCAGGCCGGAGGGACAGGGCTGTTACTGCGCCGCCAATACGCTCGTGAAGCGGCATATCGACCTCCTGAAGGGGAACTACGGCTATGTCATCGTCGATAACGAGGCGGGCATGGAGCACATGAGCAGGCTCGTTACCCAGGACGTGGACCATCTCTTCGTGATCTCCGATCCCACTTCCCGGGGCCTCATGACCGCACGGAGGATACTGGAGCTTGCCGGAGAGCTGAAGCTGCGCGTCGGCGCGACCCACGTGATCGTCAATCGCGCCCGGCCCGGACGGGATGACGAGGTCACCCGACTCGCGTCGAGCCAGGGCGTCATTCCGGGCGGCGTGATCCACGATGATGCTTCGTTCTTCGCCATGGATGCGCAGGGCGGCAACGTCTTCTCCCTGAACGGGGGGGCGGCCCTGCGCGATGCCTATGAGATCTTCGAAAAAATCGTGAACAGAAAGGAGTAACC
>JBEKJU010000138.1:0-8958 GCA_050011095.1 Syntrophorhabdales bacterium
GATCTTGCCGCTCTTCTGCTTGACCATGATCTTGAGTGCCTCCCTGGCGCAGAAAAAGACGCCCTGGAGGTCGATGTCCAGGACGGCGTTCCATTCCGCCGTGGTGAACTCGTGCAGGAGTTTAGGCTGTGCCTCACAGACTCCCGCGTTATTGAAGAGGATATCCAGGCGGCCGAAAGTCTCGACCGTCTTCTCCATGAGCCGGACACAATTGTCTTCCTTAGACACGTCACACAGGACAGCGGTGGCCTTGCGCCCCAGTCTCTCTACCTTCGCGACCGTCTCGTCCATGCCCTTTGTGTCGATATCCGCGCAGACCACATCCGCCCCCGCCTCCGCCATCGCCTCGGCGAACATCCTGCCCAACCCGCTGGCAGCGCCCGTAACCACTGCGACCTTGCCGTCTAACTCGAACATCTTGAAGGAATGCATGTGGCACCTCCTTTATAATGGTGTATGGTGATGCGAAGCTGTCGGACATCTATCCCAATTGATTTCCGCCGTCGACCATGTAGCTGCCACCTGTGCAAAATGCCGCATCATCGGATGCGAGAAAGAGCATGATATTCGCGACCTCCCGCGCCGACGCGGCCCGTTTGAGAAGGGTAGCGCCCTCCAGGGCCTGCCTCCCCTGCTCGCGACTGCCCGGCGCAATGCCATCGGCGAGCTCGTCGATCATGGGTGTCTCGATGGGGCCGGGATGGATCGCATTCACCCTTATGCCAATGGGCGCGCCCTCGATGGCCGCCGTGCGCATCAGGCCCACGAGGGCGTGCTTGCTCGTCGAGTAGCCCGATATTCCTCCGAACCCCTTTACCCCCGCAATAGATGAGGTGATTACGATGCTTCCCCCTTTTCGCTTCGCGATCTCGGGCATGGTGTATTTCAAACCCAGCCAGACGCCGCGAACATTAACCGCCATGACCCTGTCGAACACATCAATGGGGAATTCGACGATCGGTACAACCGGACCAAGGATCCCCGCGTTGGCGATATAGATGTCGATCCCTCCAAAGTGTTCCACCGCCACCTTCACGTATCGCTCCGATTGTTCGGGATTGGAGACGTCCGCCACGGCGAAACCTGCCCGGTCGCTCCCCAGGGTCTCCACGGCCTTCTTCAGGAGTTCCTCCTCAACATCGACGAGAAGTACCCTCGCGCCCTCTTCAACGAACAGCGTGCCCGTCGCTAGTCCGATACCCCGAGCACCACCTGTTACCACCGCCACCTTTCCATCAAGGCGTGACATGCTTGACCCCCCTTTTTTTATTTTGTGACTATTGCGCTGCGCGTGGTCTTACTATAGCCGCACTCCCATCAGCCCCGGACCGCCTCTGCCTCACCTCCTCTTACGTCCGCTGCCCGTCCGCTACCACTTTTATCTCGAAATCTGGATACCCGCCTTTTCCCTGTCCCAGGTGTTCGGCGTCACACCCGCCTCTTTGAGCAAATATTTCTGAACCCGCTCGGTCGGGGTTTTCGGCAGGCCTTCCATGAACTCCACATACCGGGGCACGGCGAAGTATGGCATCCGCTCGGCGGCCCATACGATCAGGTCTTCGGGACTCAGGGTCGCAGCGGGCTTCAGGACGACGCACGTCTTCACCTCGTCTTCGGCAAGCTCCGACTGTACGGCCACTGCGGCGGACTCGAGGACGGAGGGGTGCGAGTTGATCACCCGCTCCACCTCGAAGGAGGAGATATTCTCGCCCCTCCTCCTGAGGGAGTCCTTCTTCCTGTCGACGAAATAGAAATAGCCGTCCTCGTCCATCCGCGCGAGGTCCCCCGTGTGGAACCACAGGTTGCGGTACGTCTCCAGGGTCTTGTCCGGCATGTTGTAGTATTCGAGCATCATCGTGTAGGGCTCTTTCGGTCGGAAGACGATCTCGCCGGGCTCGCCGACGGGTACTTCGTCGTCGCCCTCATCGACAAGTTTTATCTCGTAGACATCGAGCACCTTGCCGCAGGAGCCCGATCTTCTGTCGTCGAGAGAGACGTGGATTGGGAGCCCGGTCTCGCTCATGCCGAAGCCTTCCATGCAGGTGCAGCCGAACCGCTTCTCGAACTGCTCCATGACGGCTTGGGGGCAGCCGCCGCCCAGGGCGATGCGGACGGGGTTATCGAGGTCATTTGGTTTCTCGGGCTGTTTCGTAAGGATCGGGATGACCGCGCCGAGGTAGTTGAACTGGGTGGCTCCGTACTTGCGGATGTCATCCCAGAAACGGGAGGCGCTGAACTTGTCGGAGAGGACCATCTGGGCCTCCGCGATCAGGGCCGTCACTGTCGTGAGGCACTGCGCGTTGAAGTGGTAAAGCGGCAGGAAGGTGTAGAAGATATCATCCTTCGTGCCCTGGCGGAGTTTGAGGATTTCTTCCGCCACGACGATCCAGAACTTGTGGGGGCCGAGGGCTCCCTTCGAAAGACCGGTGGTTCCCGAGGTATAGATGATGTTCGCGGGGTCCCCTGGGTAGACCTCCACATCGACGGGCGTCTCGGGGGCATTGAAGAACTCGTCGTAGCTCATCACCGGGATCTTCAACCCCTCTATCTCCTCCTTCCCGTAGTCCCCGAGGATTATGACCTTTTCCAGCTTCTTCAAATCATCCTGGATGAGCGTCACCCGGTCGATATATTCCTTCGTGATCGCCAGTACCCTCGAATCCGACTGATCGATGATATGGCGGAGGAACTCTCCTTTATACGATGTATTGATGGGCACCTCGACCGCTCCGATCTTTGCGGAGCCGAACCAGAGGAAGACAAGCTCCGGGCAGTTGGGCATCATCATGCTCACCTTGTCATTCTTGACGATTCCCATATTTTCGAATGCGTGAGCGCACCGGTTGGAAAACACGTTTATCTGGTCATACGTGAACGACTGATCCTTGAAGCGCAGAAAAATTCTATCTTTGTTCTTGCGCGCCCGATCTTCGATCAACTTTCCGAGCACGCGTGGGGTGGATGTATCAACCATGTCTTTACCTCCTTTGGAAACAACCTTTTAGGAACGAACCGGCTCCCTGGTTATATAGTTTTTTTTCGCTCACCTTCTGCTTCCCGCCCCGCTCCCGGACATCGAGGTACGCCTGAGAGCAGCTCTGAGGACCGGAAAGAAGGACCCCCCCCCCGGCCTACATGTCCATCAGCGCGCAGAGCATCTTTGCCGCTTCTTCCGCAAAAAGGCCGTCCGTAATGTGCGCATCCACTTCCCTGACCTCCACTCCGTTTTTGAGCCCCTGTTTCAAGGTCTCGAAAAAGGCCCGGTTCGCTTCAGGATCATCGAATTCCTTGTCCCATTTGTCGAGTATCGAGAGACCCTTCAGGGGGAAAATGACCCCTGTCCTCCCTTTTGCCTTATTTATCTTTTCAGCCATGACCTTGGCTACCTCGATCATTTCCTCCTTCTTCGTCCGTAAGACATATATGCCTGTACCGTGTACGTGGATGTGCTGACCCCTGAACCGCTCAAGGATCTTGTCGGGCGATCCGTAGATTATATGGTCGATATTCCCAGGGGCTATGAGTTGGGGTATACCTTTCCTGCCTGCCCCCTCCAGTCTCCCCGGCCCGGCGTCGCCCCATCCCCGGTAGAGGTTGTCGACGACCTCGTTGGTAGAGAGGTCGAAGACACCCTGGACCAGTCCCTGATCGATCATTTCTTCCATGGCTGCGCCGCCGACCCCGTTAGAGTGGAATATAACGGTTTCATAACCCCTTGTTTCTAGCTCTTTTTTCACCTGCAGACAGCAGTTTGTCGTGCCGCCGAGCGTCGTCATCCCGATGAGCGGCTTCTGGGATGCTTTCACCTCACCTACGGCGACCATCCCCATGAGGGCGCCCGCCGCCTGTTTGAGCGCTACCTCGGTGACCCTGTTCAGGCCCGCGATGTCGGCGATGGACGATATCAGCACAACGTCCTTGGTTCCTATATAGGCGCGCGTGTCGCCGGACGCGACGGTGGAGAGCATCACCTTGGGCAGGCCGAAGGGAAGCGACCTCATGATTCTCGTTCCCAGCGTCGTCCCCATGGTTCCCCCCAGGGAGATGACGCCCTGCAGCTTGTCCGCCCTATGGAACTGCTCGCAGATACGGATCGCCCCGTCGGCCATCACTTCCATCATGCGGTTTTCCTCCCCACCCGCTCCCATCGCGAGAAGCTCGCTCATGGTGCTTCCCCCACGTGCAGCGACGTCTTCCCTGGAAAAATCAGGCGAAAAGGCCAAGGTACCCCTATATCCCGTGCCGACGTCGACCGTCGTCACCATGTAGCCGTTCTGCTCGAGCACGTTCTTGACGTAAAGAGACTCCTCCCCTTTCGTATCGAGGGTCCCCACAAGGACAATGTTCTTTTTCATCCTCTTCCCCTCCCCGCCGTCTTCGATTGGTCTTGAGTGCTCAAATACCCTTGGATGACTGACGCCGATATCGCGGCAATCCTTTTTTTGTCGTCAGCCATATAAGAGACTTTCGCCTCCAAGGGCTTCTCCCGCTCCATTATGCGCTTTATGTCGTCGATCAGCGTCGTCTCGGTGTCGACGAAATGCGTCCCCAGCGCCCCCTCCACAAAACGGGGATTTTCCATGACCGCCTTGTGAAATGGAATGTTGCTCTTGACGCCGGCGATGATGTACTCGTAGAGGACGCGCTTCATCCGCTCAATCGCCTCTTTCCTGTCCCTCCCCCAGGCGATGAGCTTCGCTATCATGGGATCGTAAAATGGGGGTATCGTGTAGGAGGTGTAAACACCGCTGTCCACCCTGATGCCCGGCCCCCCCGGGGAATAGTAGCTCTTGATTCTGCCCGGTGTGGGAACAAAATCATTCAAAGGGTCTTCGGCATTGATACGGCACTCGATGGCGCTACCATTTATCCGGACGTCCTCCTGGCTGTAGGCAAGGGGGAGACCGGATGCGATCCTTATCTGTTCCTTGACGATATCGATGCCCGTCACCATCTCTGTCACGGGATGCTCGACCTGCACCCTGGCGTTGACTTCAAGGAAATAAAACCGCCCTTCGGAAAAAAGGAATTCCACCGTTCCGGCGCCTTCGTAGCCGACCCATCTCGCGGCGTTCGCCGCAATCTCTCCCATCTCCTTTCGTACTTCCGGCGTCACAGCCGGAGAGGGAGATTCCTCGATGAGTTTCTGATGGCGTCGCTGGGTGGAGCATTCCCGCTCCCCCAGGTGGATGACATTTCCCTTTGAATCTCCCAGTATCTGAAACTCGATATGCCGGGGATTGGGAAGGTACTTCTCAATATACACATCACAGGACCCGAAGGTCGTCGTTGCAATCGCCTGGGTGGACTCGAGCGCCTTCAGCAGCTCACCCTCGTTCGGTACTATCGTCATCCCGATACCGCCTCCCCCGCCCGAGGGCTTGATAATGAGCGGGTACCCGATGTCCCCGGCAATAGCCTTCGCTTCGTCACACTGCGTCACACAGTCGTCGGTACCCGGCACGACGGGGACCTTCGCCTTGATCATCTCGCGCCGCGCGCCCACCTTATCGCCCATGAGCTCAAGGACGCGGCTCGAAGGCCCGATGAATTTTATCCCCTCCCGTTCGCACGCCTTCGCAAACCGGGGATTTTCGGCAAGGAAGCCATACCCTGGGTGTATTGCGTCCGCCCTGCTTTGGTGCGCCACCTCGATCACTTTTTCGATATTTAGATAGCTCAGGCTCGCTGGGGGAGGACCGATGAAATACGCTTCGTCCGCGTATTTCGTGAATAGCGCCTCCCTGTCCGCCTCGGAAAAGATCGCCACCGAAGGAAGGCCCATCTCCCGGCATGCCCGCATGACCCGTATTGCTATTTCACCGCGATTCGCGACGAGAATCTTTTTGACCATCTTATTCCACCACCATCAGGAGATCTTCCGGCTCAACGATCTCACCCTCGCAGGCACAAATCTCTTTCACCACTCCTCCATGGGGGCAATTCACGTGTCGTCTCATTTTCATCGCCTCAATCATTGCCACGAGGTCGCCGGCGTTTACCCGATCGCCAACCTTCACCTCGAAGGAGAGCACGAGACCCGCCATTCCGGAAGTTACAGCGCCCGCCGGTAATTCCCCCCGTCTCTTTGCCGTATTCTCGTCACCGGTCTTCTCTGCCCCGAGGACCTGTTCGGCCCCGTCCCAAACGGGCTCGACCTTCACATTGTAAACTTCCCCGTCCACATCGACCCTGAACTCCCGGGGGGAGTCAAAGGGGACACGGGGACGGACTTCACGTTTCGCCGATGGTGTTTCAATTTTCTTCTTGGTTTGGCCGGTCTTAACGGGTCTTCCCGGAACCATAATCTTGAGGAGGAGTTCGTCGTCCGAGAGCTCGGGACCAACTTCTTTCCGAATCTCTTCGAGTGGTTTGAATCTCCCTTGTGGCTGCCAGCTCGAAAGCTCCTTCGCCCTTTGCGTGGCCAGTATCTTGTCTTTGGCATTTTGCTCTATGGGACCCGCAGACTCCCCATAGAACCCCAGGATGTACTTGACAGCCTCATCGGTAACGTTCTTATACCTTTCCCCGGATAGAACGTTCTCAACGGCTTGAGCGCCCACCAGCTGGGAATAGGGCGTTGCCATGACAGGGTAGCCGAAGTCCTTGCGGACATGAATGATCTCTTCCAGCACCTCTTCCAGGCGGTCTCCCTTACCCACCTCGGCGAGCTGCCGCTTGAGGTTGGACATCATTCCTCCGGGGACCTGATGTTCAAAGTAGTAGAGGTCGTATTCCGGAGGAGTACCTGTCGGAAGATGCTCTTTTTCTGCAATCTCCGTGAAGTGATCTGATACCTTCTGCAGGGCATCCTCGTCCACTTCGCAGGTATAGCCCATACGGCGGGCATTCTTTATAATTGTTTTCATGGAAGGGAGGGAGGTGCCGTTGGCAAGGGGTCCTATAGCTGTATGGAGGATAGTAACCCCTGCTTTTATGGCCTCCAGATAACACAAGGGGGCAAGGCCCATGTTGCAGTGGGAGTGAAATTCTATAGGTATACCGTCGCAGTTCTGGAGAACGGCAGCGAGTAGTTCGCGGGTCTGTTCGGGCGTAAGAACTCCGCCCGCATCCTCGATCCTGATCGAATCCACAATATCCTTCATCTCTGCTATCATTCTGGTCTTTCTTGCCCAGTGTTCGCTGGTATGGGCAGGGCTGAAGGTATACATGAGGCCGGCTACGTTCTTAGCGCCTTCGTTCTTTACTATCTCAGAGAAGTAACGGACAGCATCCATATCGGTCTGGTAATCGCAATTCCAGAAACTTCTTATGCCGTGGGCAACACATCTCTTTATCCAGAGCGCGATAATGTCGCGCGGTGTATCGATGTCGAAAGAAGCAAGGCTTGCGATCATGAATGAGGTCTCCAGCGGCGTTTTCGGCATCAGACTTGCCAGAATACGGATCCGCTCCCAAGGATCCTCATTGAGAACCCGAGCCTGCACCGTGATGCCATTGCCCCCGACGGTCCCTACCGCCTTGCATCCCACCTGATCCATCACTTCAGCGATGGGAGCGATATGATCAGTCCTCATTGTAAAACCCCAGAGACTCTGCTGGGCATCCCTGAAGGTCTGATCGACAAATTCGATTTTATCCATATTGCCACACCCCTCTTTTCCGATGCTGGATCGGTCCTCTAGACAACGCCTTTTACCTTAATTCTGTTGACTTTTTTTGCGACTTAGCTAATTCAGCATCATATCAAGAACCCTGTCTATGGCGTCTTTGTACTTAGGCAATGGTTTCATTGGTCTTGCTTGCAAAAAATAAAGGCTTTGCTCTGGACTTTGACCAGAAGCATATGCCCATTCTATATCGGTCGGCTCCCCGAAATGGCGCTCGATCCTCATGGCCTCCCTCGCGAGGAGCCTCACCTCCTCGTCGGTAAGGGACGGCGCGTCCCGCAATTCGGCCGGGACGTCCACACACGCGGCACCGCCCGCCGACGGGACCACCTGCTTTGCCTTCGTGTTGACGACCTTACTGGTTATGATTAAATCGTCCTTGGAGACATTGAACCGGTCGGGGTTGGTTACCCCCGACACAACGCTCTCGCCCAGCCCCCAGTTGCTCTCGATGACAGCTTCGGCGGTGTTGCCCGAGGTCGGGTTCGCGGTCATCAGCACGCCCGCGGCCTTCGCGTCGACGAGCTGGAGCACCGCGACGCCGATAGGGGCATAGTCAACAGCCAGGTTGTGGTCGTGCCGGTAGACGACCGCGCGGTATGTGTACGCGCTGCTCCACACGCGGAGCAGCTTCGTGACCACGTCGGCCTGACCGCTCACATTCAGGTAGCTCTCCATGGCGCCCGGCATGCTCACCGCGCCCGCCGAGCGCACGGCCACCGGCATATCATGCATGGAAGCCTCCTCGCATAGCCGCTCGTAGCTCCCGAGCACAACGTCGGAGATCTCGGCCGGGACCTGCTGCGACTCGATCAGGGCCCTCATGGCGTTGCTCAGCCTCTGCCCCTTGCTCGGAACATGGAGATCCCCCCCTTCCTTTTCGAAAAGCCGCCTCATTTCTCCGGCGATGCCCGTCAGCTCGACGAATCTTTCCCACCCGTGAACAGAGACCGCGAATCCGCGTGGGACGCGCACGCCGATGCTCGCGAGCTCCCCCAGGTTCGCGCACTTCTTGCCAACGATTTCGTTATCCTCCTTGCACAACTCGTCTATCCAGTAGACCACTTTCTTCCGTTTCATAACCGCAACCCCCTGACGTTCGCGCTATAGCTGTTGCCGGGCGCCAGGGCGCCCGGCACATGGTGTCAATCCTTCACCCAAACCCTGCAAAGATTCCCGTCTACCTTGACGTGCTGTCCCGTCACTATCTTCTTGGTCGCCTCCTGGGTGCCGACAACCGCGGGAACGCCGAACTCCCTCGCGACAATCAGCGCGTGGGTCAGATAGCCGCCGCCGTCGGTCACAACTGCCTTGACGATATTGAATA
>JBEKJU010000139.1:0-8887 GCA_050011095.1 Syntrophorhabdales bacterium
GAAGGGTTTTTTCCCCACCCAGGACACGGGACTGTTGCAAGTCATCACACAGGCGCCGGAGGCCACGAGCTTTGAATCCATGGAGCAGCGCCAGCAGGCGCTGGCACTGGTGGCCCTGAACGACCCCGCCGTTGAGTCGCTCTCCTCGTTCATCGGCATGGACGGGACCAACACCAGCCTCAACAGCGGCCGCCTCCAGATCAACCTCAAGCCCTTGGCGCAACGCGACGAGGCATCCGTGGTGATGCGTCGCCTGCGCGAAGGCATGGCGAACGTGCCCGGCATCAAGGCCTACCTGCAGCCCGTCCAGGACTTGACGGTCGAAGACCGTGTGAGCCGGACGCAGTTCCAGTACAGCGTGCAGGACCCGGACGAGACCGAGCTTAATGCGTGGACAACGAAGATCGTCGAAAAGCTCCGCACTATCCCGCAGATCGAAGATGTTGTCACCGACCGGATGCCGAACGGCAACACGCTGGCAGTTCACATCGACCGCAAAACCGCATCCCGTCTCGGTGTCGATCCGCAATCAATCGACAGTGAACTTTACGATGCATTCGGCCAGCGCCAGATTTCGACTCTCTATACGCAAACCAACCTTTACCACGTGATACTGGAGGTAGATCCGAAATACCAGGCAAGTCCGTACCGGCTGCAAGACATCTACCTGCAGGCCTCGTCTTCGTCAAGTTCCTCGTCCTCCGGATCCTCTTCGTCGGCAAACGGTTCGGGCGCCTCGTCGCTGCTCTCGGCCTCTTCCACCGATGGAGTCGGTTCGACCACCCCGGCCGCTTCTCAGTTGTCATCGGCAAGTTCCTCGAACAGCCGGCGCACGAGTTCCTCCTCCACCGGTGCGCTGTCGGGAACTACGGGCACCGTGCTTCAGACATCTTCGTCTTCCGGCGTTTCCTCCTCCACGAGTTCGGCTTCCACCAGCAACTCCGGATCTTCATCAGCGACTGGAAGTTCCTCCTCTTCCGCTTCATTTGGAAGCCGGAATGCGATCCCGCTCTCGGCCTTCACCACCCTGAGCAGGAAGGTCTCTCCCCTTACCATTAGCCGCCAGGGGCAGTTTCCGGCCGTCACCATCTCTTTCAACCTTGCCCCCGGAGTACACCTCGGCCAGGCGGTGGAGGCCGTGAACGAGGCCATAAAAAGACTTCGCCTTCCCATCAACGTGCAAACAAAGTTCCAGGGAACAGCGGCTTCGTACAGTAATTCACTGAGCAACGAAGGACTGCTGGTGCTGGCCGCGCTGGTAACGGTCTATATTGTGCTCGGAGTGCTTTACGAGAGCTTTATCCATCCCCTTACGATTCTCTCCACTCTGCCCTCGGCGGGTGTCGGCGCGCTCATCGCCCTGTGGATCTGTCGCCAGGATCTGGGCATTGTCGGAATTATCGGCATCGTGCTTCTGATCGGCATCGTGAAGAAGAATGGCATCATGATGGTGGACTTTACAATCCAGGCGGAGCGCGGCGAGGGCAAGAGCCCGGTGGAGGCGATCTATAGTGCGAGCCTTCTGCGCCTCCGCCCTATTCTCATGACGACCCTGGCAGCGCTTTTCGGTGGGCTGCCGCTGGCGTTAGGGCAAGGCATCGGGGCCGAGTTGCGCAGGCCCCTCGGTATTGCCATGGTCGGCGGCTTGCTCCTCAGCCAGATCATGACCTTGTACACCACGCCCGTCATTTATCTTTGGTTCGATTGCCTGGCGCGCCGGCTCCGGCCGAGTGGCAATCCCCGATTTTCCAAGCCGGAGCTACAAGGGGACGAGACGTGAATATTTCGGCTCCGGCAATTCGTAGACCTATTGCTACTATTCTGCTGACTGCGGCGGTGATCATCGCGGGGGCCATTGCGTTCACGGTGCTTCCGGTATCGCCCCTGCCGAAGGTCGACTCCCCGACGATCAACGTGGATGCATCCCTGCCGGGGGCAAATCCCGAGGTGATGGCGTCGTCGGTGGCCGCACCGCTCGAAAGGCAATTGGGACACATTGCAGGCGTGACGGAAATGACCTCGCAAAGTTCCACCGGCTCGACGAGCATCTCCCTGCAGTTCGACCTGAGCCGCAACATCAACGCCGCCGCCAGGGACGTGCAGGCCGCCATCAATGCCGCCCGCATCTATCTCCCTTCCAATCTCCCTTCCAACCCCACTTATTTCAAGATGAACCAGGCTGATGCCCCCATCGCGATCATCAGCATTACCTCAAAGACCCACGATGTCGGGGCGCGTTACGATGCCGCCTCGACGATCCTGGTGCAAAAGCTGTCGCAGATCCCCGGCGTGGGCCAGGTGATGGTTGGCGGCGCGACGCTGCCCGCGGTCCGTATCGAAGCCAATCCACTGCGGCTGCAGCACTATGGCCTGAAATTGTCCGATCTGGCCGACTTTCTCAAGAAGCAGAACGCGCACTCTCCCACGGGCAGCATCAGCGACGGCGAAACGATCAGCTATATCAGCGTGGACGACCAGATTTCCAAGGCCGCCGATTACAAATCGTTGATCATCTCCGCAAAGAATGGGTCGGCGGTCCGTCTGCAGGATGTGGCCGAAGTCATCGATTCGACCGAGAGCCTCCGCTCGGCCGGATATCTCAACGGGCAACCCTCCGTGGACATGATCGTCTTCAAGCAACCGGGCGCCAATATTATCGAGACGGTGGACCGCATCAAGGCGGAATTTCCCGCATTACAGGCATCCATCCCCAGAGGGCAGATTCTCACGCTCACGCTTGACCAGACGACCACCATTCGCGCCTCACTGCGCGACGTGGAGCGCACGCTCATCATATCGGTCATTCTCGTCATTCTCGTCGTCTTCTTCTTTCTGAGAGATTGGCGAGCCACCATCATTCCGGGGATTGCGGTTCCCGCTTCCCTGGTGGGCACTTTTGCCGCCATGTATCTGCTCGGTTATTCCCTCGACAACCTTTCGCTCATGGCGTTGACCATCTCGACCAGCTTCGTCATCGACGACGCGATAGTGGTAATGGAGAATATCACGCGCTACCTTGAGTTGGGCATGTCGCGACGGGAGGCGGCGTTCCGGGGGGCCGAGGAGGTCGGGTTTACCGTACTGTCGATTACTCTGTCACTGGTCGCCGTCTTTATTCCCATCCTGATGATGGGCGGCGTGATCGGTCGTCTTTTCCGCGAGTTCGCGGTGACTTTGTCGGTGGCTATTCTGATCTCGCTCGTGCTATCCCTCACCACAACCCCCATGCTTTGCTCCCTTCTGTTACGTCCGGAAAGCGGCGCACACGGCCGGGTTTACCGCTTCAGCGAAAAGCTCTTCAACGTTTTGCTCGGCCTCTATGAGCGCAGCCTGCGCTGGGTGCTTCGCGATCATTCCGCTTTGGTGCTGCTTCTCTTCATATTCACGACGGGCCTCAACGCCGTCTATCTTGCACGAATATCCAAAGGTTTTTTTCCGCAGCAGGATACGGGGGTAATCATGGGCGGGCTCATGGGCTCCCAGGATGCTTCATTCGACAAGATGAACGGGGCCCTCCAGCGGGTTGTGTCAATTGTGAAGGCCGATCCGGGCGTCAAGAATGTGGTGGGGTTTACCGGGGGACGCGGTTCGTCGAACAGCGGATTCCTTTTCACCGCGCTCAAGCCCCTCGAGGAAAGGAAGGCAAGCGCGACCGACATCGTGAACCGGCTGCGCCCCAAGCTGGCCGGCATTAAAGAGGCGCAGACCTTCCTGATGGCGGCGCAAGACCTTCAAATCGGTGGTCGCCAGTCTAACGCGCAGTATCAATACACGCTGCGGGCCGACAGCACCACCGAACTCAAGCGGTGGGTGCCTAAATTGACGCTGGAAATGAAAAAGCTTTCGAGCATCGCCGATGTCTACAGCGATCTCCAGGCCGGCGGCCTGCAGGCCTACCTGACCTATGACCGTGCCACGGCCGCCCGGCTTGGCCTTACCCCCAGTGATATCGACGATACGCTCAACTATTCATTTTCACAGGCCCAGGTCTCCACTATCTACAAAACACTGAACCAATATCACGTGGTGCTCGAGGCCCAGCCCGGCTTCACGCAGGGTCCGGGCACGCTGAAGAATACCTTCGTCCGGAACAATGAAGGACCGGTCCCGCTGAGCGCGATCAGCACCTACCGCCCAAGGACCGGACAGCTCTCGGTAAACCACTCCGGGCTATACCCGTCCGCGACAATCTCGTTTAACCTCGCTCCCGGCGCCTCGCTTAGCTCGGCGACAAAAGAGATCGACTTGCTCGAAGCGAAGCTGCAGGTACCGAAGAGCATCCACGGAACGTTTTCCGGAACCGCGCAGCAATACCAGAAGTCTCTCTCGAGTGAGCCGCTCCTTATCCTCACCGCCATCCTCGCCGTCTATATCGTGCTTGGAGTACTCTATGAAAGCTATATCCATCCTATCACTATCCTGACGACGCTGCCCTCGGCATCGCTTGGCGCGGTGATTACTCTGGTCCTCTTCGACTGTGATCTGAATGTGATTTCCATCATCGGGATCATCCTGCTGATCGGCATCGTCAAGAAGAATGCGATCATGATGATTGATTTCGCGCTGCAACTGGAACGCGAGCGCGGACTTTCCACCGCGGATGCCATCTTCCAGGGTTGTATCCTGCGCTTCCGTCCGATCCTGATGACGACCGCGGCGGCATTTTTTGGCGCAGTGCCTCTGGCATTCGGCGCCGGGATCGGTTCCGAGTTGCGGCGGCCCCTTGGCCTCACGATTCTCGGAGGACTCGTGGTGAGCCAGGTCTTAACCCTTTACATAACTCCGGTTGTATACCTCTTCCTCGACAGGCTCGGCATACGCCTCAAAGCAATATTCCGACCCTCATCTATGCACACGCGGGAGGCCCAATGAACCAGCGCGATATAACCAGCGGCGCCACGCGCGCGATCCAACGGGTTGTCCGTGCCGGGGGCGCGGTTTCCGCCGTCATTTGTTTTCTGGCGCTCTTCTTCTCCGGATGCACAGTGGGGCCCAAGTATGTGCGCCCCCCTGTCCCGGTGTCGCCCTGGTACAAGGAGAACCAGCCGGGCAGCGCCTTGGCTCAAGCGGGCGGTTGGAAACAGGCCAGCCCACGGGACGCAATGCTCCGGGGCAAGTGGTGAGAGATATTTCAGGACCCGGAGCTCAATGCCCTGGAAGAGAAGCTGGTTATCAACAATCAGAACATCAGACAGTACTTTGAAAACTACATGGCCGCCCGTGCGCTGGTGCGGAATGCGCGATCTTCGCTCTTCCCCAGTCTTGCGACCGCCCCTTCCGTCACCAGACAGGGCGCCGGCGGCAGTGCCGCGCAATCCTCCGGCACAATCTCCGGTACGAGTTTCGAGCTGCCCCTCACCGCTTCGTGGGAGCCCGACTTGTTTGGCAGTATTCGCAATACGGTGCTGTCGGATGCCAATGCCGCCCAGGTCAGCGCCGCCAATCTGGCCAATGAGACTCTCAGCGAGCAGGCAAGCCTGGCGCAATACTACTTCGAGCTTCGCGGAGAGGATGCGTTACAGCAGGTCTACGATGCGACCGTGGCCAGCTACAAGCAGACGCTCGATCTGACGGAGGCGCTTGTGGAGGTCGGTATCGACTCTCCTCAAGATGTCGCCTCGGCGGAAACGAACCTGCGCACGGCGGAGGCAAACGCCGTCGCCGTGGGCACCACCCGCGCGCAGTACGAGCATGCAATCGCCCTGCTTATTGGCGAACCGGCCGGCGGTTTTTCACTCCCGGTCAGGCCGCTCGCTGCAACTCCGCCCGTCATCCCGGTTGGCGTTCCCTCGCAATTGCTGGAACGCCGTCCTGATATTGCCGCCGCGGAGCGGACCATGGCCGAAGCTAATGCCCTCATCGGAGTTCAGAAGGCGGCCTATTATCCCACCATCGCCCTTTCCGGAAGTGCCGGAACACAGAGTTCCACGATCGCGGACCTTGCCTCCTGGCCCGCCCGTTTCTGGTCGCTGGGCGCCACCGTATCGCAAACTCTCCTCGACTTCGGTGCCCGTCGCGAGAACGTGAGGCGCTACCAGGCGCTGTACGACGCTGACGTGGCCGCCTATCGTCAGACCGTGCTCAATGCCTTCAAGGAGGTGGAGGACTACCTGGTCGCCGGCAGGCGACTATCCGAGCAGGTTGAACGGCAGAAGCTCGCCGTCGATGCTTCGGAGCGTTACGAGGAGATCGCCGAGGTCCGCTACCGGACAGGGATGGACACATATCTGAACGTCCTCACCGCCCAGACAAGCCTGCTCAGCAACCGGTTGACTTTGGTCAACTTACAGACCGGCCGAATGACCTCGGCCGTACAACTTATTGCCGCGTTAGGCGGGGGCTGGGAATCGGGCGAGATGCCGTCGTGCGCGGAAGTAGCCAGGAAACCATGACTACTCATACATGGAAGCGTTCGCATGTTCCCCCGTGATTTTACAAGACTTCACCTGGGCTTAAACCTTCTTAACCCGGACGGTCTTCCGGTATGCGATGTTGAAGCGGGAAGCGAAAAACCCATCGACTCGTTCAGCTGGTGGAGCTTGGCTTCCGTCTCCGTGGCGAGCGTCTGCAGAAAGTGGGATCGCCAAATCAACGAGGATCCTCGCATGCTCACGGAGTTTGAACGTGTCATTTGTCTGGGAGAAGCTTGTACATAATGCCCTTTCTACCTCAGATCTGTCTCTTGACAGTGCCGTACATTACTGTTTATACTATACGTCATGACGACTAAACTCACCTTACGCATGGATAAAATCCTGGTAGCAAAGGCCAAGCAGGAAGCCAAACACCGGGGCAAGTCGGTTTCCGGAATGGTGGCGGACTACTTCATGGCTCTCGGGGAAGAGGCGCATCCAGCCGACACGTTGCCCCCCGTCACCGCATCCCTGTTCGGCGTTCTCAAAAAGGGCTCTGTTTCTGAAAAGGATTACCGGCGTCATCTGAAGGACAAGTATTTTTGAAGGTGATCGTCGATACCAACGTGGTCCTTGACGTTCTCCTCGCCCGTCAACCTTTCGCCCCTGCCGCTGCCAAGCTTTTCGCCCTGATAGAGCAGTCCCGGATCGAGGCATGGGTCTGCGCCACCACCGTGACGACCATAGATTACCTGCTGTCACAGTCTCTTCCTCGGAACCAGGCTAAAGTTGCTGTCCGCGGCCTCCTGACGATTTTTGAGGTCGCCCTCGTGAACAGATCCGTTCTCGAGCGCGCCCTTGCCTCTCCGATGCAGGATTTTGAGGATGCAGTGCTCGCGGAGGCCGGAGTTCTGGCGGGCGCGAGGATCATCGTGACGCGCAATACGCGGGATTTCTCCCGTGCCTCACTTCCTGCCCTCACCCCGCAAGAATTTTTCGTCCAGTTCGATACAACGCAAGAGTAGTTGAACCCACCCACCAGCTCGTCATGCCGTCTTCCGAAAAGCGGGCCACGAGTTCCGGGTCAAACCCTGCAAAGGCGTGGCGGAAGGCATTCCTTTTGCGGAGCACGCTTCTCCAGCTCAGACCCTTCCGGTCAACTGTACCGCAATATCAGAAAGCTGAGGAATTGTGGGACAGGCCGGTTGTCCACATCCTCGACCTTCTCTTCGAAGGACCGGCAGTCTGGAAGGACGCCCGGCGAAAAGGGCCGGGATACTCGGAGCGTCACGAGAACCGCTCCCGGCTGAAAGGGCGGATGCTCTCGGGGGTCTTCGATGAAAAGGGGGAAGGAGACGTGGAACCGCACGAGGGGATTGTGCTTTATATCTCCCCCGAGGTAAGGGAACGCGTGGAAGAGAGGCGAAGGAAATCACCGACGATCCGATCTGGATCAAAGGGGTAGGACACGCGGGTGACGTGGGCAAATTCGGGCTCTTTCGTTTACGGCAAAAGCCCTTGACCCGCTGCTCAAGGCTGCCTTGGGCAGGATACCAAGTTTCTTAGAGGGCTCGCAATCTATCATAGTATCTACTACCCAGCGGTTCCCGAGCACACTCCAGTACCGGTGCTCCTTGCCACCTTTCTTCCAATCGGTGCACCACAAGAACATCGTGCCCGCAGGATACCGTTGGTAGTCCTGAAAAGGGGTAGAACTTCGCTGCGGGCGGTTTTGGGGTAGTTCCGGTTCTTGACCATCAGAAAGTACGTGCCGAAATCAGCACCTTCGGGGGGGTGAATCCGCTAAGCGGAGTGCTTGGTGACGCCCGGTGTGCGACATCTCGGAAAAGGGTCTGAAGGAGGCGATCGAAATAGGGGTACGTCCCCAGCGATATAGGGGAAATCCTCATTTACTCAAGTTTCACCTTAGTTGTATTGTGAAACAGGCTCACTGAGATAGAAAGATGACAAGCCGGTTTGGGGGAAGGATTTGACACAGGCTTAAAGCAAGACAGGTTACATGCTTGATAAATATTTCGAACCAAGTGGGGAGAACGAACAGCCGATGTTCAGTCGTGTAATCTTAATCTCAATGAAAAAAGGGAAAGTATCCTCACTGTTTCGGAATACTATGCGGGGCGCATCTGTCCCCGCGTGCGTCTTAAAAGGAAGGATTACAAGATTAGACCAAACAAAGAGGAGGTTCTTGTATGGGAAAGTATCAAGCTGATGTAGTTGTAATAGGTGCAGGTCCCAATGGTTTGACCACAGCCGCTTATCTTGCAAAGGCAGGTCTAAAGGTATTCGTTGCTGAAAAAAGGACCGAGATAGGCGGAGGGCTCGCGACGGAAGAAGTGACGCGCCCGGGTTTCCTGCACAATACCCACGCCATATACCACATGATGACGGAATATGGTAGTGTCAAGCCTTTTGTGTGAGTTTGTAGAGCGGTAAATTGGGCCGTACCTTTCCTACCTTTGTTGTCCTCCAGCTCAGCTCCATTTTCAGTGAGATAAACGCAAGGAGTCGGTAAC